>NZWD01000030.1 GCA_002698225.1 Methanobacteriota archaeon | reverse complement strand
CTTTGATGTTCAAGGCCACTTCTGAATATTCAGTAAGAACCGAAGGTATACCGAATTACCAGATACAGACGATGACGATATACATCAGAGGAGTCTATCTACCAGGATTTGAGTTAATGGGCACTATGATGATCACTACTCTCGCAGCAGCAGCCATAGCAGGCAGATTCCGCGATGAGGACGATGAATCGGAAGAGCCCCGAGAATTGGACGCGCGTCTTTTCTGACTTGAGTCCGAACGCCGGTTTAGTCAACGGGTTGATAACCGACACATGTGACGTATGCATGTAGAGGTGGTTATGTGAGCGATGGCGGTCTGCTACAGAAGGCGATTGAGCAGCAATCGAGCAGCCAGGACGAGTCAGTGCTTGTTGCAGATGTGGAGCCTTCTGACTCCAAGGCAGGGTTCTTATCTGGCCCAATCCGCTCTGGAGCTGGCTTGGCCGTTTTAGCACTCGTGATATCTTTTGTAGTTTCTAGGCCTAGCATACAGAGTGATTATGCATTCCTAGGGCTCGTTCCAATCCTTATCCTTGCAATCTCATTTTATCTAGTTTGGAATGCAATCGGGAGGAAGCAAACAGCGGCAATTGCTGTAGTCTATCTTTTACTTGCAGCATCCCCATATCTTGTCATGAGTTTATCATCTGGGGAGATAGACATCTCTGAATCGGAAATATCGGGAGATTCCTCAACCATTATTCTGACAATAAGAGAATCTGGCGCACTATTTGGCTCCTCATTCAATTCTGCCGATGTGTCGATTACCTATGATGGATCCGAAGTGTATTCCGATTCTATTGCATTCTCAATCAACAGAGAGGACGGTTACGGCAAATATGGAGAGATTTCTCTAGCGGTTGCTGATTGGTATGATGGCAATGCAGTCCAGGAATCAAAGATAGGAGACATTGTCCAAATCGTTGGAGTCCCATATGTCGTGACTGTTGATGTTGGCAGTTCTTCTGACTCAATCCAATTGTCGGCTCGACATCTACAGAGAACCGTCGAAGATGTCAAAGGAGAAACTTCTGGCGCAATGGGATATGGTAATGACTGCGAGAGTTCAAAGGATTCCTGCATCATCGGCGTTGCTCTAAAGTCATGGTCAGGGCTTGACGCATTAGGCGATAATCCGCCCGGAGCAATGCCATATGCGGACTACACAGTTCAGGCCAAAATGTATTATGGCTCTAGTGTTGCTATATCGTATCCTCTAGTTACTGTTGTCAATGGAGTTGCCGAGTGGGACTCAGGAAATGGAGAGTTTGGAGGTGGTAGCGCACTAATCGGAGAGGATGGTTCCGAGTTACCTATGCCCGGATCGGTTGATTCCTTCGAACTTAACACCAAGTACGTCCCAATCGATGATTGGGCCGTTAGTGACTTTGGATGCTACCACTTTACTGTGGAAACAACCCAAGTCTCGCCATGGTCCGATGGCTCAATCGTTTCTCACACTTCGTTCTATGAGTACACAGAAGAAGGAGATAGTGGAACTGGAGACGACCCCGGTGAACCAACAAGCGAGTCATGGACCAAGGTCACCAGTTGCTAAGACTACTACTCGTCCTTCGAATATTCTGAGTTGTCTCCATCCTCTACGATAGCATCCGAGGCCCTCCTGAGCATTGTCACTCCTGCGATTGCCATAGCCACAACGATAGCAGCAAGTAGCGGCAAAACAGGCAGCGAATCATCTTCAACAGGCTCTGTCCATGTCGCTGTGTATGTTGTCATACTTCCTCCTCCGAATGCACCGTCTTCAACCAATTGAGTAGGAGTCAAGATTCTGCATGTCAGAGATGCTTCACCAGTCTGTGTATGCCTCCAACCGAATGACACTTCGACCGACTCTCCCGGATCTATTCGCGCTTGCTGGTAACCTCCAATATCGGCCTCTATACCTGTCTCGGTATTATCACAGGTGAAGTATAGAAGTGCCGCCACAGTTCCTCTGTTGGCTAAACCTGCCAGCACTGGCATAGACTGCCCTATGTTCTTGGATGAGTCAGAAAGCGGCCCTCCATAGGCCTCCGGGATTTCCAAGTACTCCCATTCTACATACGGAGTGCCTGAATCTAGAACAATCGAATCTGACCAGCTTAGATTCACTACTCCCCCTCCATAGTTGCCTATTCCGGATGTCTGAGGGTTCCAACCTGTCTCGTAGGAGATGATCTCGATGGTCGCCGACTCAGTCCAGACGGTACCGTCAGCGTAACCAATCTCGACCACTCTTTCGTTTCCGCCATTAATGTACGCCGTACCATTCTCGTCACTGAAAATCTCTTGATCCGATTCCTGAGGGCCGAGCCCTGAGATTCTGAGAATTACATACTTCGCATCCAGGTGCAGAGTCTGCCCCGAAATTCTTCGTTCCCATTTGTCAATCAAACCGCCAGAACCGCTCACACTCTCTGGCCAGATAATATCGGAATAGGGCCCAGCCCTGATATCATGGTCATCAAGGCTACCAGAGAAAGAGGTACTACTTCCCCAGAGATCTATCTTACCGGCGTCTCCAACCAAAATAGGCCCTACTCGATCGAAAGTGGCATCATCAGCAGACAGTTCTCCGTCAACGAATACTTGAGCTCCTATCAATGCCGAGTTCTTTACCGACATTTCTCCTTCCACATGTATCTCAAAACCAGGAGTTCCCGCTCCTCTCATATTTACTGATTCCAATTCTGATCCCAGCGTAGTAATTTCACTACCAGACTGTGTCGTGATTGTGATTGAGCCAACCGAGACTGGACTCGCTCCGTAGCCGGTTAGGCCAATCCAGATATCTTCGGTACCCTCATCGAAGTTGAATGTGTGAGAGCTACCATTGAGATTGTAGATCTCGTCTCCAATGTGAGCAACATCGCCGTAGTAGATGTCTCCATCCATCGGCACCATCTCAACTTGGAAGGGGCCTGAGATTGTATCTCCGGGAACCTTGAACCTAGATATATTATCCTCGTCCCAGTAGCCCATGCTCGCGATTGCCGTCGGTGGTGTCTGTGACTTAACAGTCGACCCCCAAATGGTAAGGCCGCCGCCCTCGTCGATATGAATGCTCGATCCCGCCATCATTTTTATGTCAGCGTTTTCAATTAACAGGTACCCCCCGTCTACTATTCTGACAGCACCTTCGACCGAATCTTCCCCTGTCCAAGTGACATTATCACTAATCACAGTTTCAGAATCCTCACCAAATACTGTCACAGAAACTAGCAATACAGACGAAATCATCAGAATGGTTTGTAGCAATGCGGCGGTTCTCATTGGCTCCGATTCAATGAGAGCGCCATGAATAGTTTTGCCCGCTATTCTTCGGATAGGGTTCATTCGCTGTCTATGTTTGGCAGACCCGTGGATGTGTCGCCGCTCTTCCCTGCGCCCGGCCCCTCGGGCTTCGTGTTGAACATTTTCTCAGTGTTGATGATGTACGGGCCATTCTACCTCGCTAACACCGGCGCGATGCTTTTTGGCAAGTGGATCCCAGACAAGATGGGTTTCAGTAGCGTGACCATTGATGGAGGTAGGGATTGGAGCGATGGTTACCGAATTCTGGGTGATGGGAAGACTTGGAATGGCTTGTTTGGTGGGGCTGTCTTCGCAGGCCTGCTTACAATGCTGGCACACCATATGTGGGGTTCACGCGCCCTTCCAGATGCAAGACCCTTCGTCGATCCCACACTACTCAGCGATTCATCCGATTGGTTTTGGCTTGGTGGCGAATGGGGAGCAGCCTTCGTCATGGGCTTCACCCTAGGGCTAGCTTGCATGCTCGGCGACACAGCCGGCTCCTTCGTGAAGCGTCGTCGCGGCCTAAAGAGAGAGGGCGATGAGAGCTCCAAGGCTCCACTATTGGACACCGTTCCGTTCGCTGTGTCGATATTCCTATTCTCTTTCTTGTTGTTTGATGGGCAGATTCTCATGCACGAGCAGTTGTACGGTGAAATCATTTTTCTGTTGATACTAACTCCTCTGATTCACAGGCTGTTTAACATCCTAGGATTCAAAGTTGGACTGAAGACGGTCCCATACTAGAGGTCCCTTGTCGGAATCCATTATCTTCCGATGACCTCACGCGGACTCATGGGGCCTATCACGGCGTTGGTCGTTGGAGGCGGAGGCAGAGAACATGCCCTTTGCATAGGACTCGCTCATAGCCCATCGGTCGACTCTGTGCACTGCTCGCCCGGTAATGCAGGTACCTCAATGGTCGCCACCAATCACGAAGTTTCAACCACCGATACTGAAGGAATAGTCGCCTTGGCTCTTGATCTGGAAGCCAATCTTGTCGTAGTGGGTCCGGAGGCACCTCTTGTGGATGGCCTGGCAGACTCCCTAAGGCAGGCGGGAATCTCCTGCTTCGGGCCACACTCAGAGGGCGCGCGTCTGGAAGCATCCAAACTACATGCCAAGGAAGTCATGAGATCATTGAGTGTCCCTACTGGAGACTACCTAGTCGTCGATAATCCATCTTCGGTTCCAAGCGCACTTGACAGATTTGACGCCCCTTGGGTGATAAAGCGAGATGTTCTGGCGGCTGGCAAGGGCGTTACGGTCAGTTCAGATAGGCAGGTTGCCGAACAAGCTCTTTTGGAAGGCATAGATTTGGATGGATTCGTACTGCTCGAGCAACACCTCTCCGGAGAGGAGGCGTCAGTGCTCGTAGTGATGGACGAATCCGGATACATCTGCCTGCCCACAAGTCAGGATCACAAGCGAGTAGGAGAAGGCGATACAGGGCCAAATACCGGTGGAATGGGTGCTTACTCCCCAGCCCCAGTTGCCTCATCATCAGTCATGCACAGAGTTACTCGAGAGATTATCGAACCCATGCATCATCATCTCAGAAATCAAAAGACTCCCTATCGAGGATGCCTGTATGTTGGGCTGATGATCGACGAGGATGGCTCACCGGGAGTAATTGAATTCAATGTCAGGTTTGGAGATCCTGAGACTCAAGTTACCCTACCCCTAATCTCAAGTGATCTCGGACAACTCCTACTTGCTTGCGCAGAGGGTAGAGTGAAAGAAGAGGAATGCGTATTCCATGAGTTGAGTGCAGCCACAGTCGTGTTAGCCTCCGAGGGTTATCCGGCGGCCTCGTCGACAGGCAGGAAAATCTCCGGAAGTGAAATCAGAATCGAAGAGGGTTTGACATCAGCCTATGTCCACTACGCCGGCACCGTGATAGACGGTGAAGGGAGGCTGGTTTCTTCAGGAGGGAGAGTACTGTCCGTGACTGGATTGGCCCCTACTCTGGGCGATGCGGTGGCTGCCGCTTACGAGTTGATAGAGTGCATCGAACTAGAGGGTTCTCACTATAGGTCAGACATCGCTTATCGGGCTCTCTAGCGATTTCTTATGCCGATTCACGGGGCTTGAATTTGACAACCATTCTACGAATGGTTATAACAGCCAGTCAAATCGGCGCGATGCTAGCCTTATGGCTGAACACGGTGATTGATGATGAATGAGTATGATACCGCGGCTGAATCAGCGTCTTCCCAAACGGGAATCGCTTCTGCCCCCGCAGTGCTTGTAACGCTACTAGCGCTGTTCCTCGGGGCCGATTATGTCGCGAATGGAGCTATGGAAAATGACGGATATATGCAAGTCCTGATTCTGCCTGTCGTAGCCACTCTGGCTGCTGCGTTAGGCAGAATGGGTGCCTTTGCTTCATTCGGCCAACTCTCCAAGCACCGCAGCGCCATTGTAATATTTGGATTCATTACTGCCGCGGCGGTCATTTCTATTGCTTACAATTTGTTTGAAAGTGTGGGCAGGCTGGGTGCATTCACCTTCGCTTTGGTCGGTATTTCGACATATATGTTGACTCTTTCAGGAAGGCGAGAGGAATCCAGCATCCTGCTTTCCGTAGTCGTTGGATTCCACTTTGCTATATCTCACGCCGCCAACTCAATGTTAGACCCTTCAGACTGGGCAGGCGCGGCTCCTGACCTGATTGATACTGAAAGGGCTGCAATGGCATCAGTATTCTTTGCGTTCTGGGCCACATCTATTGTTACGGGAGTTATTGCAACGACTTTGATGCGTGGGAGATTAGACACTACCGGCAACGGATCCTTCGGAGCACCCCTATCGTCATCCAACAGGATACTAGTGTACACACTGCTGACAGTTTTGCTCGTCCAAGTGATTCCATTAGTGTGGCTAGGGCAGCTGTCTGGGATTCAGGAGTACGCCGAACATCAGTATCTCGGTTCCGTATGGTCTTTGTTTACCACCATAGTAGTGCTATTCGTCGCGTTTTGCCACTGTGAGAGATGGAACCTCATTGGTGCTCTAGTCGCAGTGAACTGGATGCTCTACACCGCAGGTCATTTACAAGAGATAGGGAATGAGTTCCCGAATTTCTTGTCAGGAGATGATTCGATGAGCCTGTTCTCCTGGTTCTTCATCGGCTTCTGGTTGAATGTCGCTGCGATTATGGTGGCCTCAAGGGGCTACCTCGGAGATGTTTCTCCGAGGCACGAGCCTAGCCAGGCACGTGTTTGGTGGCAGAATAACTCCTACTCGATTATGGTTGCAATGGCCATTTTTGTTGCATTCGCAGTCAGGACTGGCTGGAACATACTACCTGCGATGAATGCCTCGGCAACCGGTTTGTGGGATATGACAGGAGGGTCCGATCCCTGGTACATGAAGCGAGTCGTTGATTACATCGTAGCCGAGAGGAGCCACTACATTTTCGATTACGACAGAGCCTATCCAATGGGGGCAATCAACCCTCGCCCACCACTCTTCTCATGGTCACTCGCTCTGGGTGGATTGGGCCTGTCTTGGCTGCTTGAGATGCCTGCGGACGAAGCAACTTGGTGGAGCGTCGCAGCCATGCCGGCGGTGTTCGGTGCACTAATCGTGCTTCCATTGGCTGCAATAGCCAAGAACATCCACAGCAAGGGAGCAGGTATACTGACGGCTTGGCTGATAGCGCTTATGCCCGGGCACATCTCACATGCAACCTTTGGTCTTGCTGACCACGACTCCTTTGCTCTACTATTCCTGTCTATGGCATTCTACTATTGGGTCAGGGCAGTTGACGATCTCGGTACTGAGAGACTATTTCAGAATCCTAGCTCGAGTCCACTGTACCTGTTGGCAGGCATTAGGGAGACTTGGCACAGAAAACCCCGTGCCATGGCATTTGCCACCCTCTCTGGCATTTCATTTGCCACAGTGGCACTTGGTTGGAAGGGATTTGTCTACGGGCCAGGTATTCTTTTCCTAGCTTACTCTGGTCAGATTGTTCTCAATATGTTTCGCAAGAGAGATAGCCTACCACTTACATCTGCGACTCTACAGATGCTCCTGACATCCTTTTTCATCCCACTGCCATTCTATATGTGGCCCGGGCTGAACCTAATATTCGACACAAGTGGATTCCAGCCGATGTTCTACATCATCGGATTCACAGTCGCTCTGGGATGGGTTGCGTCCTCGTTCAGGGACAAGCCTTGGCTACTTGTCCTCGGAACTGGAGGACTCTTGATTGGAGGGATTCTAGCAATTTTGTACATCCTTCAGCAACTTGAAATTTACAATGGCTGGGATATCCTCTTCACAGGAGGATTCTACTTCTCGAAGAACAAGATTTTCGGAACTATCGGAGAGGCCCAGGCTCCAAGCAGAGGAGTCCTATTCGCATCCTACGGGCCAGTCGTCGCTTTGATTGCTGTCGCCTGCGCCTTTGTTTTGATGTGGCGAGGGGCTCGCAGGGAGCGTCAGAGTCATCTCCTTCTGGGGCTATGGGTCATCATCGCCACATACATGGCATGGTCTGCTGGTAGATTCATCTTCAACGCGACTCCTGCCATGGCAGTTGTTGGCGGCATAGGTCTGATGATGCTCTGGGAAGGCGCTGACTTCACATCCTTCGTCAAGGAGTGGCGCCGCTCGGGGATAGGAACTCCGAGAACTAGATTCAGGTCGGTCTGGCCAGCTACTAAGGGTAATCCAGCAATCCCGGCCATTCTGATTATCCTGATGATGGTGGCTTCCCAACACGCTACCTATGGAATAGATTCGGGAATTCCTCGAGGCGAGGCATCTGCATCAGATGTAGACCAGACCATTCACGATATAGCCCCCGACTTTCTCAGGGCTGAGGTCCTAGGTCTGTCTGTTTTGAAGAGCGAGGGTTACAATCCCGGGTCAGAGTTGTGGTACATGGGTACCTTCGGACCAGGATTCAATGGCGGCTCGTGGAATCTTGCTTACGACTGGCTGTCTGAACAGGACTCCGATGTAAGCTTCAGTGAGCGACCTGCTTTCGTCTCATGGTGGGACTATGGCTTCCAGGCTCTAGCCCAGGGCCAACACCCTACTGTGGCAGACAACTTCCAGTCGGGCATCCCACACAGCGGAGGGATGCTTCTCTCCAACAGTCAGGAGGATACTTTGTCCTTGTTTATCACTACAATTGCTCAGGGCGACCGCCGATACAACGACGGAGGAGGATTCACTGATTCTTTTTCCTCAGTACTCTCTGATCACATGACAGAAGAACAACTGGATGAGTATTCCGAAATCCTATCGATAGGAGTCAATGACGAATCCATAGTACTGTCCAGAGCAATGGCCATAGTCGCGACTGACGATCACACTGAGTTGATGCGCGGTTATTCTCTGAACTCCGAGGGACTCCCCGAGCTCGACGAGAAGTGGGTTGTCATGATTGGAGGAAGACAGATGGGCAACTCCACAGACAACGAGAAAGAGGCCTTGGAATTGTTCAATGCGACCAGACTCAACAACGCTCAGTTCGAAATGAAAACTACTCACTACTTGATTGGAGGATACAGGTATACTAGTGATTTAATCGAGGACTTCAATGATGTTTCAACCGGTCTGCACAGAGCCAATTCAAAACTCGCCCTGAGCCGGGCGTTCCTATCGTCTGCCTTTGATATGGATGAGTTGGCCGCTATCTATCATGACATCACTAACCTAGAGTACGAGGTTCAAGACTACCAAGGATCACTCGGACAGACTGTTGTTCGAAACAACGACATTCGCTACTTCGCGATTGACAACCGCCTCTATCCTCTAGGCGGCACATATTACGGAGACTACCAGTATCACCGCGGTCAAACTACCGGTATCTTCCACGCCCCTACCGGGCTATCCGGACTCGATATGGAGGACTACATCACTTCGGTCTATGAGACTCAAAGAGGAGAAGGCCCAATCATCCCCCGTTCATCTGAGGAGTTCGAGGATGAGTATATGAACGACGTCATCCGACAGAGTTCAGGAGCTTCCGACTCGAACGAAATCATCCGAATGGTCGATATCGACTACCAGCATCAACCAGCTTTCTTCGAGACGATGGTTGCGAGGTTCTATGTTGGATACTCGACATCCATGTTGGGCTTGCCCGGAGATGCCGAGCAGCCAGCGCCTCACTTCTACACTTCTGGCACTCCTGGATCATACCTAGAGAATGCATATCCACTTCCTGGTGCTATGATGAATCACTTCGTCCTAGCAAACTGGTATGATGATGAGCGCTGCGAGTTGCTTGAGAACGGTTCCAAGGCCGATGAGAACTGCAGCAACCCAACAATTGGTTCTGCGAACACACAGGTCAAGATCATGAAGTACTACAGCGGTGCCACTCTGGAAGGAACTGTAGAGCTCGAGGGCTTCGGAGCAATACCCAATGCCAGAGTGATGTTTGAGAGAGACGCATTCAGCGGCGAAGAGGTGGCAAATGCCGATGGCCATGTTGTAGATGGAGATGACAGGACATACTGGGTCCCTATTGGGTATGCAGACGCCGACGAGAATGGACAATTCTCATTCACTGTACCAGCAGGAAAAATCAGAGTCTCTGCCTTCATCGGAGAGCCAAACCTCGACGCAGCTAGGTCGGCGATGATGACGGGAGATGTGGGACAATCCCTCAGTGATATCTTCCAAGAGACTTCTGCTAACCGTAATGTGAACCCTATTACTGGGATTTTGGCTAATGTATCGGGAGCTACATGGCTCTCTGAGACCATCATCAATGTATCTGGTGAAGCAGGGCACAGTAACGGCGAGCACACAGTGTATGGAAATGTCTCAGTAGAGCCATCTCACGCTACCGGCAAATTAGTCTGGTCTGGTTCTTCACTCTTCGACCAAGAACCTCTGACCGATGTCACCGTAGAAATCTCCCCATCTGCAGAACATGTCCAGATTCCTCCACACTCTACCACTACATCCAGTGGCATTGTCGAAGGTTACGACCTATCATTCGGAGGCATTGGGGAAGTCACATTCACGGGCGAAGGCTCACTAATTACCCAAGGTGTTGTCACAGTAACCGACTTCACCGGTATCCACACACAGACTATATCGCACAACCATAGTTTGACTGGCGACGGAAAGTTCTCCGGCCGCGGGACACTTTCAGGATCTGTCAGCGACGATACTGAGATTGCGGAATGCGGCGTCAACTCGACCATGCCTGAGAACGCATCTGTATGCATGTTGGAAGGGGGCGATTACCTACTCGACGGAATCATGAACGCGACTGGGCGTTTCACCTCTAATGGTACAACCTCATTTACTCGTTCCCTCTACCGTTCGACACTATTGGGGTCGGGGATTTTTGAGATAGAAAGACCCTCAATTGAGCAATTGGAGAGTTGGGAAATATCCATGTCAGTATGGGAAAATATGAGTTCCTATGGCACAATCAATGGCACATTCGCTAATGTAGAGGGAGAAGGAATCTTCAGCGGACCCATGGTGCAACCTGGAACTTTCCACTTCGTGGACTTAGTTCCTGGTGTTTACGATATCACCGTAATTTTCGAAGATGGCACACATGTAAATCTCGAAGAGCAGTTCATCATTCCATTGATTGGCAGTCCGGAGGTGACCACCGTGGATATCGCTGGCGGATCAATTAGCGGTTATCTGGTCAATTCGACCGGTTCACCAATCAATAGCACAGTGGCTCTCCTAGATGATAATTCAAGCCACTCCGATGCGACTGAGGAGTGCGCAAACTCAGGAACAGCACCATGTCTGCTAGTTCCAGGAGATGATGGATTCTTCCAGTTCGGCCCCATCGTCCCAGGTAACTACACTGCACAGACTGACATAGACGGAGACGGATTCCCTGAGTTGTCTGAGGACTATATTTTCAATCCGGAGATTGACCTCGAGGTCGAGTTCCCTTCACCTGTTCCTGAGACCTCGGACCTGACCTTCATACTCTTAGAGAGTGGCAACGAAGTCCCGGATCTCGATGTAACTCTGCGCCTGAAGAACGGCACTGGAGATGCAGCGATTGTGGAATATGACAATGAATCAGGCCATTATAGAGCCGAATTGCCTCTAGGGACATGGATACTGAATTATACTCTGTCTGAGGGCCTACAGCTCTGGGAGCAGATAGAAGTCGGCGAGGACGACATCTACGCTGAGTATGAATTCGAAGTCAGTATCCGAATTAACGGTACGGTGTTCTACGAAGAGGATGTGGATTTCAACGAGGCCGGCCTAGATGAAGGCAAGATTTTGGACTATGTCCAAGTGGAATTCCATTGGGAAGGTTTCAGTACAGCTGCCCAAACTGATGGGGGAGGACATTTCTCTGTAGTTCTTCCAGAAAATGCAATTATCGATGCTACAGTACAGTTGCCCGGAGCAATCCTTAATCTGGTCAATGGAACCAGATTCACAGTCACTTCTGAAGGCCCGAGCATTTATGGAGAGACATTTGACAACCTCACTCTTCTGGCTACTCCGGGGTACGCTGTAGCCGGCATGGTTAGTATCAATCGTGAGGGCAACCCGCTGAACTCTTACTACGGCGGCTGGCAGCCAATCGTGGTAATCGCAGACAATTCTGAAACCGAGGTTCGATGGCATGCCAATGTAATGTCGAATGGCCAATTCCAGATGGCTCTCCCTGGTGGAAATTGGACGTTCGATTTGGATGCTGACTGGATAGCGTCCACTACTGCCAATCTAGAGGTAGATGGCAAGAATGACACCATTGATATCATCACCAACCCGGTAAATAGCTCTGTGACCGTGAATCTATTCTTAGATCACACAGGAGATAACAATGCCTCCAACGGTACCGCAGTCACCTTCCCATTCAGCATAGTTGAGGCGTATAACAACTCTAGAGTCGTATACGAGGTAATGGGAGATGGTAGCGAGTGGATCCAAGAAGGTCTTGCCGAATTCTCTCTAGAGCCCGGCTCGTACCGTATTGATGTGTCCACTTCGGACCCTCAGTCCGACCACTTCGGAACTCGTATTATGACCGGGTCAACACTCTTTGATGTCGGACTTCTGGGAGGTTCGATTGAGAGATCTCTCGGTTTTGATCCCGAATGGAGGGTAAACATCACTTTCACTAACGAGAGTGGAGGAGTCCTGTCTGGGCATCTGGTGCAGATGACTAATGCTGAGACAGGATGGGTTCTGTCTCACACTACCGACGATGATGGCAGATGGAATGCCCATATTCCCGAAGGAGAATGGATAGTCTCAATCGCCCCATTCGAGACCTCCGATGGTGTTCGGGAGATTCTGCGCGAATTGATAATCTCCTCATCCGATAATGCAGGAAATGACATCTCGATGTCGACCACGGAGGCTGCAAATCTGGAGTTGACCCTGTTCGAAGACTTCTCTGGCGAATCAATCGAAGGTATTACTGCAACACTCTCCTCTCTGGAAGGCTTAGGTTCGGTATCTTTCGGATTCACCGATTCATCTGGAATGGCTTCTACAATGGTGGCCCCGGGAAGTTGGGAAGTTCTTCTGAATGTGACAGAAGGCGGAGAGAGATGGATTTTAGGCTCCAATGAATCAACTTCAATAACAGCTATTCCAGGAGAGAATCCGACATTGAATCTAACAGTCATGAAGTTCGTAGAGTTAGGTGGGAATGTATTCTGGGATTTCGATGATGACAACTTATCCGATTTCGGCGAGGGTATCTTCAACGCGACAGTCAATATTCAAGGCGATGATGGAAACTACTCTGATACTACCGATAATAGTGGTGATTGGTCGATTTTCGTCCCTGCAGACACCTCTTGGACAATCTATTTCATTGTTGATGGATTCTCTAATCGGAATCTATCTGTTTCGGTATTGGACTTCACTTTGAACTCAGTTGACATGGAAATGGTCGCACAAACTGTTCTTGTCCAGGGGGCAATCTCATACATCGATTCAGAGCAACTAACTGCCATATCTGATGGAGTTACCCTACAACTGATTCCAGTCGAGGGTATGGTGCGAGATATCGTCGTGCCAGATAAGGAGCTTGTTGACGGAACTTGGTCGGGCAACTGGTCTGCCGAGGTAGAGCCTGGCAACTGGATTCTTAGGGCTACCCACGAAGATGACAACCTCATTGCAATGGGACTCGTCGAGGCAGAGGTAATAGTCGGAAATACCCTCGATCTCGAGATGACCGAGGGGGGCTGGTTCCGAATGGATACCGAATGGTTGGATTACGAAGGCGTCACTAGGACTCTCGCTGATATCGATTTGGCCGATTCTGACATCATCGACGAACCTAATCTCATCATCAACATAGGTGCTGGGATGAGGTGGGTCCAGCAGGTGAACGATGAAGGATTCATCGAGATGCTGATAATTCCCGGTACAATCG
>NZWD01000029.1 GCA_002698225.1 Methanobacteriota archaeon | reverse complement strand
CACCTATTACTCAAACTGGAACGATGAAGTTCTCAGCAACCGAGTCTATGCAGCAGATTTGGGAGATCCGATAATGCTCAAACTATACGGTGCGATAGCCCTGGGCTATGTCGTATTCCTGTATGTTCATGACAAGTTCAAGGACGCTGAGGACTACATCATCAACGCCGCTCAGAGAAAACTGATGATAGCTGCAGTTCTGGGATTCTTCTCTGCCTACTTTGTTCTCGACCCACCTGGGGAATTCGGCTGTCATTCCTCTGACTATGCAATCACCTGCGGAGTTAGTCCTGAAGAGTGGGGCGGATTCTCCCTCAACCTGATTCTGTCTATCGCAGCCAGTGTCCTTGGCTTCGGAGTCGGAATCGCTCTAGCCTTTGGCAGAAGGAGTAAGCTCCCGTTTTTCAAGTGGCCAAGCGTCGCTGTAATCGAGCTAATCCGCTCTGGACCACTAGTAGCATGGCTGTTCATTGCATTCATCCTGATGCCTGATTTCATCAATCCGGTGTATGAGGCAGACTCAGTTGTCCGAACCATCATCATACTCTCACTGTTCGGAGGGTGCTATATCGCTGAGATTTTGCGAGGGGGCCTTCAGGCGGTATCATCCGGCCAGGTCGAGGCTGCGCATGCAGTCGGCCTGAGTCCAATGCAGACAAAACTCTTCGTAGAGTTACCGAGTGCAATCAGGACTACCGTACCAGCACTGGTCAGCTCAGTCATCGGACTTTGGAAGGATACCTCACTGGTCTATCTCCTCGGAGTCCACGATGGATTCAATCTTGTTAGAATCATGCCCGAGCAGAGGGACTTCCTTGGGCTTCACAAGGAGGTTTACTTGGTAGCAGGAATCATCTTCTTCATATTCGCCTATTATCTCTCGAGGATATCGATGCGCGTGGAAGCATCGTTAGGCCTCAGGAGTGACACAGGTGGTGAGATGACATGAGTGAATACGACAGAGATGAAAAATCGAGAACCGATGATGATGAGATGATTATTGATACCAAGGGGGTGAAAGTAAACTTCGGTGATTTCTGGGCATTGAAGGGAATAGACATCAGCGTGAGGAAGGGCGAGATTATCGTCATCTTAGGTCCATCTGGATCAGGTAAGTCCACTTTCATCCGCACCTTAAACAGACTGCAACCACACAGTGGCGGTACCGTCGAGATTGATGGTATCGTCGTGGATGAGGACACAAGTGTAGCAGATATGAAGTTCCTGAGGTCCGAGATAGGATTCGTTTTCCAGCAGTTCAACTTGTTCCCTCACATGACCGTACTGGAGAATGTTACGCTGGCTCCGATGAAGGTCAAGGGGATGACGAGGAAGGAAGCCGAGCAGGTGGCCCACGATCTGCTCGAACTGGTTGGCATCCCCGAGCAGGCGTACAAGTATCCAAGCGCTCTTTCCGGAGGTCAGCAGCAGAGGGTGGCTATTGCAAGAGCATTGGCCATGGACCCGAAGATTATGCTCTTCGACGAGCCGACATCCGCACTTGATCCTGAGATGATTAAGGAGGTGCTGGATGTGATGGTCGATCTCGCCAATCGAGACATCACGATGATTGTGGTCACTCACGAGATGGGCTTCGCTAAGGAGGTAGCCGACCGAGTGATATTGTTCGATGAGGGAGAGTTAGTTGAGGAGAACACGCCTGAGCAGTTCTTCGACAAACCCAAGCACAAGCGGACCAAGTTGTTCCTAGAGCAGATTCTGTAATCGGGATATTTCCCCTTATTTATGCCGTCATGGCTTTGAACCGTAGGTAAGGCGACAATTGCATGAGTTGTTTGGAAAGTATCCCCGACTCCCTCGAGCCAACCTATGAATGCGCCTCGGAATTATTGGCGACTGGACCTGTTTCTGCGCTGCTGATATTCGTCATCGGCGTCCCTCTCATCAAGTTGGCCAAGAGACAACTCAGGAAGCTGTTCGATAGGACAGAATTCGATGAGGGGCTCGAGAATTTCATGTTCCGCATCGCAGGCGTTGCAATGTGGGCCATCGTATTACTGACAGCCGCCAGCGAACTCGGCATCAATGTCGCTGGAATCGTTGCCGCGCTGGGTATCTTTGGCCTAGCCGTGGCCTTCGCCGCCCAAGATACGATGGAGAATGTCATCGCTGGCATCTTCATCATCATTGACAGGCCATTCCGAGAGGGCGAGCGAATACTGCTACCTAAGAAACTGGGAGGAATATACAGCAGTTGGGGGGATGTGGTAGAAATCGGCCTGCGCACCACCCACGTAAGATCTACCGACGGAGTCTTACTGACGATTCCGAACAAGTTGCTGACCAAGGATGCGGTGGCTAACTTCAGCCATAGTGAACTCAGAGTCAGGATTCGCCTAGGACTCACAGCCACATGGGGCAATGTCACCAAGGCGGAGGAGATTGTGAGGGACATTGCGAACAACCATACTGACATCAGCCAGAAGCCAAAGCCCCCGGGAGTCGTACTGAGGGACTTCGGCGACCAGGAGGTCATCATGGAGATTCGCTACTATGTCGACAACGCACGCAAGATGAGGTCTTCGAAGTCATCCTTTGTCACAGAGATTCTCAGGCGGTTCGAGGAGGAGAAGGTGACACTCGCCTTCCCCGTCAGAGTCAACATGAACAGCGATGTCGACTTGGACGAACTCGGATTCTAGTAGTCTACCCAGTGCGCTACTCCGTCGTGAATAGTGCGACGGAAGGTTAGCAGAGTTAGTTCAGGACCGTTCAGCGATACAGCCACCTTGGCCCCTCTCGTGAAGTGAGTCTCATCCCAACCGTCACCGACAATGTATCCTCGATGCATATCGCTAGTTATTACGGTCGGCTCACCTGTCCATTCCCAGTATGAACCGTCATCGAAACGCTCGCTTCTAGGAAGATCTCTGGCCGCAAACAGATACCTCGAACTCAACTCTTCTACTGGGAATCTGGTTCCCTCGATATCAACAACATGCCTGAACCAAGCACCTTGCCCTAGGAATGTCGAGAACAAGCATCCCGAAGAGCGCTGGATGATGTCTATCGCATCTTCGCCCGAGCCCCTTTGAAGGCGGTACCTCGAGGGCTGGTATTGGTGAGTGTTCGCGATGATTAGGTCATTCAGTGCCGGGTCGGAGAGAATCTTCTTGCCACTGGTCGTGATTATCTCGGCCTGAAGTCGAGGTAGCACATTGACAACCGCTTCGCCATTCAGGGCTGTTCTGACATCCTCTCCGAATTTCTCAGGCTCGCTCCCCATGTAGAATCCGTATGACCCATCTTCATCGTCATCCTGGGGGTGGCTATTGACTCCCATCACGGGAATACCGCTTCCAATCGAATGAGCAATCGATGTCAGAGTCCCATCACCGCCGAGAATGACTGCCAAATCCCTGTTGGCGAAGTCATCACTGGTAACAGTCTCTCTTACCTTATACTCGACTACCACTTCTCCCTCAATGGTTAATTGATCCAATTCAGCCTTGACCTTGAGCAATGACTCATCGTGCACCTTCTCGAAGTTTTTCTTGAAGACAACTATGACATCCTTGGTAGCCATTGCTCACCCTCCGCATATGTCCCTCGCATCCGTCCCATATAGCAACGACGCAACGCAGAACTAGCCACTCAGATGACGGCTGGGCGTGAGGCTCATCACACATGTACTACTCCCGGTACCCGTGAGACTCGCTGCCTTGACCACTCTGCTATTGCTCAGCACTGCGATTTCCGGGTGCCTCAATGTACCTGTGGAGAAGTGTGAGGGCGTCGATTGTTTTCCTCTGGATTCGGATACATTGTCTGAAATTCTAGAAAATCCCGGAGCCTTCGATGTACTAGCTCTATCGGTTGACAATAACAGATTGAGGATAGTCACAACGACTACGCTTGAGAGCAGCGGGCAGTTCACTGAAGTGCACTGGGATGTGGCCAAGGACGAACACTCTCAATTGCGCTCGATTGCCATGAGGACGACCATAGGCTCCACCACCATAGACAACGAGTTCATTGAGGGCCAGAATATGACCAATATCAGGAATGATGGAGATTGGTACGAAGGAAGAGATGAGGTATGGGAGTACCGCGACCCATTCCACGAATTAGCACAACTTGCGACACAGCAGCCCGGCGGATTCTGGCCCCCGTTCGCCTTTGACACAACATCAATCGCCGACTTAGCATGGACTATCTCTGGAGATTTGACTTCGACACAACAGATAGCATCAGCCAGCAACGATACGCATACTATCATCATTGAGCTAATGGGCTCGCCACCGAGGATTATGGGAATAGAAACCTACTCGGGCGATGAGGAGACATTCATCCTCAGGGTGTCGACTGGAGAATCGGTCTCGATACAATTGCAGGAAGGGCTTCCACGCACTCCCGTAGGATTCAGTATAGATTCAAACCCAATACAACAAGACGGCATTACAACTTGGTACGGCTATGTCCCTATGGAAATGTCCACAGAGATTGATCCGGCACAACTCGAGTTCCACGGTATTCTCACTGAGGACGGAGAACCATCTTCAGTGGCGGTGATGTTTCTCGGTTTCGATGGAGGGGTCGATCATACAGTTGGCAATGGTGCAGCAACCAATATTACGCTAGAGGATGGCACTTGGTGGCATCTTCAGTGGATTGACTATTCTCATACACAACGGGGTTACTTCTCTGCGGGTGACGGGTATGTTATCAGTACCAATTCTACAGGCGAGATTGATGCTGCATTGTACGATTCTTGGGCCCAGCAGTGGACCGGCGGCCCGCTAGCCCAATGAACATGAGTATCTTCAAACGCTCCCGGCATGACGCTGAGTCATGGATGGGAGCACGCATCCTCTGATGAGGCTCCTAGATCACCTCAAAGAGTACCGGGCTACTGTACTTCTGGCCTCCTTCTGCTCCATCATCAACAAGGTGTGGGACCTCGCTCCTCCAATTCTCATAGGAATGGCAATTGATGTTGTTGCAGCTCAGGAGGACTCCTTCCTAGCTCAGTTCGGATACACTGATGTCTACGACCAATTGTATATCCTCACTGGAATAACGGTAGTGATTTGGGTCCTAGAATCTCTTTTCCAGTACCTCTACGCGGTGTTATGGAGAAATCTCGCCCAAACAGCCCAGCATGAGCTCAGAATGTCGGCTTATTCACACATCCAGGAACTTGAGATGCAGTGGTTCTCACAGCAACCGACAGGCAGCCTGATGGCGATAATGAATGATGATGTGAATCAACTCGAACGTTTCCTCGATCAAGGAGCTACTGACCTTCTGCATGTGGCGACTACTATCATTGTGGTGGGGGCAATCATGATCTCAGTAGCACCTGAGGTCGCCCTACTTGCTATCTTGCCCATTCCAGTCATTGTCACGGGCTCATTCATCTACCAGCGCAGGATAGGAGTCAGGTACACCAAAGTCAGGGGCAAGGTAGCCGACCTCAATGCACTGCTGAACAACAATCTACACGGAATTACGACAATCAAGTCATTCACAGCAGAGAAGCGTGAAGTCGACAGGGTCGATGAAGTCTCGACATCATACCGAGAGGCCAATAAAGAGGCAATTCGTCTGTCAGCCTCGTTCGTACCAATCATCAGGATGGCCATACTGTTCGCCTTCACAGCCAATATGCTGGTAGGCGGATGGTTCGCCCTAGATGGGCGCATCAGCCTCGGGGCCTACTCAGTCATCGTTTTCATCACTCAGAGGCTGCTATGGCCCCTCACAAGGCTGGGCGAGACTTTCGATCTGTATCAGCGCGCCATGGCCTCGACTTCTAGAGTTCTAGACCTGCTCGACACAAAGATTGGGATAGTTGAGGGAGATACCAAGTTAGAGCTGGCCAAGGGTGAAATCAGTTTCAATGACCTTGGATTTTCCTATCCTGATAGAGAGACTGTACTCGAGGGCGTGAACCTGACTATTCCTGCAGGAGAGACAGTGGGGCTTGTTGGCTCGACGGGCTCGGGCAAGACTACTCTGGTCAGACTCCTGCTAAGATTCCACGATCCTGACTCTGGCTCAGTATCTCTCGATGGCCATGATGTCAGGGAACTAACTCTGAAATCTCTCAGAGAATCTGTTTCACTGGTCAGTCAGACGACCACCCTTTTCCCGGGAAGTGTACGAGACAACATCCTGTACGGAGACCCTGCAGCCGATGAGGATGCAGTAGTAGAGGCCGCTAGGGTGGCGGAGGCACTACCGTTCATCGAGAGCCTTCCTCAAGGGTGGGACACCGATATCGGAGAAGGAGGCCACAGGCTATCGGGAGGCCAACGCCAGAGAATCGCGATTGCTAGGGCGGTACTCAAGGACGCTCCGGTACTTGTGCTGGATGAGGCTACTAGCAATGTCGATAATGAGACTGAGGCGGCATTGAAGCGCTCGATTGAGCGGATTTCGGTAGGTCGGACGACTCTGATTATCGCTCACAGGCTTTCCACAGTAAGGAACGCAGACACCATCGCAGTGCTAGGTAACGGCTCGATTTCCGAGACAGGGACTCATGAGGAGCTTCTCACTGGCAACGGACTATATCCCAGACTCTGGGCCGTTCAGACAGGAGAGGTTTCCCAATGAGTGACGAGCGAGGACTTCCTAGGCTTACAGACCTAGCCAAGACAATCGGATTTGAGGTCACCGAATTCACCGAGGGCAGCTGTATTGTAGAGTGCACTGTGCGCGAGGATCACCTGAACATGGGCGGAGTAGCCCATGGAGGGATTCACGCCACACTGCTGGATTCAGCTATGGGCGGAACATTGGTTTCTACTCTAGCAAAGGAAGAATGGTGCGCGACAGCCCAAATCGACATCTCATATCTCAATTCAGTTGGAGTTGGTACTAGGTTAATCGCATCGGGAGAGGTTGCTCGTAGAGGAAGGAATCTAGCCCACCTGGAAGGTAGGCTATTGACCTCCGAAGGCACCGTCGTTGCGACAGCCAAGGGGACCTGGGCTATATGGGATACAAGACCAAGCAGCCAGAATCGTAGCGAAGGCACGCCGGGAACAGATTAATCCACTACCGCATCATCGCGTTTACTATGGCGAGGTCTGATTCTGTCCTGTTCTTCCTAGCTGGATTCACGCAATTGCTGATTGGCTCTGAGTTGGCTTCGATTGATCCCGCTCTAGCAATACTCGGAACTATCCTAGAGGTTACTGGCGGAAGTTCGGTACTCGTTGGAATCTACCTTTTGATAGTCGTCGCTAGGCATCACAAGGAGTTCACAGAGTCATACAACAAACTCGAGAAGGCCACCATGGCTAGGGGAGACTCCGGAAGGCTACAACGCGTAGATCCACTGCCGATTTCAAAAAGAGTGACTAATGTCATTATACCAGGAATTTTGGCATTCATTGCCGCCATGGCATGGTTGACAAACTAGCAGGTGAGACATGGATAAGCCCAAACAGGGCCTTGACCAAATGGTCGACCGTGTAATCGACAATCCTGCGTATGACATGTTCGGAGGTTACCATATCTTCCTGAGGAGAGTGACGATTCCAATTATTCTGATTCTCGTATTCATGATGGTCTATGACCTCCTCTCAAAGTTCATCTCCGATGATATGACCCTAATTCTCTCTGCTTTAATCACCGGTCTGTCAGTAGGGCCCATTTTGGGCTTAGAGAGATACTTCGCAGAGAGTTGGCAAGACAAATGAGTAATTCCGCTCTGTTGTGCCGCCGAATGGGTAAAGTGGGGATGCCCACGTTGGAGGAACAATGGGCATACTAGACGACTTCGATATCTTCGAATTATTGGGCTTTGGGGACGCTACTGGACTTGAGTTGTTATTCGCCGCTTCTGCTCTAGTTGGCGGAATTCTATTCCTCCTTTGGTTCGCACTGATGATGATTGGAGGAGTTGCAGCTGATATCTTCGAAGGACTACTTGGAATGGAGGGTGTCGGAGATCTCGGTGCTGACGCCTCGTTCAAGGCATTGACATTCCAAGGGCTGATGGCATTCCTGATGTTCTTCGGCCTAGCCGGGCTGTACACTTTGAAGTCCACAGAAACCTCGACTCTCGCAATAGCCGTTGGAGGGATTGCAGGATTCGCCTCTATGTATGGTACAGGAAAACTGTTCCAACTCTTCATCACCCTCCAGTCTGATGGAAGCGTGGGAATCTCAGAGGCGGTTGGCTCGACTGGTAGTGTATACCTGAGGATACCTCAGGGGAGTGCCGGACAAGTCCAAGTTAATTTTGGAGGAAGCCTAAGGACCATGGATGCCAAGTCTCATGACGATGCTGAGATTGGTAATGGAGAATTCATCGAGGTTGTCGATATCTTGGGCGATGTACTCGTTGTAAAGCGGAAGTAGATAGCCCCCTTCGCCTTAATATTTCATAGTGCGCAGGGAAAGCCTTCATGACCTCACCCGCCCTCCTTAGGCGCAGAGGCGAAGCATATGGCAGAAGGCGGAGCACTATTGACGACGATGATATTTGCAACTGTATTGGTATTAGTGGCGGTGACAATTTTCTTTGCACAGCGCTACAAGCGATGCCCTCCTGACAAGATAATGGTCATCTACGGGCGTACGGATAAGGGCCGTGCGTCTAAGACGATTCACGGTGGTGCAGCATTAGTCTGGCCATTGATTCAGGACTATGCTTACCTACCCCTGACGCCGATTACCATCAATATCGACCTCAGAAACGCGCTCTCTCAGCAGAACATCAGAATCAATGTCCCGAGCACCTTTACCATTGGTGTCAGTATAGATAACAACATCAGGGAGAACGCGGCCCAGAGGCTACTAGGGCTGAAGATGGAGGATATCGAACAGATGGCCGAGGAAATCATCCTTGGTCAACTGCGTCTGACTGTCGCTTCTCTGACTATCGAGCAGATTAACCAGGACAGGGACAACTTCCTAGATCTCATAAACCACAATGTTGGAAAGGAGCTTGAGAAGGTCGGCCTACGCCTGATTAACGTGAACATAGTCGACATCACTGACGACTCGGATTACATTGAGAGCATCGGTAAGAAGGCCGCCGCGACTGCAGTCGAGAACGCCCGTGTCGATGTCGCCAACGCCGAGCGCGACGGTGCCATCGGCGCTGCACAGGCCGACAAGACCCGTGAGATTCAGGTCGCTGAGAATGTGGCCGAGGCCGCTAAGGGCCGTAAGGCAGCCGAGGCAGACCAGCGTGTCTATGTCGAGAACCAGGAGGCTCTGGCAGTCTCCGGTGAGAATGTAGCTCAGGCCGAGATAGCCAATGCAAACGCCGATCTCAAGGAGGCGGAAGCCGGCGCCAAACAGAGGGCGGATGTCGCTACGGCGCAGTCCGAGGCTGCCATCCAGCGTGCCTTTGCTGGCGAGGAGGAAGAGCGCCTGAAAGCAAGTGAGATTGTCCGAGAGAACATCCAGAAACAACAGATTGAGATAGCCGCCGAAGCCGAGGCTGAACGCCAACGCCGTGTCGCACGTGGTGAGGCTGATGCGATTCTTTCAGTCTACGAAGCTGAGGCTAAGGGTATTCAGCAGGTTCTTGACGCTAAGGCGCAGGGTTACCAGAATCTAGTTAACAGCGCTGCTGGAGACCCGAAAGCAGCAGCTACTCTGTTGATGGTTGAGAAGATTGAGAGTATGGTTTCAGCTCAGGTTGAGGCTATCCGTAATCTCAAAATCGACAAGGTCACCGTTTGGGACGGAGGCAACAATGCTGACGGATCGTCCGCAACCAGCAACTTCGTCAGCAGCCTAGTGCAAAGCCTGCCACCAATCCACGATGTGGCTAAGATGGCTGGAGTCGACCTCCCTGACTACCTCGGCTCGATGGCCGAGGATGAAGAAGAAGCCAGCGAGTAGACTGTCCCCTTTGGACAGTCACCCTCATGAGGAGGGTTCGCTTGGATGAACTATGTCACGAACTGAAGTGGTTCTTGTCGGAGGAGCTAGAACTCCATTCTGTGAGTGGTTAGGGGGCAAGCGCGGAGATGGTGAGCCTGGAGGCAGACTCTCTTCCCTGACTACCGAGGACCTAGGTACGATTGCGATTCAAGGAGCCCTAGATAAGTCAAACACGAAACCTGACTCAGTCGACCATGTCGTAATGGGTCACGCCCTCCAGACCTCAGGCCAAGCAATCTACGGGGCCCGTCATGCGGGACTCAATGCCGGGATTCCCCAGGAAGTCCCGATGCTCACACTGAACCGACTTTGTGGCAGCGGGGCTCAGTCAATCGTCTCCGGCTCACAGATGATTATGCTCGGCGAGGCTGAAGTGGTGGTCGCAGGAGGAATGGAGAACCTTTCTCAGGCTCCGCATGTGCTGCGAGGCGAGCGAACATCATACAAGTTGGGTAGACCGCCCCAGGAGGGTTATGTCCTGCCCAAGGACATGGAGGACTACTTCTTCACTAATCTCATCGACAATACCTGCGACTCATTCATGGCTCAGACAAGTGACAGGCTCTGTCACAATGTCGGAGTCACTAGAGAACAGGCAGATGAGTTTGCGGCACTAAGTCATTCTAGGACTGAACAAAGTATAGACTCGGGACTCTTTGAGCCCGAAATAATCGATGTTCATACTCCTGAGGGAGTCATCACTGCAGCCCACGAGGATCACTTCGTCCGTGGTACTACAGCCGAATCGCTTGCAGGCCTGAGACCTCACTTTGGCCCCAATTCACTTGTAACTGCAGGTAATGCTTCGGGAGTTGTAGACGGAGCAGCAGCAGTCGTCTTGAAGTCTGCAGACAGAGCTGCTAAAGATGGTGACAAGCCACTGGCAAGAATCGTCGACTGGGGCATAGTTGGGTTGGATCCTTCAATAATGGCCTACGGGCCAGTTCCCAGCAGCAAACTCGCCTTGGAGAGGGCTGGCCTCGAAGTTGAGGACATCGACAGGTGGGAGATAAACGAGGCATTCTCTGGCCAGGCGGTTGCTTGTATTCAGGAACTAGGACTAGAAGCGGATAAGGTGAATGTCAATGGAGGTGCAGTCGGGCTGGGTCATCCACTGGCTGCAACAGGTACCAGATTGATTCTTACTCTGGCCCATGAGTTGAGACGTTCTGATGGCAGATACGGGATCGCTACAGCCTGTATTGGCGGAGGGCAAGGAATCGCTGTTATTATCGAATCATACTGACTCCAATGCCAATTAGCGTCGTAGGAGGAGTTATCCATGATGGTGCTCAGCGAGATGCATGACTGAACACATACCCGGAACTGGACACGCAAATAGAACCCGCAGTCTCGTGAAGACCTTGACATGGAGAACCCTCGCGACTACGGACACCATAATTATCGCCAGAGTCATTACTGGAAGCTGGACAATAGGTTTAGGCATAGCCAGTATCGAGGTAGTCACCAAGATGTTCCTGTACTACTTCCATGAGAGGGCTTGGAGCTGGTCAGATTGGGGTCTTGAGGATATTGACGCCCCCGATGTCAGTCCTATGCACTGATGGCACACCAATCTAACTTTGGAAAACCTCAGATGCTCACTTCAAGGACCGTTGGTATTATTTGTCAGATGTTTAGGCCCCCCCTCCAATTAACATGGGGCAGACGCGGAAGCGGAGTTTGATTAAGGCGGCCACTTGGAGGGCCATTGCATCTCTAACTGGTGCAGCTATTGTCGTTGTGTTGACCGGGGAGATGGAGCACGGCGGAACTTTCCTCGCTGCAGATGTATCTCTAAAGATGGTCTTCTATTACATGCACGAGCGAGGTTGGGAAGCTGTAACCTGGGGCGTTCTAGCCGACTAATCCTCGATGTACCAATGCTCCTTTTTCGGAGACAAAGGTCGTTTCATCCACAACGGTCTACGTTCCCCTCGGGGGTGAGTCTCGCGCTGCTTCGCTACTTCGTTCCAACGCTTGTAGTACTCGAATGACTTCTGAGTATCAACCTCCACATCTCCGTATCTCTCATCTTCGGTCGGACGGCTCAGACGGACCTTTTGCAGCCAACAGTGCGCACCACTGATTGGATCCGGTTGCACTGCATGGGTGATGTTTTGGTGAACTCCACCATCCCTCCACCATATTCGGTTTGTATCTGGATCATCAGACTCCCAAGGCGATATTCCTGAGACCGTCCTCATCCTCTGCTTGCCATCTCCGATGTCCTCGATCCTCACCTCGTTGCTCAGGAATTTGTTGCCTTGGTCTTGCGAACGCCTCCAGCGCCCGATATGATGCGAGCACCCGATCACTCCTGGCTTGATTCCCTCTGTAACCCAGACTTTGTCAACGAACCACCCTATCTCGGTCTCTATCTTGAGCAGATCACCCTCTGTAACGCCTAACTTATCGGCATCCTTTGGATGAATCCAGATTGGATTACGATGTCCTATCTCGACTAGCCACTTTGCGTTGGCCGACCTCGAATGGATATGCTGTGGAAGTCGGAAGTTAGGGAGCAGGCAATACTCATCCTCGCCTTGCAGTTTGTCCGGATGGACATGGCTGAGGACGCGATAGTGAGGGATTGCGTGCTCGGGATAGCCGAACTCGACCATTGTGGAAGAATAAAACTCCTGTTTGCCGCTAGGTGTCGGCCAACCCTCTTGTTCATGTTTGGAATATGTCGCCTCCTCAATCAGGAAGGCTCCATGCTTGCGCATGTAACCTAGGGCGTCCAAATCCTCCTTGGCAGCCGCCTCGGGAAGACCCGGGACGCGCTCAAAGGTATACTGATAGTACTCATCAATGGTAATTTTCTCCCCCTCTCTGTATGGGCTCATGAAGTGCTCCCGGATTCCCATGGTACCATCGTCTATCCTCCAAGATAACTCATTCCAGAACTCGTCCTCCTCCCAAACCTCGCCCGGATTAACCTCACTGGTGAACTTGACATCCTTCCCCTCTCTTCTCGCGAACTCGCGCAAGACAGGTTGGCGGAACGCTACCCACTTACCAGCCGAGGTGGCATAGGAATTGATGTCGTGACGTTCCGAAGCGTGACCCATCGGTAGTACATAGTCGGCGAAGAAGGCCGTCTCATTCCATGTTGGAGTGAGGGCTATATGGCAGCCAATACCCTTCTCATCCTCTAGCATGCGCATCCACGAGAAACCATCCGGATAGGTCCAGACTGGGTTGAAGACTCGGGTGAAGTAGACATCTATCTCTCCCCTTCCGTCTCTGATTAGGTGAGGCAGGATATGACTCATCTCGTAGTGAGCTAGAGTATATTCGGGAGGGAAGTGAAGCTCGTTCCAGCCGTCTGGGTCGTCGGGCTCGTCGAATAGTTCAGGACTGAATTTGGACCACGAGTTTGGCGAAGT
>NZWD01000028.1 GCA_002698225.1 Methanobacteriota archaeon | reverse complement strand
TCCCATGCCGCAAGCGGGCTAAATTGGGTACTCTCGACTACATTCCTACAAGAGAGATCTGATGATGAGTGGAGGGGCAGAGTTGCTGGAACTGATCACTTTGTAATCACCCTGATGATGGGTGTCTCAGCAATTTCTGCTGGATACATAATGGAGAATGGACTGCTAGATTTGCGGGAGGTGATTGCCGCAACTGGATTGGTCCAGATAGCATTAGGAATCATCTGGACATCGCTATATTCGAAGGAAGAAAAGGAGCTTCTAGACCAGTCTCTGCAGTCCGGCTAGCACCAGTAGTGGCGCCGTTGAGAAAACCACATTGTTCAGCAAAGAACGACTGGAGGCTCTGACGCGCTCAGTTAACCTCCTCTGAATGTCCTCATCGAACTTGTCCATCGCCTCTCCAGCCGGCCCCCTAACCTGTTCTATGGTGGTCTCAGCGAAATCAGCTACAATATCGAATAAGTGATGCTTGAGCCTCTGCAACGGCCCATCAGGAGGAGCGGGCACATGTTCACCATCGACTGTATGCTCTACATCGATTACATCTCTCCACGGGCGTGGGACCTCGATCTCTCCTACGCCCTTGAGAATTTCGCGCCCAACCACTGCGGCTTGAACGGCAGCCTTTGCGGTGGTCAAGTTATACTTGGCGAGTAGTTGGATACCTCTACGCGAACGAGTCACCTTGGAAAAATCTGTGATAATCCAAGCAGCGCCCGCGATAAGCAGCAGGGTGACACCGATATCAGGAGTCTCGTTCCAGCTGGGCCAACCTATCGGTCCGAACCAAATTCTAGCCGTGATGGCGATGATTGCAGGTAGCAGGAATGAAAGTATCTCATTGATGACGATGAGCCAGAATCCTTCGATGGGTAGCTTCCTCAGTCTCTCAGAGAACCACTTGAGATGCTTTGTCCTCTCACCAGGGGGGGCGTATGTGTTGACTAGGTCGATTAGGGGCGGCATGACGAAAATCAACCGCAGCATGAATGGAATAATGAGAATCAGAAGATAGGCATCCCAAGGTGATGCCGGAGGTAGACTGGGGAAGGCAATCGCCTCTGCCATTGGCAGTCACTGGACTCCGAGTCTCATCAACATCACTACGGCGGGAATGTTATCTCGTAGGGACAGAAAGTGCTAATCTTGCCATAACAATGACCAACATGGTTGAGCCAACCAAGGTTGCAGCCAATACGCTCGAGGTTCTAGCTAGCATAAGACAAAAACCGGTGATCCCGCATGCATAACTAACAAACTCACAACGAGATGCAAGGGAAAGGATGGAAGATGGTACCATTACAGAACTGGAATATTCCCTAATCATTCTACTCAAAAGAATGTAAAGTCCTTGGAAAGGTATAGCGATGCAAAACAGAGCCAATGCGACTAGCAACAGAGTTTCTGGATTGTCGGATTTCAACTCACTACCCTTCCAGAATAGATTGCTTAGGCCGACACTCAGCAGACCAGTATGGATTAGAGCAGAGGTGGTTGAGACTGAAGTCGCTTCCACCGAATCCGGAACCATGCGAGCGCTCGGCTTCGTAGCACAGTTGAAGATTACCCTGACTGAGTGGGTTCAGACGGCGTTCCTAGGAATACGCTTGCCGGCCCAGCGCTTCCAGATTGGAGGTACTAGACAGGGCCACCAGCAGGCATAGTATCCGGCAGGGAGTTCAGGTGCGTCCGGGTGGGGGCGAAGTTGCCAGAAGGGGACGCTGGCCCTGAGATGGTGATCCGAGTGGCGAGTCAGTTCCAGTAGCGACCATCGCGACCATCTCGCCTCGGTGTTCCATGACTGCATCTCTGTCTGGCGCCCATCTTGTCCTCTCCTGAGTCCCCAGTGGCGGATGTAGTTCACATACTCGAGTGTGAGAATAGCTATGGTTGACAGGATTATCCAACCTACCGCCATAGTCTGACCCTGAGGCATTGCCAGCATTGCCCCCAATGCGGCTACTTGAATCACCAGACCCTGATATGAGGGGTTTCTTAGGCCGGTCCGCCCTTTCTTGGCGTGGACCCTGGCTGATGAGAAGAATTGCCCGGGAATTGTTCTAATCCAGAACGACCACAATCCTTGTTCCTCGGTGGCGCTAGCTGGATCTTTGTCGGTTGCAACCCACTTGTGGTGATTGTGATTGTGCTCAGTGGTGAAGTGCGGGTAGTGAATGCTGAACAATAGCATTCTAGCGAGTCTCCAGCCCGGACTCTTCGGTTTCTTGTGGCCTAGCTCATGGGCTGTGACTATTGCTGAGGCAGCAGCGGAAAGACCGGTCGATAATGCGGCGACAACTAGCCACAGCGACACGGATGACTCCAGGTAGGCGAATCTGAAGAAGGTGGCTAGGACGATGAAATGGACGATTCCGTGCACCCAGAGAAGTGTCTCGAAGGGCAGACCTGATTCCCTGGGTGGTCGAGGTTGTTTGGAATCACCCATCAGGATGTCTAGAATGGGCCCTACGCCCCAAACGAAGACTACTCCCATCGCAGTGTAAGCCCCACCCAGAAGGTTGCCTGCGATGACAATCATCGGGTTTACGAGTCCCAGCAGATGCACTGCCCATGGCTCGGGGGTGAGTTCTGCCGTCTCAGTCATACAGAGGTGCGTGCTTGGCTCTGGTCTTAGCGATTTTCGGAGCCACTACCATCCTGCAGTACGGGTTACCGGGGTTATTCACGAAGTAATCGTGATGGTAATCCTCAGCTACGAAGAAGTTGATCAGTGGACCCACTTCAGTCACGATGGGGGCATCATAGAGAGTGGAAGATTTGGTTATAGCATCCTCAATACTAGACTTCTGCTCCTCAGTAGAATAGAATGCAGCGCTTCGATACTGAGGCCCTATGTCGTTACCCTGACGATTCAACTGTGTCGGATCGTGACAGGTGAAGAAGACCTCGAGCAGGGTCGCTGTGTCTATGGTATCGGCATCGAAGAATACTCTGACTACCTCAGCATGTCCGGTGCGCTTACGGCATACCTGCTCGTATGTCGGGTTCTCGACATGCCCTCCTGAGTAGCCCGGAATTACTTCGCTTACTCCTCGCAGACCATTCAGCGCACCCTCTACGCACCAGAAGCAGCCTCCACCCAGAACGATATTCTCCACGGAATCACCTGCGGTAGTTCGGAGCTTCGCGGGTAATCTCGACATCATGGACATGGCTCTCTGAGAGTCCGGCGTTGGTGATTCGTACGAAACTGCAGTTGGATTTCATCTCGGGGATAGAGCCGTTTCCAGTGTATCCCATTGACGAGCGCAGACCCCCTACCATCTGGTAGATTACATTGTCAACTGGGCCTCTTGCAGGTACCCTGCCCTCAATCCCCTCTGGGACATATTTGCGGGTGTCTCCCTGCTCCGACTGGAAGTATCGATCATGGGCTCCTTGGGTCATGGCCCCTACTGATCCCATTCCTCTGTAGACCTTGTACGATCGTCCCTGATAGAGAATGGTCTCGCCCGGAGATTCGTCGGTACCAGCAAGCAACGAGCCGGCCATCACACAGTCGGCTCCTGCGGCAATAGCCTTAGCGATATCACCGCTGTACTTGATACCGCCATCGGCGATTACAGGAATTTCATTCTTGCCGCACTCAGAAACTACACCAAGGACTGCAGTAAGCTGTGGGACTCCAACTCCCGAGACGATTCTAGTGGTACAAATCGAGCCGGGACCTATTCCGACTTTGACTGCATTCGCACCGGCGTCGATTAGCATGTCAGCAGCCGCACCAGTTGCAATATTGCCCGCCACGATCTGTGCTTTATCTGGAGCCTGACTACGTATCTCTCTGACTGTATCGATTACTCCGTGAGAGTGGCCGTGAGCGGTATCCACTACTATCGCGTCCGCACCGGCCTCGAATAGTGCGAGTGCTCGCTCTACTCCTTTTTCCCCAGTTCCGGTGGCTGCCGCAACTCTCAGTCTACCCTGAATGTCCTTGCAGGAGTCAGGGTTGTCGCGGCTTCGCTGTATATCGCGGACTGTCATCATGCCAGCGCATCCTCCGTCGTCATCGACGACAACGAGCTTCTCGATGCGGTGCTTGTGTAGGAGTCGCTTGGCCTCCTGTGGGTCAACGCCCTCGGGGACGGTGACCACATCGGTAGTCATCATCGTCGAAACCTGTACCGAGTCATCCGAGACGAACCTGATGTCGCGATTGGTGATTATCCCTACCAACACTCCCGAGTCGTCGACTACGGGGAAGCCGGAGAACCCGTTCTGAGATTTTATTTGGCGTAGTTCACCGACGGTGTTGTCAGGTGACATAGTGACTGGGTCTAGGACCAGTCCTGACTCAAATCGCTTGACCCTATACGCTTCGGCGGCCTGTGCCTCAATACTCATATTCCGATGAATCACACCGATTCCACCAGCCTGAGCCATAGCAATCGCCATGTCGCTTTCAGTGACAGTATCCATTGCCGCTGAGATTAGTGGAATGTTGAGTTTGATTGAGTCTGTCAGCCTAGATGAGATGTCGACTTGTGCCGGGAGGACGGCAGACTCGGCTGGCATCAGGAGGACGTCATCGAAGGTCAGAGCTTCCGGTATGCCTTCTTGCGCCATTAGGTATGGCCTATGGCACCCATACTTCAACGATTCGTAAATAGAGTGTTTAGTCTAAATGTGGATTGGAAATTTGGAATTTTGAAATGCGAGATAATGATACTCTATCCGACGGATTCAAGAACCTCACCTGGCCGGACGCCGAATGAAGCAAGCATGTTCGAGTTGGTCATGGTGGGTTGGCGCGAGTGGGTAGGGATACCCGAGCTCGATGAGGGGCCGCTGCTAGCCAAGATGGATACCGGTGCATGGTCTAGTACACTACACGCAAGCGATATTGAAATCATCGAGTCGGATTTGGAGAGCAGAGTAAGGTTCCGCCTCGGTGACGAAAGTGATTGGATAGAGCGGCCGGTATTCGGGTGGAGACGGATTCGCGATACTGGCGGTCATGAGACTCTTCGACCGGTAATTCGCACGACTCTTGAGATGGCGGGAATTGACTTCGATATCGAACTGTGCCTGAAGGATCGTTCGCTAATGCGTCACAGACTAATTCTGGGTCGTAGGTTCCTGAGAGGAAACTTCTGCGTTCACCCTGGTCGCGAGTGTATCCATCCCAACAATCGAACCGCCCCTAGGATATCGATTGGAATAGAGACAGTCTAATCATAAGAGCCCATGCGAAGTTCATGAACTCGACATTAGAAGCCCCATATATTCCTGAGGAGGTTTCTCCTTGGTGGCTTAAGGGACTGGCCATCTTCATGGCACTGATGTCAATTTTCATGCTTCTCAGTGTAGCTTCTGGAGTATTGACTCCAATTTTTATTGACAGGTTAATGCCTGAAGATTTCGAGGAAATAGAGCCCTATCCTGAAGATGGAACTGATGAAGAAAAGGCCGAGTGGAACGAGAACAATGAATTCTGGGATGACATGGTAGAATACATGGACGAGATGATGGAAGTCATGAAATTCCAAGCTGTACACAGCGGCATTCTTGCCATAATTGGTCTGTTCAGTGTACCAGTGCTTTGGAGAGGTAACAGGGATTTGGGAATCAAGTTGGTAGGGGCTTGGATAGGAGTGAATTTACTAGGCGGTATGGGTTTGATGTGGATTTTGACGAGAAGCGGATTATTGATGCCCGAGTTCGCTACTGGTCGAGGGGGCGAGGAGTGGGGGTCCAGTGCAGAATTAATGGAATCAATCACTTTGGTTACTAGTTGGGCTCAGATTATTGTCTGCAACATATGTTTCCTAGGTATCCTAGGTCTTGTTGCAAGTAAATCGAAACCCCCAACTAGGCTCATTTCAGCTGCTGATGTTCCGCCCCAATCTTGAAGCGTCTATCGTGCTGTGGCCGGGCCATGGAACAAACGGTGCAAGGTATACTAGTCGTAAACACGGAAACGATACCTGGAATGATGATTACCGAAACCCTCGGAGTCGTAAGTGGCTCGACGGTGAGGGCGAAGAATGTGGGTAGAGACATCACTCAAGGTCTCAGGAACATCATGGGTGGTGAGCTTGTGAAGTATACAGAACTGCTTGAGGAGTCTCGTCAAGAGGCGATTGGAAGGATGGTCGCTGAGGCTATGGGCAGAGGAGCCACCGCGATAGTGAACGTGCGATTCGCTACTTCAGCAGTGACTGCAGGAGCAGCAGAGTTGTTCGCCTATGGAACCGCTGTGAAGGCAGAGTGAAGGAGGCTATCTCCATGACAGAGTGGGCAGTGATTATCCCGTTAGCAATAGGCAGTATATGCGCGCTCCCTTTATTGCTTCTAGCCGCTTTTGGGATGCTGTACGCATTTGCATATCCATTCATGTTAATCTGGGCTTTCTTCTTCAGTGGCAAGAGATTGGACGATCAGATTGCTGACACAACATCTAGAGAGATTTCATTGCGTGATTCATTGGGCCGCGACCCACTAACTACGCTCGATGGAGGATATCGAACTGACATTACTGAGTGTGGTGTGATTTGGGCCGGGGTCGTCTTCGGTCCCAGTCACTGGCATTTGTTGATTGGCTTCATCAACAATCTAATCGGAGGTTCGATAGACATCCTCCAGAAAGTGGTTGCTGCCGGTAGGGCTGAGGCAATGCAGAGGTTGAGGGAGAATGCCGTCTCAAATGGATACGACGATGTGATCAATGTGAGGATAGATACCTCCGATATGGCACCCCAAGGTGCGCAGTCTAAGGTCAAGGCCGTCGAGGTTTTCGCCTACGGAACCGGTGTGAAGTACGGCTAGGACTCGTTGTAAATCGGCGTCTCGTCCAGATACATAGCCAGATTGAACAGCCACCAAGAAATCAAGTCGAATGACTCGACTAGATTCTGTACCCCTGTACCGTTGTCGGTCACCATCATGTCAATCATCGTCTCGAGCGTGTCGCAAGGCCCGTGATAGCAGTCAGAGCCCCCGGTGAGCGAACCGAAGTCCATCGAGACCACCCCGAGCTGGTCTGCTATCCTCTCGTAGTCACTCCTACCCCTCTGAGACTCGTGAACCGATATCGAGAGTCTCTGCTGATCACTCGAATCAACATCCTTCATCGAAGCGTATCCCTCAGTGTTGTAGATCTCTCTGCCTAGACGCAGTGCCTCGGCGATGTCGTTGTTGTTCGAGCCAATCCATTCTGCCAGTCTGACCATTGGCCATTGCTCGTTAATCTGGTTGTCTGTCTCTGGGATGATATCGACGACTAGGGTGTAGTAACCGGGCCAGTTGGTTCCCACAGCATCAGCGTTCAGGTAGTTCGAGAGAGCGACTCCTGCAGGAATGTTGTCAATCCATCTGTCAACGCCGTCGTATCCATTCTCCTCGTTAGACCAAAAACACACAACGATGGTTCTGCGGTGGTCGAATTGTGCTAGCCCTCTAGCGGCCTCGAGAATCAATGCGACGCCAGCCCCGTTGTCATGTGCGCCGATACGAGTACCTCCTGCGGGTGGACTTCCAGGCTCAGCAACATCGAGATGTGCACCAAGCACCAGCCACTCATCGGGAAACATCGTTCCCTCTTTGTATCCACAGACATTGACAGCGTAGGAGAAGTCTGAGAGCCAGTACCTGTGTATCTGCGCGTCATAGCCGATACCTTGCAATTCTGCCTGCATGAAATTGGCCGCCCTCATGTAAGTCGGGTCGTTCAGAGTGAATGGGCCCCATCGTTCATTGTAGCCCGAATCAGGATCGGCGAAGAGTTCCAGCCACTCGAAGACATTGAGGCCATCAATCAGACCGGTGCTGTGCAGAGCGCCATCCTCCACCGTGTATGCCGAGTCATTCTCCCTCCCCACAGGATGCTCGACATAGGAGTAAGGTAACTGCTCGAACATGCTTGAAGAAAACCACTCAGCCCAACTCTGATTAGTCGCACGCAGTGGCCACTTGTCGCGACCCAGATTACCCAGCAGGAAGTGTGTTGAATTGGTGTTTGAAGGCGCCAGCATCTCGATGCTTGCACTTCCAGCCCCATCGAAGTCAAGAGTTGTGCCATTGACAACATATCCGGATTCTGAATCCAGTACCAGATAAGGTACATGCACGCTCATAGAGCTTGAAGCGCTGAACTCGACAGTCTGGAACTGCGCCCCCACTAGGGTCTCCGGAATAATGGTCAAATCTCCGACCGCAATGAGTTCATCATCACCCTCGGGAGAGAAGCACCCTGTCATGGTGGTCGTCAATAGGACGAGGACGAGACACACCGCGATTGCACGGGTCATCACCTCGGATTGGTGCTGACAGTATATCATTTCAGCCGAACAGGGCAGTTTCAAGACAGGATGGCCCCACGCAGGCCCTACGAGGCGAGTGCATGCAAAGCCCAATCACTCGCATCGAGCCGAAAATCGCAAACCGACTATCGAAGCAGAAGTATCACCTAGTCGGAGAGCATGGAGGTGTCAAGGTATGCCACTGGACCAAGCAGAGCCTGATAGCTGACCGTTCTTGCTACAAGGGCACCTTCTACGGCATTGAGAGTCATGGCTGCATGCAGATGGCACCAAATGTTGACACCTGCAACCTAGCATGCACCTACTGCTGGAGAGAACCTCATTCGGATACTCTGCACAAGATTGACGATGACCCGTACGAGCTGTACTTGGAATCGGTTCGCGCCCAAAGAAGGCTTCTTACCGGCTTTGGAGGCAACCCGAAGGCAGACAGAGAGAAGTGGCTGGAAGCGCAGAACCCCAAGCACGTTGCTATCTCTCTGAACGGCGAGCCTACTCTGTACTCACGCCTAGGTGAATTCCTCGACATTTGTCATCAGCACGGCACCTCGACCTTTCTAGTCACCAATGGTAGCCTACCCAAGGTAATCGAGAACCTAGATCCGTTGCCTACCCAATTGTATGTCAGCGTTGACGCCCCGAACAAGGAGGTCTTCGACAGATTGTGCAAGCCCAAGTTTGATCAGGCTGCATTCCACAAACTCGAGCAGACCCTTGAACTACTTCCGAGTCTAGATACCCGAACGGTATGCAGGCACACTCTAATCAAGCACGAGTCGCTTGGATATCACGAGGATTATGCCCGTCTGGATAATCTCGCCGATCCTGATTTCATAGAGGCCAAGGGCTTCGTCTATGTCGGTAACAGTCGCAACAACCTGGCTATCGAGAACATGCCCAGTCACGAAGATGTGATGGGTTTCTCGCATCGTCTGGCGCCGCTGGTCGGCAGAGAGGTGCTGTCAGAAAGGAAAGAGAGTAGAGTTGCCCTGATAGGTAAGGAAATGATTCCTATCACGCTACCTGAGAAGGTCAGAGAGTTGCCCGCAGATCTCGGAATTGCCAAGCCGCAGAAACTGGTTCTGCCTCAGGCCTGAACCATAGGTCGGCTTGAGCCACATTCCGGACAGCGTTGCTCATCACTGTCTTCGTAATCATGGAAACATGCTGGGCAAGTAGGTGCGAGAATCATCTCGGACTTGCCATCGATGTCTATCCTCTCTTCTGATACCCTCTCAAGGTTTAGCGAATCGCGCACGATATCAGGAATCTCGAATCTACCCGGGCCACCAATTTGCGTTAGTATGTCTGGGGGCAGGGTCACCGTTCCTGTATCATCGATGATTAGCTCACGGCTGCCCGATAGGTCGGCGATATCCACATCTGTTCCGTGTTGAGCGACGAAGCGTCCGTCTCTGAGCTCAAGTGACCGCTCACAGAAGGCGGCGACCTCCCTGTTGTGAGTAACTAGGAAGAATGCTACATCCTCTTCCTTGTGAAGCGTATCGAATAGCTCTAGGACCTCTCTGCTGGTAATCGGATCCAGTGCTCCTGTCGGCTCATCGGCCAGAATCAGTTTGGGTTCTGTAATTAGCGCTCGGGCTATCGCAACCCTTTGCTGCTCGCCTCCAGAAAGTTCCTCGGGCATTCCGTGAGCCCTGTCCCCCATGCCAAGACGATCCAATAATGCCTGTGCCTTGGCTCTGGCTTCTCCCGGCAGAACACCCTGATGTCGTAGAGGTTGTGCAACATTGTCCAATGCGTTGAGATGAGGTAGCAGATTAGCGTCTTGGAAGATGAACGAGACCGTATTCTGACGGTGCTCAACCAATTCATGTCCTGTCATTCGAGTCAGTCCCTTTCCGGCCAACGAGACCTTCCCTGCGGATGGTTTCATCAATCCTCCAAGGCTCTTTAGAAGTGTCGACTTACCGGATCCGGATGGTCCTATTACTGCTACGGCTTCACCATGGTAGACAGTGACATGGATTCCCCTCAATGCCACGACATTTCCATCTTCAGCATTGGATTCGTATACATGATATAGGCTCTCAGCCCTCAGAATATCGTTATCGTGTGTACCCATTTCACTCCCCCTTCAGTACCACAGCCAAATCCGCTTGCAGCGCTCTCCGCGTTGTGTATAACAGAGCCAATACAACGGCAATCAAGACTGAGAGATTGACTAATCCCAAATCAAACCACGGCCAGACTAAAACTCTGCTAATCGTAGTAGATTGGCCCCCGAAAATCTGGAAGATGAAGCCGAAAACCGCGAAGAATCCGTTGAAGGAGTAGGCAACAGCCAATCCGAGGGCGACGCCCATGGCCATGCTTACCATGATTATTGATAGGATCTCAAACAGAACCAATCTAATCACTTGATTTGAGCTTGCTCCGATTGCTTGCAGAATCGCCAACTCACGCTTGCGTTGCGTGAGCACTAAGGATAGGAAAACGAATGCCGAAGCGACAGAAGCCAGAGATGCGACCACGAACTGTAGACTTAGTAGTCCCGGGGTGCCGAAAATCAGGCCTCCATTTCTCTCTACATCTCTATGAGTTGTTGACCAATCTGTGACTGAAGAAATTTCAGCATCACTGGTCAACTCTGCATTGAGGGTCCTGAGTGCATCTCCGCAGTTGTCATCAGTCTGATCGCATAATTCAAAGAACCATCTGCTGGAAGAGAAAGAGTCTGCTACTGAATCACCAACCAGTTGGCGGTACGCCTTCTCTCCAACCACCAAAGACTGTTCAGTCTCTGTGGTCCCGAAGCCCGGGATCCATTCGTGTTTCCCCATGTATGTCAGATTGACCTCTGTCACAGTGACGGTGATAACAGGCTCAAAATCAGGGCCTAAGTACCAATCATATGCCTTGTACTCAAAGGTAAAATCGCCAAAATCAGATTCAATGTCGAGGATGTCAACTGCTGCTTCTCCGGCTGTGAATCCATTTTCCGACCATTGATTGACGACTACATCGATGTCGTCACCGGGAACTGATTGCTTGTCCCAGTGCAAGGTATCTTCGTGGCCATCAAAAACAATCCAGGTAGTAAGGACGGCCCCTTCTCCCTTTGGATTGGTGAATATACTAGATACCGCAGTAGCGGACTGAACTTCTTGCACCTCGGAGTCATCGGCGCGAATAATCGCCTCAGTGATTATGGTAATCGCTTCCTGCTCGGTCACTGGTTGGGTGAATTGGACTTGGATATCCGCGCCAGACTGGGCTGAGGCAGTCCTCTCGTCAACTACCGTACCCGTATATCCCTGAACTGCCGCGAGTGTCACAATTGACAGAGTGAGGAGCATGATGACTGCCAAGCGGCTTACAGATTCGCTTGAACCGGAGCCGCGAAGTCCTCGCTTGATGTCTGAAATTGCCGGTGACCATGAAAGCAGTGCTGAGAAGATCATTGGCCCTGCAGCTCCGATTCTGCCGAGAACAAGAGCACCGCCAATCCATAAGCAGAATGGTCCGAAGAGCTTGATTACCCCATCAAAGAAAAACCCAGTGACTATTCCTTCTGAATCAGGATTTGTGGATTCAATCCAACTATCGGTGAATGCCAATAATCCGAC
>NZWD01000027.1 GCA_002698225.1 Methanobacteriota archaeon | reverse complement strand
TTTGGAGAAATGATGACTAAGTTGCATAAGCAACTCAATACAGCCGCAAACACGATCTCAAATGAGAAGGGCGAAGATTCGATGATGAGGAGACTGAGAGTCATGGAACGCAAATTGAAAGATGTCGAGTCTCTACCTTCGTCCAATCCTGCCGATCTTCTAGAGAATCCAGACAACCTAGATGATGATTAGGCAAGTGTCATCTGTATCCGACCCTACCGATATACATGATTGACTGGGATTCGCATGAGTTTCAGCCAGTCGTACACCTTCCTGATGAGTATGAAGTGCGGGACTTCACAACGGGTGACGACTCGCCCTCAAAATACGAATATGACATTGGCCGGTACGATGAACTGCGTCCCGGGATGTATTCGACCGACCTATTCGGAGGAAGTAGATTCCTCCATGTTGGAATAGACATCGGTGCGCCTGTCGGCACTCCGTGTATGGCCTTCACCGACGGGGAAATCTCACATTTCGGCTACAATCCTGCTGATGGTGATTATGGTAATGTGATTATTTCCAAGCACTTGCTCAATGGCATTCCACTATGGGCACTGTATGGGCATCTCGATGCAGCCTCTATTGAAGGGAAGGCAGTTGGCCAAAAAGTGAGTGCGGGCGAGGTAATCTGTTGGATGGGGGACAAACACGAGAATGGGGGGTGGGAACCGCACCTGCACTTCCAGCTCTCTCTAGTCGAGCCAGAAACGCATGATCTCCCTGGCGTAGTAGCGCCGGGAGATAGGCAGCAGGCGCTGTTGGACTACCCTGATCCAAGGCTCGTTCTAGGGCCGCTCTACTGAACGCTTGACAAGAATGCTTTGAGCGAGTCAATCGGGGCCATGTCTGATGGGTCTTGCTCCTTCAGCACGGCCAGCATAATCGAGACCCAATCTGTGACATGGGCGGCGTACAGTAGATGTTCAAGCACACTTTCTCCCTCACACTCGATTCTCCATGATACTTGATTCTCCACATTGTCCATGACCCATTGCAACCGTGCTTGACTGCGAGGATGTATGCCCTCGCAAGTGAGCGCTATCATGGCTCTTGACTGCCCCTCTGAGCACCATGCAACAATCTCATTGTGGTTCATCTCAGGCACATCAGAAGGAGTAGCGAAGCCATTCGCATTCTCGTTAATCTGACAAGCAAAGCGGTATCCGGCAGGGCTAAGTTCTGATGGGGATATGATCCCGATTTCTCGGCCGACGAGGGACTTGGCCATTTTCTCCCACATCGCATCACCACCAATCGGGTCGGCTTCGGAAGAAGCTTGCCTCAATCGCTTGAGCATTGCTGAAAGTTCATCCTCGTTAGGCCTTGGCAATAGTCCCATATCCCAACAGACTGCCATCTGGGAGCCGAGGATATGTCCGAACGCTGACCTGGGCATCTGCCCGGCGGGCACCTCCATCAGGGTCGCATCATCACTACCGGTGGCGAGGTCTGATAACTGACCTCCAGACGAAACGGCAATCACAGATCCTCCCGATTCTAGAGCCTCTCTGACTCCATCTAGAGTCTCCTCAGTGTTTCCAGAGTACGAAGTAGCTAGTACCAGCCACTCAGGTCCCCACCAACTTGGGAGTCCGTAATCACTCCAGACTACAAACGGGATTCCACCCTCTGAGTCTGTAATGGATTTTAGGAATCTGCCGCCGGCACCTGAGCCGCCCATCCCAAGGCAAATCACTCCGCTCCAATCAGAGTCAGGACTCAATCCAGTCTCATGGCGAATCGCTGCCTCAAAGTCGTCAACGAAGGAGCGTGCGTAGCCCGCCATATCGCCTGAGTCGTGTTGCGATAGTAAATCGGCCATGACAGATTCACTCATTCAGAGACCTCCTCCCAGCAGGTAGAGCCACCCATGCTCCGTCTATGAAGCCGATGCGTATGCGACTGGTTTCGCCATCGTCATCGTAGGGTAGGGCGACGGTCACTATCCTGTAATCAGTGGGATCCATCACTTCGACGGCTGAACTGTCTCGATTCATCACTTCGACGACATGATGTTCTCTGCTGGGGCAGACTACGATGGACTTCTCCATGTCCCTCCATGACGCACCGGACCTCTCGTACCTGTCGAGTCTTCGTAGGCTGGGCCCATCGCTCTGCCAACCGTCTACCATCCACAGCTGCTTCCTGAAGCGGACGACATCATCCAAATCGTAAGCGGGCTTGCGGTAACTTAGAGTCAGCCTGGTAACATCAATGCCGTCATTGGATCCAACAACGGTCGAAGTCTCCTTGATGGTGCCTCCGAAGGACTTGACGAGTCGCCTCCCCCAGTTCTTCGCCATAGCCTTGGAACCGAGTTGCAGATCCCAACCTCCCGTCACCGATCCTTCCTTGGTGACGAAGAACATGGGGTCAGATTCCATGCTCTCGAGCATCTCGTCCAATGTTCTCCTTAGTTGCTTGAGTTCAACATCATCCAAGCGCCTTCCTGCTGACCTCAGCTGAACTGTAGCCTCGAAGTATGAACCAGCCTTCCTAGTGCAGGGGGTGCAGACCGCATTGCTGGTCTGAAGAAGTGCCTCATGTTGGTCATCGAACTGGTAGCCCTCTATTGTACCAGTCACCTCGATTTGTAGTCTGCATGTCCTATCGTCGATAACCTCAACGGAGAATGATACTTCGACATTCTTCGCACGCTCCTCGGCCACGAGATTCTCCCGTATTCTCAGATCTGCGATGTCATCATAATCCATCAGCGACCATCTCCCGCGCACCTCGTAAGAGTCGCACTTTGAGCAGCGATACTGTTGTATCCTCTCTGGCACCCTTGAAAGTTCAGCGCGCTGCCTGAGACAGGCTTCACACATCCTCTCTGAGGTCAGTGGAGGAGGAGCTCCGCATGCGATGCAGAATGCTCCGTTAGACATGGTCCTCGCCGAATTGCGCCCCGCCGCCCCGTTTCAAGGGTTCCCGTAGGGAATAATTGGGCCCTCACTCGTTTTCTTCAGCAGATACGGTGTCTTCAACCGCTGTCAGGCGGGCGTCCACATCCGCCAAGCGAGTCACAAGTCGATAGACATAGGCACCTAACAGACCAATCAGAGCTGCATAAGCCAACCCAAGCTCAGTCACACCGCTCAATGGGTCACCTCCTGATCCAATTGACGCTGTAGGTGACTCAGTCTTGATTCCATCCTCTGAAGGGTGTCGCTTAGGATGGCAAGACCGATGAACAGAAGTAGGAATGAGGCAAAGCCCAAAAGCAGAACATTGAGAATCTCAGGTGCCAATCCTGTCTCCTCGCTTTCGATAATCACGATTCCAGGGTGACGCTCCTGGTACCATGTAGTAGCCAACGCAGTTACTGGTACCAAAGCAAATCCGAAAAGCCCGATGGCAGCGATAGTGTCCCTAGTTCCCTGTCCGTCCGGTTGGGAACCTCTAGCTAGGACGAGGAAAAGTGAAACGGCAGTCAGCAAGCCGTAGGTATTCAGCCTCAAGTCGCCCCAGTCCCAAGGCACTCCCCACTCTGCAGAGCCCCAAATTGGCCCTGAAATGACCACCCCCAGCCCAAACAGTAGGGCGAGGTCGGAACCGGTGCATATCATCCTCCATCCTAGTTCAGAGCGCCTTGCATACCAAGCGATTGAGCCGATGAACAGGACACAGTATGCGAGGAAAGATGACCAAGCGAATGGAACATGCCAGTACAGTATCCTGTATGCCTCAGGAGAGTTCCAAGAGGTGGGGTCGACCGTTGGCGCCCACATGAAGCCTAGGAGAAGAGTCAGGGCGGCTCCAGTCAGGCCCAGTGTAGTCAATGCCGCGCCTGCCTTTCTGGCAACTGCCATGGGGGCGCGAGAATGTTGTTGGTCATCAATGCTAGTCCTCAAGCATCAGGCAGGAATACTGCCACCGCCCACACTGAGGCAGAGATTACGCTGGCGATGATACATGAGGTTAGGGGGTCACCCATTCCCAGTCCGAAGGACATCCCATCGGTCATCATCAGGGAAAGGGCGTCCGTCAATTGCAGGAAAGGCCAGACCAGTACGAGTAGTAGCAGGGAGGCTGCGGCGGCCGAGGCTCTGCGCAAGTCGGCGACTAGCAAGTGCAAAGCGGCTGCAGCGGCGGCGATGTCGATAATCACCAACGCTGGCAACCACAGCCAACGAGTTACCTCAGAATGGCTGACGAAGTCCGAAGGATCCACTAGAACTGCCCATGCGAGGTAAGTTATCGGTAACGGGAGTATGATTGAAGCCCCGATTAACGAGTAGGTATGTCTCGCGCTCGGACCAATCATCGCCACCCACCAAGCGCCGCAACGCTCCTCTGCGAGTCGGCGAATTAGTGCGGGAGAGATTACTGCGGTGATGAAGGCGGGGGCTAGGACGAGAGCGGCCACCATATCGTTCCCTACATGAGTCATGTCGACTTCTCCGACTAGCGCGTAGGATAGAAGAAGGGCGACTAGGGCAGGCGCTGCTCTACCAATAGTATCCAGAGGGTTTCTCGTCTCCATCTTGATTGCCCAGCGAACTAGTGCCCTGTGAGTGCTCTGCGGTACTGGAGGCAGTGGTTCGGGTAGCACCGAAGCAATGCCCTCAGACTTCCCTTCTGATTCTCTCAGAGTGCCGCTGCCTACTTCCATCACTCGATCAGAGCAGTCAATCACTGCTTGATCGTGGGTAGCCACCATCACTGAGTGACCATCTTCAGCGAGTGCCCTCATCCACCCGATGAGAAGTTCCTTGCCGGCTCGATCCAAGCCTTCGGACGGCTCATCCAGCAGAATAACTGTGGGTTCGGCTGACAATGCTGCGGGTGCTAGTCCGCAAAGAACGGCGAGACGGCGGCGCTGGCCTCCAGATAGCTGTGCAACCCTGTCGGCCCTGCGATGCTCAAGGCTCCAGAGTCTCAACACATCGGTAGCAGTGGGTTCTAGCATACTCCTTCCCGCTACACTAAGGGATACTTCGAGCCTCTCCTCTACTGTCTCCTCGCCGCAGATTCCGTCCCTCTGGAGAGTCAAACCAGTAGGTGGTGGTTGATTCCTACGTCCCTCGTGGTCTCTCAATATCTGCATCTTGCCCGATTCGCTCAGCCGGTTCACACTTCCTTCAGAAAGAGGCAGTATTCCTGCGCATGCCTCTAGCATGGTGGTCTTTCCAGAGCCATTCTCACCAGTAAGCGCCACAACCTCGCCTGACATGAGATCGAAATCGACTTCTCTTAGGACCGCTCTACCACCTCTGTCGACTGCGATGTCTGATACCTGTAGCATCGAGCCTGCTGCCATGAGTCGGGGAGTAAGGTGCATCGTTTGAGTGATTCCATGCTACGAAGCGGCTATTCGTACGGGCCCCAGCGCAGAGGCAGAGGGGTGGCTGAGTGAGCAGTTTGGATTGGTTCGATATCTTTCTGCTGGCTGCAATGTTATCTGCGGCTATTGCTCCATTCATATGGGCGATGCGCTCTCAGACCAGCGTAGCACTCGCCACGGTGCTATCGCTACTTCTGGTCTCATTCGTGCAATTCGCGGAGTCATCTCTCGGGGGCTTTGTCATGAGTCAATCTTGGGTAATTGATTCCCTAGGCATCAAGCCTAGTATCATGACTGGTCCAGCGGAGTCATATCGCATGGTCACTGCAGCTTGGCTGCACGCTGACTGGGTGCATGTCCTTGGCAATATCATCGTCGTAGCCTTGGTTGGAGTCCCTCTGGAGCAGCGACTGGGTGGCCGCAGGTGGGTCGCAGTATACTGTTTGGGTTTCATCGGAGGAAACATCGCTTGGATTCTTACTCACCCTGATTCAACAATCCCTGCGATTGGGGCCAGCGGGGCCGCTTTCGGCCTCCTAGGGGCATACATGGCATGCTGGCCGGATGACAAAATTGAGTTCCCACTACTGTTCCTGATTAGGGCATGGCCCGTATGGTTGATTGTCTTCGTCAGACTGGGGTTAGAGGTTTGGCAGATTTACGATCTCCAAACTGCTACCGCTGGGCAGTCTAATGTGGCCCACATGGCACATGTCGGCGGATTCTTCCTGGCGTATCTGCTTGCCAGACCCCTAGCTAGAGGAGCGCCGAGCTCACTGGATGACTCTGGGGGGATATCAGGGACAGAGCGTTCAACGGCCATGAGAGAACATGCCAAGAGTCGAATGGGAGATTTAGCTGATGACCCCTGGTCTAAGTCCGGAAATCCCCTCCACGGAATGGCTGCAAGGACACTGTCGCGACTCAGAGAAGAGGGCGATGAGTTGGAGACTAGGAGAGCATGGTTGGAGGAGCTATCTGAGAATGCCATTTGCCCTATATGTGACGGCGAGATAGTTACAGAGATGGATGGAGAGATTTGCTACCTCACATGTACACTCTCTGGGGCGCATCTGAATTGGCCTTAATGGCAATTCGGACTAACTAGTACAGGTTGGGATTATACAGCATCCTAGTTTGGCTCTCTGAGAGAGCCATGCTGAGGAGCACCGGGTCAAGAGTTTCTGTCATGATTGCCCTTCTGATATTCGTGATGGATGTTTCAGTGGCTGCTGGCGCCCTCGTTCCTGCTCCAGAACATCCAACAGATGGTGGTTTGGATCAATCTGAAAATGATAATTTGCCACCTCCACTGATGTGCGGTGAAGACATCTGCCCAGCCAAGGACAGGTCTCCCGGATTCCCTCCCGCTGGGGCAGGATGGCCTGTTGAGGAACCCGGGTGGTGGTTCAGTTACTGGTACGACTTCGACTCTAATGGGATGGATGACAGGTTACAGAGAATTATCGCTGGGCAGCGGACTTCGGTTTCGGTCACATCCATCATCGGAGCAGATGGTTTTCCAACAGTAGCTATTGTCGTCGATTACTCCTGGCATCCTGGATTGGATGACATCAATGCAATCAAGCAGGTCTTGCATAACCACGGCTGGCAGGACGAAGGTTCGTGGTTCGATCCTCTCCGCATCCTCGATTCAATAGTCATCGACCATGTTCCAGTCAGCTCCCTAATTGACATCTGGTCTTTGGATGGAGTTGTCATGATCGAGGAGCAGAATGTAATCGTGCCACTTCTGGACAAGGCGACTCGAGGCTCGAAAGTGAGGGATTCAGAGGTCTTTGACGAGACTATGCGAGACTTTGGTTACGATGGCTCGGGAATAGTAATAGCAATTCTGGACACCGGAGTCGATAATGAGCACTTCTCGCTCGATGACTTCTCAGACTCTAACAATGACAACGAGAAGGAGCCTGACGAACTAGCAGACCCGAAGTGGGTTGCAGGGTGCGATGCCACATCATGGAGTTCGCAAGACTGCGATGATGGCAGCGTTGACCCTGATGACGGAGATGGCCATGGAACTCATGTGGCAGGTATAGCCCTAGGAACCGGCGATTCCCGTCGCATCAATCAAGGATATGCGCCCGGTGCATATCTTGTAGATGTCAAGGTGATGAGTGACGCTGGCGCCACCAACTCTGCTGCTACTCTGAGAGGAATTCAGTGGGTAGTCGACAACGCCGATACCGATTGGGGCAACAACGATTCCAGTGAAGGCATCCAAGTGATGTCCATGTCATTCGGCTCAGCGGCTGACCCTCAGGGAGATGATCCGGGAGACAACGGAACCAACGCCGAGGCTAGGGCCGTGGATCAGGCAGCAGAAGCGGGGATAGTTCCTGTAGCAGCAATAGGCAACGACGGGCGGCGTAGAGTAACCTCAGTCGGAGCCTCTGACAGTGCTATAACAGTTGGAGCAATAGACGATGAGAATACTATCGAGCGAGGTGATGATATGATTGCCTCCTACTCTAACTCTGGCCCTAGAGAGGATGATGGAGACAATAATGAGTGGGACGAACTCAAACCCACGGTAGTCGGGCCGGGATCGAATATCATGTCCGCTCAACACGCCGCTTCAAGTAGCTCTCTGCCCGGCGCACCTAGGCCACTGGCTGAGGACAGTTACACTCAGTTAACAGGGACCAGTATGTCCTGTCCGGCGGTCGCTGGATTCGTTGCAGTGATCCTGCAGATAGATGATGGCTTGGAGCCTCAAGAAGTCAAGGATCTGCTTCAGAACAACTCGGAGACTCGTGGTCAGGCTTCACTTCCCGATGTCAGCAACAGATGGAATGAGGACTACGGTTTCGGAATCATTGATGGAAACATGATTCTGAATGTCATGCTCGGAGGGAATGTAGACCCGGATCCTGGAAATGGTACGGACCCTCCGCCCTCGGGCTCGGGAGAATGGGTGGTGATTGAGAGTCCTGAGGAAGATGCGTGGCTGGTCGAAGGTGAGACCTACAGTGCTAGGGGCCATATAGACGAGGATAAGGATACCAATGGTACGATTGAGGAGGTCACCGTTAGAATCTCCTACTCTCACAGACCAGAAGGAGAGCCGAAACAGGAGGTCGTCATAGTAGACTGGCACGCGGCCCAAGGTACGGTTAACTGGACTACTCCTTTCACATTACCAGAGTTCACAGAAGATGAGATTGAGGTGATAGATGTCATCATCGAGGTCCAAGCTAGAAACGAGTTTGAGCAATGGAGCAAAGTTGTCGAGCAGAAGCACGAGGTAGGACTTGTAGCCGCAACTATGGGAGGCCCCAGTGGACAGACTGCCGTCTCGGGCAGCGTGAATGTGTTCGGCACATGGGAGTCTGTCAATGGCGGTACTGTACAATGGAGAATCGGGACCGAATCATGGGAGACTGCACAGACCTTTGGCGGCAGTGGCAGCTCGAACGGAGACTGGTCAGTCACATGGGACACTGAAGAAGTAGACGATGGCTTCTACAGAATCTCAGTTAGGATGGTCAGTGGAGATGGCATATACTCAGAGGAAGTCAAGAGGGTGGTGGAAGTAGATAACGACCCTCCCGCACCTAACCTGATATTCAGAACAGGCTTGTCCGTCGAGGAGTATGGAATCCCAATTAGCGAGACATATGTCAACACCTTCCTTGAGGTCAGGACCGAGATTCGTAATGACGGTGATATGACTGCCTCTAATCTAGCCATCTCGCTGTATGAGGATGGTGCCCGGAAGGACGAGATGGTCTTGCCGAGCATAGATAGTGGTGACATCATTGAGGTGACCCTATACTGGAACCCGACCACCATAGGCGACAAGACTCTGCTAGTTTCTCTCGACCCGGCTAACTCCATAGAAGAACTAGATGAGACGGACAATGACCAGTCCATCACATTCCCTGTAATTCAGCGACCCCAAGGGATTGATCTCGCATTCAGGGATGGAGCTGTCAGGACCGAGCCTCCTATCCCTAGGCCCAATGAGCAATTCCTGATTACTACCAGAGTGGACAATCTCGGTTCGACGGATGCCACCAGCGTCGAGGCTACACTGGAGATTCACAACGGCCTCGGTTGGGTTCTTGTCTCATCTACCGCAATCCCGCTAGTCATGGGACAAGGCGCCTCGCAAATCTCCTTCGCCCACCGAATGAATAACTCGGGGCCTGTCGATCTCAGAATAACAGTTGCCGGCTCAGGCTTGGCTGATCTAGACTGGACGAACAATCAAGTCGAGTCTACTGTCCTCGTAGATGAATCCACTCTAGCCGGTTCGCGGGCCATCGAATTCGGAACCGGAGAGGTACCGATTAGGGTCATCGATTTAGATGACGAGGGGCTAGTTATCACCGAGAAGGATGGGGTCCTCTCTCTATATCGGCTCAATTCCAATCGCATGGTAACTTCCTGTACCAATGTACTGGATGAGATGTGGGCAGGAGATTTAGCTTTCCAAGGCACCGAAGATGGATGGGCCCACATAGTGTGGACGAGGAGATTCATCGACTCCTCGGGATACTTCAGACAGACTCTCAGCTACTCCACCATAGATGCGACTTGTGAGATGACGCCGATTCAAGATTTAATGCAGCCAATACTTCTGTCTGAGGGGAAGTATTGGGGCATAGACATGGACATCGATGGATCCGAATTATTGGTTTCTGGTTATCATCGTGAAATGTCCATTAGTGGCACCTTTAATGACCAAACCAGCGTCTTTATCCTGCATGCGGACGCGCCCACGAAGTCATCGGACTGGTCACTGACTCCCAATGTAGTTGATGAGATTGATTTGATTCCTGGAGAGACTAGTGCACTGGAGGTAGAGTTCGGAGATGGTGATGGCGCTCATCTGCTGTACAAGTCCACTAGGAGTGATTCCACGGGAATCGAGAGGCATGGCCTATGGTACGCCCATGGACTTATTGAGCAGTCGTCATGGACTTTCAGGAAATCAGTAGCTGATGATGTGTCTCTAGCCAAGATGAAGGTATTTGTCATCGGAGGAGAAGAGAGAATAGTCTCGACATGGAAGCAGGGCGAGGGTGTCGATGCCGAGATGGTTGCCATCATCGCCGACTCGTCTTTCAATGCAATAGAAAATCTGACTGAGACATATCCAGCCAGAGGTATGGCGGCGATGGAGTTAGTGGAAACTGACAGAGGAGTTCAGATCCTGTTCGATCTAGTCGGCCCAACTGGCCCACAGGTGAATTATGGAATTATCAATCCAGAGGAAGGTTGGCTCGGTATTTATGATAGACTAAACCTAGGTAACCTGTATCTCGTTGATAGATCACCTTCGAGTAGTGAGACTCTGTTTATCCATACTTCCGCTGGTGGTTGGCAGATTCGAGCAGTGATAGACGATTACGACCCAAATAGAGTGGGAGATTCAATATTGGAAATATTGCGTCATCAGTTGGGATTAGATGAACAGAACTTCAACATCCTATTGGGCGGCTTCGCAATCACGATCCTCCTGCTGTGCACAGTAATCCTAGTCAGCCTCTCTGCTAGGGGCCTGAGGTGGGCCCGGAGACGCACCAGTGAGGCCCCTGGAGTCGTCATGCTAGAGGAGGATGTCGTGGATGTGGTCGATGAGACTGACATCAAGGTAGTAGCAGAGATTCAACATGACGAGCCTGAGGAAGTTGAGTTAATCGAGGAACCTGTAATTTCTGTCCCCAAGCCGGCTATGCCTCCTGCTCCTGCCCTCCCAGATCCACCTGCGCAGGGATTGATTCCTGCTGATGCCTCAGCCCCTCCTCCGATTAACAGGCCAGTCATCTGTCACAGTTGCTCGAGCAGGTTCGAGATTGCATCAGGCAACACCTCGGCGAACTGCCCGGTATGTGACGAGCGGATAGTCCTCTGAGGATGTTTGCATGGTGTCGGTACTACTTGTTTCGGCCTCAGAGCGTAGGAAGGAGATTCTTAGCGGACTAGTTTCTGAACCGATGAAGTTACGATTTAGGGCTCTTGCAACAGAGGAGATTAATCCCCCAAGTGGGACTGAAGTCAGCAGCCAAGTAGAGATGATTTGCTCGGCAAAGGCCGAGTCTGCCGCCGAGGAGATGACTATTGGCGGAGAGAACCCAGAAGTGGCGATTGTATCCGATACACTAGTCGAGGACCCGAATGACCCGATGGTTGCCCTTGGCAAGCCTGTTGACGAACTCTCGGCTGCTAGTATGCTGCTAGGACTCTCAGGGCGGAGGCATAGGGTATGGTCCGCTACAGCTGTGTTGTACCCTCCATTAGGCCAGACAATAGGGACAGAGGTTCTGCATGGAGGGTGGACCGCTGACCTCTGGACTGATTCTGCGTTAGTTGAGTTCAAAGAACTGACACAAGATACCTTGGCGGATCTCGTCGCAAGCGAGTCATGGGTGGGCAAGGCTGGAGCATACGATCTAGCCGGGATGGCCGGAGAATACGCCACTTTGATCGAAGGGGATGAGGTTACGGTGCTCGGATTCGCTCAGGGCTCTATGAAGGTCATATCTTCGTTGATAGGTTAGACGAAAGTGACTCCGCCGTGCTTGAGTACGAATTCACGCTGTAGGTCGTCGAACCACTCTAGCATCCCTGAATTGAATCTCACCTCAATCACTTCAGGGTCCATCAGGAGATCGTCCTGTATTCCCTGCAGAGTTCCAGGGGCGGCACCGCACGAGACGCATGCGCCATCGAGATCTAGGATAAGAGAGATGTGTTCTCCACCCGTCGTGTCTTCAATTCTGCTTTCTGACACTACTAGTCCTCCTCCGTGGCCATCCAACGCTGCTCTTACTGGGCCGAGCCTTGCCATCAGAGCAGGAATCAGTTCGGGACTTTCTGACTTAGAGAGTTCGACTAATGAGAGCGTTTCTAATCTGGCTATCTCATCAGGGTCATGTGCCTCCTGGATTCTCCTCTCCGACTCCCTCCTTACTGCCTCCTCAACCTGGACTCTGTAGGCTTCCTCCAGAGACTCCGAAGCCGGCTCTTCTGATTCCCGTGATGTTTCCACGAGTCGAACGGAGTGGTAATGTGATTTTAGGGTGACCGAAAACACAAGCAGACATTCAAAAGGGGCCTATTGCGGGAACTCTTCATGTCAGTCGCATCCGACCAGCCAGATGCCCTTATGGAAATCGTTGACTTGCATGTCGGAATTGACGGAACGAGCATACTCAAAGGCATAGATCTGAGGATACTCCCGGGAGAGGTTCATGCCATCATGGGGCGTAATGGAAGTGGCAAAACTACTGCTGCGAATGTGATAATGGGGCACCCTGATTACGAGGTAGAGCAGGGTGATGTTCTGTTAGATGGAGAGAGCCTACTGGACGAAGATCCGTGGGAGCGTGCTCGGCAGGGAGTTTTCCTATCCTTCCAGTATCCCCAAGCAGTTCCTGGACTGCAAGTTGGTAACTTCCTGCGCAAGTCAGTGGCGAGCATCAGGGGAGAGGAGTCGGCTAAAGGAGCGGCGTTCAGGAATGAGCTTAATGAGGCGATGGACCAATTGAATATTCCTCGCAGCTTCCTTTCAAGGTATGTCAATGACGGATTTAGTGGAGGCGAAAAGAAGCGTTTTGAAATCCTTCAGATGATGCTTCTAAAGCCCAAACTCGCTATCTTGGACGAGACAGACAGTGGATTAGACATCGATGGAATCAAGACTGTTGCCGCAGGAGTGAACACTGCGGTCAGAGGGACTGAATCGGGCGCCCTTATTATCACTCATTACTCAAGGATTCTTGAGCATGTTAAGCCCGATATGGTACATGTTCTGATTGGAGGCAAAATCGTCACCTCGGGCGGTCCCGAGCTGGCCACTCAGCTAGAGGAGAATGGCTACGACTGGGTCGAGAAAGTATCTGCAGCAGAGGAGGTCGCCTGATGCCTGACAACCAAGAGGCCAGAGATGCTGTAGGGGACTACAAGTCAGGATGGAATGACTCAGAGAACTCGACCATTAGGTTTGACTTCGGCCTCTCCGAGGAAGTTGTCAGGGAGATTTCTAAGCTCAAGGAAGAGCCTGATTGGATGACAGAGATGCGCGTCAAGGCCTACAAGCACTTCATCGAGCGCCCTATGCCCAACTGGGGCAACACCAGTGCTCTTAGCGGGATAGATTTCGATGCCATATGCTACTATCTACGCTCATCCGAAGCCACCGAGAATGACTGGGATGATGTTCCAGAGGAGATTCGTAACACCTTCGATAGACTGGGAATCCCTGAGGCTGAGCAGAAGTGGCTCTCAGGAGTTACTGCCCAGTATGAATCCGAGGCTGTGTACCACAGTATCCGTGAGGATTTGGAGGAGCAGGGCGTAATCTTCCTAGACATGGACAGCGGACTCAGAGAGTATCCCGAACTGGTCAAGAAGTGGTTCTGCTCGGTTGTACCTCTTACTGACAATAAGTTCTCTGCCCTCAATACTGCCGTGTGGTCGGGTGGATCGTTCATCTATGTGCCCAAGGGAGTACATGTTGAGATGCCAGTCCAAGCTTACTTCAGAATCAATGCCAAGAACATGGGGCAGTTTGAGAGGACTCTAATTATTGCAGACGAGGGTAGCAGTATCCACTATGTCGAGGGGTGTACCGCACCTAGTTACTCGACTGACTCGCTACACTCTGCAGTAGTTGAGTTGATTGCTATGCCCGGAGCTCACATCAGATACTCTACAGTACAGAACTGGAGTTCTAATGTGTACAACCTTGTAACCAAGAGGGGGATTGCTCACGAGAACGCCAAAATAGAGTGGGTGGATGGAAATATCGGCAGCAAGCTGACGATGAAGTACCCGTCGGTGATACTCAAGGGAGAAGGGTCGCACGCTGAAGTCATCTCTGTAGCTTACTCTGGAGATGGGCAGCATCAGGATGCGGGTGCAAAGATTCACCATCTAGCATCAAATACTACCAGCAAGATTCTCTCTAAGAGCATTAGCAAGAATGGAGGTAGGGGGACATACCGAGGACTGGTTACCGTGTCGCCCAAAGCTGAGAACTGCAAACTCAATGTGGTATGCGATGCACTGATACTGGACGAGGAGAGTCGATCAGATACCTATCCTACGATGGAGGTCGCAAACCCTACTGCTAGGTGCGAGCATGAGGCCAGCGTCTCCAAGGTGAGTGACGATCAACTGTTCTACCTGATGAGTAGAGGTCATTCCGAGATGGAGGCCCTAGCCATGATTGTCAATGGATTCTTCGAACCTTTCACCAGAGAGTTGCCAATGGAGTACGCTGTAGAGCTGAACCAGTTGATGGCCCTCGAAATGGAAGGAAGCATAGGCTGAGGTGGGTCACTTGCAATCCGCGGCTGAATATCTCTCCTTATCTGAGCCAGACAGGTCGAATCACCTCTGGAGGTATACTCCTTGGAGGAGGGTGCACCCTACTGGTGATATTTCAGAAGTTCCAGAGATGAAATCCGCTGAAGTCTCAATCACTAAGCTCGATGGTAGTCCAGTCTCCGAAGGGGTCGTCCTTGAGAAGGTGAAGTCATCCATAGGTGACTTTCCAGAATCCGATCCAGTGACTTTGTCTTTCTTGGGAGCTGTAACCACCGCCTCAGGATGGAATATCAAGGTGGATTCGGGATTCAACACTGATATGCCCCTATTGCTCGATATCGATACCGGCCAAGGTACTTCAGCAGTCCACCTTTCTTTGGACATTGGCAGTTTATCCGAGCTTGAACTAATTACCCGGGTCAGAGGTAGTGGGAAGTGGTTCGGTCTGCTAAGAACGGGGGAGATTGGTGCTGGAAGCGTCATGAACGACATCGTTGTTGGACACATGCAACGAGGGACGATGCTCAGAGTAGATTCCGTCAATATAGGCCGGGATGCACAAGTTCGTGCGGGAACTGTTTCTTCCGGAACGGAACGGACTAAGGCCGATTTGAGATATCTCATGGGAGAAATTGGAGGAAATGTACGCGTACTAGGCTCGATCCTAGGGGCGGGGTCGATGCATCTCGATCACCACATCGAGATTCATCATGATGCTCCTGAGACTTTCAGCAGACTATCTTGGCATTCCGCATGTGGGGGCGACAGTAAGACAGTAGGAACTGGGATGTTGAAAGTTATGGATGGCTCGAAAGGAGCTGATGCAGCGCAGATTTTCCATAATCTCTTACTTTCTGATGATGCCGAGGCCGATTCTATTCCTGAATTAGAGGTTCTCGAGCATGAAGTAGTGGGGTGTGGACATGGGACTGCTAATGGTCCGTTAGACGATGACCAGTTGTTCTACCTCCAAGCCAGAGGACTGGATCCTTCCGAAGCCAGAAGTGTTTTGATTGCTGCATTCTTGAATTCAACCCTATCGGAGATGGGTAGTGAAGCACTACATGACTGGCTGATTATCCTGCTATCAACCGAACTCGAGAGACTGGGTTCTAGCGTGGGCAACTGATTTGTGCCCCCTTTGTCAGGACTCGTCGTGGACTTTGACCACTGCGAAGATATTCGATGCCAATGTGGATACGCTGGCTCTGCGATTCCAATGAGGCAGCACATGGAATGTCCGAGATGTCATAGAGTAGTTGAGGCATGCTGCGAAGGAGTACCTGATTACACCTAGGAGGAGCGATCCCTGTAACTGGATAGTAATCCTGTCATTAACAGACCTGCTGCCGTTCCAAACATCATTCCCTGTTCTTCGAAGCTTTTCCCTGCTAAATCTCGGAAAGCTAAGGTCATGGCTCCAGTCATTGGTATAACAAATACCGCGAAGCGTGTGGCCCACTGCCTAGGAGTGGGAGCCCTTCCCATGGGTCTGAGTAATACTGAGCTTGACTTCTGAATCACCTGCCACTCTGCTTCTGCAGCACCGATTTTGAGCCTCTGCAGAACCGCTGGCCTGATTCCCGGATCGGCCGATTCAGGACCTCCGATTTCTCCTCTGCCAGTAATCAGTTTGAGCTTGCCCAAATCAGAGCGGCGTTCGAGAAGTCTCTGGGCCAATGCAGA
>NZWD01000026.1 GCA_002698225.1 Methanobacteriota archaeon | reverse complement strand
CTCATCAAGCAGCATATTGCTTCCTTGGTAGAAGACGGAAAGCTACAGCAGGTCTGGGCTATCGGAGACAGATTGAGTAGGGAGATCAGCATCTTGATTGACTCGGAAGGTAAGATGTTCGTCGATGTCGGTGAATCAGGGGAGGTCAAGATGGCTCCTCCAGAAGGAGCCTTGGCACCATTCCAGCAGTGGATTCACACTCATCCAAGGGATCCATACTGGTCGAGTACAGACAAGGATACTCTGGCTTGCTTCGCAGGCATACTGAACGAAGCCACAGTACTCGGAGAGTGCCAGTATCTTATCACTCGCTACTCAGCAGGAATAACTTCCTCTCTTGGCTCTGGACCACTTTCCAATTGGTCATCAGAGACCACATTGCCATACGACAAGGGAGGTGAGCTGCAATGAGTGAGATTGACTGGAATGCAGCGCTGGAGAGACTAGAGGAGTTGTTCGAGATCTCCAAATCTAACAATGAAGGTACAGACATTCCTGACATCATCAAGGCGGTTTTGGGAGATGATGTTGATGAGGAGTTTATCGATCTGGTGATGATGGCCATGGAGGACTCGGGAAGTGTGACCACTGCTGAGGTTCTGGATGGGATTGTGAAGCTGCACGAGTGGCGCTTGAGCCAGACTTGAGAATGACATTTTTGCCGTATAATCGGCATCTCAAGATACCCTTCTGACTCAATGATTATACAGGTCCCTCGACCCGTGCGTAGTCCCCGTCGCGGGGACGAGAAAATACTCACAATAATAGCAAGAAAAACAGGTGTAAATTATGTGTAAAGATAACAACGAGAATACTGAACAAACAGACAATAACTGCCGCAATTGCGGTTCAATCGATGAAGAAGATGGCGATACGCACATTCACTGTGCAGATTGTGGGATACCCAAGGATACTCTAGATGATGACAGCGGCTTTGTGCCGACAAACCCCAATCATACTTCGACCACATCTGGTAGTCTCGGTTCCTACATGGGCCCTAGCCGCGACCGTAAGATAAGCAGACTCAGGACCCTAAACGGAAGGGTGATTCACAAGAAACCAACCTTCCTCGACGGCATCATCGAGATGCTGTCGAAAACACCAGTAGGTCCCAACCTACACGCTGCAGCTGTTGAGATTATCAAGAAGGCTGACTCCAAGAAGACTCTAGGCAGCATGCGACATTCGCTTAGATTTTCGCCAGATTCCAGGGATGAGGCCAAAGAGTACCGGCAACACCTGTTTGTTCTAGCCGCCCTAGAATTGCTCGATGATGCGGGCTACGAGACACCTATCGCCACGATGAAGCGAGAGTGGAACATTGACAGATATGATCTGAAGAAGGTCAAGTCGAGACTGAGGAAGTCAGTAAAGGGACAGGCCGAATGCCTGAGTAACTCCAACACCGGCTCTGCAACTGCTAGGAGGGCGGCAACACTGCACCAACTCTCAACTTATCGAGATCACCTAGCAGAGCAGGAGTCCATGGCTACGGCTAGAGAGGTTTTCGAGACTGCGAAGGAGATTGCATCATCAATGGGTGAACCCATTGGTGACAATGATGACTGGGTTTTCTCAGATACGACCAACAGACCGGTATCGACAGTCGCCGGGAAGGCATTCTTGGAAGCGATGCACAGGCACGGCTTCTCTCGTGAGGGCATACTAGAGCTGCACGGCAGGTGTCCAGTATACACCCTTGACACCTTCATCCTCAAGAAGGGCTGGGAAGGCAGAACGGACGATGTGTCCGAAGAGGCCTAATCGAGGCGTTGTTCTGTGCCCGGAAGCAAAGCACAGATTCCAGGATTATTTCTTTCGAAGTAGGTCCAAGCAGGACCGGGCACCATCCTAACTCTGTCGTTTACTGTGAGCACGGGCTCAAGCATGCCTGCGAAACCTTCTACCTGATTGGCCAGATTCTGTGCTCCAGTACCTGTTCGGATGTAGATTCTCTGCTGACCTCTAGCAACCTCCTCGTGACGATCTCTCTGCCACCCAGATGCCTCAAGCATCCCGTATATCACATCCCTCTCTAACCGACTTCGAGTCGAAATCTCGGCCCCGCATCCATCGAATGTGATGTTCGGCTCGTCTCTTCGCATTGCAGTGAATGTCATGCGCTCACCGAGAGGTAGGCGTAGCAGAACACCCCATAGACGAGGAAATACTTCGGTGTATCTCCTCGTTCTGAAGTATGCCCTGTTGTTCCTCAGCCTGAAGCGAAGATCCTCAGCCTGTCGATGCTCTACGACTTCACGATCCTCCCGCCTCCTAGGCTGAACTTCCCGGATATATCCTCGAAGCGTATCGATATGTTGCTGCGATTTCAAGTCATCAAGCAGGGCTAGAATTATTGCAGATAGAGCATCTCCAATCACAAGCCGGCGCAACTCGGGAGTCTCGACCACGCAAAGAGGAGGCCTATCTCGATGCATCCACCTCAGAGGGTCACCAGCAACATCTCCATCCTGTCTGCTGCGCCCCAATCCTCTAACGGTGAATCTGGTGTTATGGCCACCAACTCCGGGAACCACGAGATAGGCAGCACCGGAGCTACCAGTGACATGGAAACCACCCTTTCTCCCATTATTGAGCTCCACATTTGGACTCTCGTTAACTATGCCGGACAGCATTTTGATTCCGTTCATATCCTCTTTGGATATTACTCGAGTATCATCATCCACGAAGAGGCCCTGCTGGATACATCGAAGTCTTGACTGTGATTTACTGTGGATAGGAGATAGCGCCCAAGTAACTAACTTAGCCCAGACTTCCGGGTGACTCTCAAGCTCAAGCTTCCTCCATTTCCTAGATGATCTCCTGACTCTGAGTTGCAGACGCCCCTTCTTGATATGGAGTGCCGTTGGAATTGTATCTTCACGTAGCATTCTTTCCGCTTCCGGACTTAGGTTGTTCCATTCACGCATCCATGATGTATCTTCGAACCACCTTCTGGCATAACTTGTCGGATGACCTGGAGGGTACCGATTCCTTCTGAAGTGGTACAAGGGATGGAGATGAGGATGGCGCAGATCCAATGATGAATCCACTTCATCGATTAAAATCACAGGATGAATGGTTTCTTCGCTGCCTCCTGTGCCCTCATTGTGGCGAGCAGTACGGAATCTTTTGTTTGCTAGACTGACTGAGAGGAGCAATAACCTCCAGTTGATTCCATCTAGGCCACGCCTCCTTCTCAGAATCTTACTCAGTCCTCTGTATGGAAGATCAAGAGAAATGCCATCGAGAAAGAATCTACCATCTGCCCAACTTAGGTGACTACCGTCAGGAAGCAGACCCCCTCTGTGTAATCTCCTCAATCTGTCCCCCCCAGCAGTACTAATGGCTCTAGACTCAATCAACTCGATGTCTTCATCATCGATCTCCCAAGCCGGAGGATCGCCCCCTAATCTAGCGGTTTGACTATTGATTTGATTTGACCATATCCAGTCGATATCATCAGTCTTGTATTTGCGAATGGCTGACCAGACACTATACGGTTTACTTTCCGGCTCACCCATTGAGCGTCTAACTTCCTCTACTGACCTAGGATGCTCAATCATCCTAGGGCTATTGCCCGTTATTTGCGGTATTACAAGCCTGCATATCCGACACCAACCCAGTTGGCCCGAGCCGCTGCCACAACCTCTGCATTCGGTCATCGGTGGACTATATTCTCGCGGCTTATTTGAACGAATCAAATTCAATCAAGAAGAATCTCGCAGGGTCATAATTCAAGACCTGATACTCTCCCTACAGGCACATGCGAGTTAAGTGCCCCCGAGATGCCTCCGTTCTGGTGCTTCCCGAGGACTCAGACCGCTCCACATTCTCCCGCTATGGCATCCATCACTGCGATGAGTGCTCGGGAATGTTACTCAATGCGGATACTGCATCGTCTACGATTTCCGAGAAGAGATTGAACATTATGCACGAATCTTTCGAGACTGGTGGCGATGATGTGGATCTTGACTGCCCCTTGTGTGATTCACACATGCGAGTCAGGAAGATTGTCTTCTCAAGACTCGACGGGAGTGAGATGGAGCCAATAGAAATTGATGGGTGCCCCGACTGCTCGTCGTTTTGGTTCGATGCTGGAGAACTTCAGAAAATTTCGCCCCCAGTGATTGAGTACAATGCTCACCGAGAGGCAAATGCTCTGTCAATTGTCATAGAGATGTTGATGCATCTGCCTTTCGTAATCGTCTAATCACAGATAGCCGCTGTATAGTAGGCCGGCGAATACGAACATCAAGACCCCCATCGCCGCATCTATCCTGCGAGCCTGAGCGCGCAGTTTCGAGACCCCATCACCTCGCGTGAGGACAGTTGCCACGGTGACATACCAAGTGCCATCGATTGCCATTCCCAAAAGTCCCATCCCGAACAGAGTCTCGGTGCTGATGTTAGCCTCGATGAAGGGGGCGTAAAGCGCTAGCATCCATGCCAAAATCTTGGGGTTGAGCAGGGCGATTGCGAAGCCTTGAGCGAACCCAGCCCGATCCGAAGGGCCATGGCTATCCTCATCTGAGGATTCATATGGGGCTCCCCTAGATGACTTCAGGAAGTTGTAACCGAGCCATAGCAGCAGACCAATTCCACCCCATTTCAGAACCATCTCGGTGGATTCGTGTAGAGACAGAGCAGTTGCAATCCCAGCAGCGGCCAAGAAAGCATAGATTCCGAATCCGATGCCATGGCCTATCCCTGTCATCACCCCTTGGCGCCGTCCCCCAACCATGGTGTTGCGCAGAACCACCGCAAGGCTAGGGCCCGGACTCATCGCCCCAAGTACGAACACTGTGGCCAGAGCCACCCATGCCTCGGGGTTCATCGAACCACCGTCTATGCATTAGCGTACATCGCTTCGATTTCGGCAATCCAGTTCTCGCGAATCTGCTTCCTACGAATCTTCAGTGTCGGTGTCAATTCGCCATGGTCGACACTGAGGTCGCGTGGCAGTACTGTGAACTTCTTGACCTGCTCAGGATTACTGAACTTCTGATTCAACTGCGAAACAGCTGTCTCAAGCTCACCGTGAGTAGAACTTCCCACAGCGGTATACTCGGAAAGATCGTGTCCTAACTCGGCCAGTTTGGCCAGTTGCTCGGCTGGGTCTTTGGGCACCTCAGTCGCCCCATCCAATCCATGCACATCGCGTAGGATTGCCCCTACATCTAGAGTGAGCAGGGCGCTGCAGAACTTGCGACCGTCCCCTATGAGCATGCACTGTGATACCATCGGAATACTCTTCATCGTCTCCTCGATAACGAGTGGTGCGATGTTCTTGCCAGCAGATGAGACATAAATCTCCTTGAGGCGGCCCGTGACATAGACATAGCCATCTGAGTCGATTCTTCCGAGGTCGCCAGACTTGAGCCAGCCATCCTCGGTCATCGTCTCTGCGGTGGCCTCAGCGTTGCGATAGTATCCTTCCATGATGTGGCGTCCATTGAACTGAATTTCTCCGTCTCCCTTCTCATTAGGATCAGAAATCCTCAAGCCTGTGCCTTCTAGTGGCTTTCCAACGCTACCAATCCTGTTGTTCTTGTCGTAGTTGAGAGTTGCTCCAGCTGTAGTTTCTGTCATGCCGTAACCTTCGAAGAGAGGCACTCCGAGCTTGTGGAATAGATCCAGAATATCGGGATTAATCGGGGCGGCACCGGTGATGGCGTACTTGACATTGGACATTCCAATCTTCGCCTTCGCCTTCTTCTTGATGATACCACCAATGCCCGGGAGACTTAGTAAAAATGCACGAGGAAGGCCCGCTACAAGATTACTGTACACCTTCTCGTAGATTCTCGGTACTCCGATGAAAAGGTGAGGTTGAACCTCCTTACAGTAGTCAATCGAGTGCAGAGGATTGTCCACAACTCGCATATGGATAGCATCTCTAATCCAAAGATGATTATCTGCTACTTGGCCAAATACATGAGCGCATGGAAGCCATGAGACATAACCATCACCTTGGTCGTAACTGGTTATCTTGTGCACGCACTCCAACTCGTAGTCGAAGTTGTCGTGAGTCAGAACCACTCCCTTCGGATTACCAGTTGTTCCTGAGGTGTAGATTAGGGCGGCGGTATCGGACGGCTTGATGCTAGAAATCCTGTCCATGACCTGCGAGTCAGGGACATCCGAGCCACGTGCCATGAAATTAGACCATGTCATAGCAGTAGGATGGTCGATAGAATCCAACCCTCCCATTGATACGACGGCTTCGACCTTGTCGAGAGTACCCATCGTAGCCTGTAGTCTGTGAGTACACATCTTGCTGGAATCTCCACCATCCATCGGGTTGTTCCCTACGAACACGACCTTAGAGTCAGAGTTTCCTACGACCCACTCCACCTCTTCGGGCGAGCAAGTGTGGTAGACGCCCACGGCGGCACCGTTGCACATGTTGGCAGCCGCATATGCAGCGTACCACTCCATACGGTTGTAGGAGTAGATGCTCAACTTGTCACCTGCTTCGAATCCCATAGCAATCAGTGACTTGGCGACACTCATCGCAGTATCACAGAACTCGGACCAGTTCATACTGATCCAGTTGCCATTCCCGTCCTTCCAGGATATGGCGTTCTCGTTGGCGTATTTCTCGGCGTTTGAAATCAGGTATTCCGGCGTGGTCTTCGCTGACATGACGCAGGACAAGATATCAGCCATCTTAACTGTTTACTAGCATATTTCGAATAGGATTTCGGACTCTCACGGCAATACTGTTCTTACATTCTCACGCCAGTCCGCACCCTCATTTCGATTAGCCAGGGGAGAGGCCGGAGAAGGATGCCAGCACCCTGCGACCTCAACTGCCCGGTCGGAAAAGGCAGCCTTTGCGCGCGATTCAGCGAATTTACCCACACCTATGACTCGACCTGCTCCTAAAATTTCAACCACTTCCACTAGGTGTTCATCACATCGCTGCAACAGGTCTCTCGCAGTCTCGCCACCAACCTTGTCGGGAGTGATGTTGCTGGCGCGAGGGCCTGAGAACAGCATAAGGGGGCAGTGATTGACCAGAAAGACGCGAGAAGCAATCGCCGCCGCATCTCCGTATTGCTTCTGCAAGAGCCCCCATAGACGGGTGCCCGAGACTTCTTCCTTGGGATAATCGAGGCCGATGACAGACCTTCTGTCGTCGGGAGTCTCAGGTTGACCGACATTAATGCCGGAGATTCCCAACAGTTCACGGACCACACTGGTAGCGGCGAAGGGAATCCCCATCTGCCCCATACCGTGTGGGCCAGGATTCATCCCTAGCATCACTGTCCGAGCCCCCAGTCCACCCATTCTCCTGAGGTACTCCTCATGCACATCCCATGCGTACATCAACGGGTTGTAGCAGATATCAATGCGGCCCTCGGAGACCAGTTTTTTGCCCAACGGAACGACATCGTCACGCAGACTTGCTGCTGCTCCGATTAGTCGCTCCACGACCATTCTATCACTGCTTCACATCTGCCACGGCAGCTCTCGATAGAGAAACTAGTTCGTCAGGGGTGATTGGAAATACGGTCTTGGCTGTGCCTCCTGCGCCCCAAACCAAATCGTACTGTAACAAGTCCTCGTCAATCAGCACCGTACACGGCTTGGTATGCCCGAAGGGAGGGACTCCTCCGGGCGCATATCCGGTATTCTCGATGATGTATTCAGCATCGGTCATACTGGGCTTGTAGCCTAGTAAGCGCTTGAGTTTGCGCTTACGCTCGACACGGTTTGCTCCCGAAGTGATGACCACTACAGCGCCATCTTGTCCGGCGAAGACAATCGACTTGGCGATATGAGCGACATCGCAACCCAGTTGGTCGGCTGCATCTTGAGAGGTGCGTGTCCCCTCGGCGTAGAGTCTGGCCTCAGGCTTGTAGCCCATATTGGCACACTGAGATAGCCACAATTCGTGACCGTCCATATCCTCTCCCATGGGTCTTCGAACTTCATGCTTCGGGAGTGGGTTGAAACTACCCCTCCCCTCGCAGAAGCATGAGCGAGATGCTGACCAGACAGTCGATTCGAACTTCGATTAAGGCCTCGGTGATCGTTCAGTTGACAACCCTGGTAGCTTGCTACTCGATATGGACCTGGGACGGTTGTGACCCTTTCATGCCGTTCATTTCCGATACTGACACTAATCCAGTATCGAGTTTACCTTTCACTCTGGGATTCACACTCACAGGACTGCTGCTTACCATTATCGCCTGGCAGATGTACAGTATCAGATCCGACTGGATAGTGAACAACTCGGTAGGGACCAAGCCTAGGATGCTCAATACCTTTTCAGCCATCCTCGGGGCCATCTCAGGGCTGTTCATTGTATGGATAGCATATACGCCATGGGACGAGAATCTGGCACTGCATCTGCTACAGGCTAGAGTAATCTTTGCCACTTCGATTGCATGGGCGGTTCTTTCAACCATGCTGGCCAGCGAGATGCAATCTCAGGATCAGCGATTCGAAGAGGTGTTCAGGACTCGAAGGAACAGGACTGTATTCACAACGGCCTGTTGTGCTTTGATGGCATTGAATGTGGTCAGGTTCATTGGATTCGGTGATGCTACCTCACTTGAGTTAGGCCATTTTGAGGCGTATTTGGTCACGGTGGAGATTTGCACCGACCTCATGGCCACTGAGATGTCACTGGCTGCATTGTTTGAGTGGGGGATGGTTCTAGGCCTGCTTAGCGTGCTCGAAACAGGAATCCGGGAGATTTCACTACTTTCTTCGGACGAATCAGAGTAGGAATTACTAGGTACTTCTGAATGCACATTTGAACCAAGATAGTAGAATAGTGATGTTTTGAGCTAAATGGAGTAATGACAGGTTATTGTGAAGACTACCTTTG
>NZWD01000025.1 GCA_002698225.1 Methanobacteriota archaeon | reverse complement strand
TCTGTATCTGGGTCTCTCCAATCGGTTCCAATCTGCTGTTCGATTGTATCTGGGATACCGTCGCCATCAGTATCTACTGGATTGAGGTCGTCAGCAGAGTTATTCTGAGGATTGGTGCCATCGATGTACTCCTGCCCATCGCCCACGCCTCCGTTATCGGTATCGAACACATTCCACATGGTGAAGTAGGTGTCAACTGTCCCGTTTCCACCCAGCCCGAATGCCAAAGAGCATCCTGTGGTGTTCTCGAAGTAATTGTTCAGTCCGTCTTCATCGGAATCTAGGAGATTATGGCAGGGATTGCTCGGATCTGTATCGTTGAGTACCTCATCGAGATCGTTGACTCCATCTCCATCGGTGTCGGTTAGATTGGGCACGGAAAGATAACCCCATGTTCCCAGAGCCTCTTCCCAATCAGCTAGTCCATCGCCATCAGTATCGACATAATCGTCGTCACAATGGGGTTCGTTGATGGCCCCGGCAGTAGCGTTCCAGCACCATGAGAAATTGGTGAAAATCACCGTCATTGCTCCAGTAGGCCTATCGGTGTCTACATTTCTCAGAGTATTGGATAGTATAGATAAGAATCTGAACCCTGTGAGACTCCCGTTAGAAGACACATAGTATGCCATTGGGGCACCATCTTGCCTCCAGTCCTGAGGGTTCGGGTTGAGCATCGTAGTTGAGTTGAGGGTGAGAATTGAGCTCGTTGCATCCCAGTCCATGATGTCCTTCTCTATCGTCTCTACAGACACGCAAGGATCCGTTGAATGGGCGAGAGAGAGTTCGTCGCCGTCGTTCACGCCACCTCCATCTGTGTCAGAAACATTCCAGAGTGTACAGGTCATGTTCTCCTCCCAATTGTCAATACCATCGTTATCTATGTCTCCGGCATCCTCTATCCTAGTCGGGTCGGTCTCTCCTGGGTCGACTACTCCATTCCCGTTGAGGTCCTCTTCACCGTCATCGAACTGGTCGCCGTCGGTGTTGTTGTCCCTAGGGTCTGTTGCCTGAGGGGGGTCACCGTATGATCCGTTGACTTCGACCCCATCCCATATTCCGTCTCCATCTGTATCGACGGCGGTGGGGTCCGTAAGGAGCACAAAGGCCTCGTAGGAATCATTCAGGCCGTCTCCGTCGGTATCGTTGTTATTGGGATCGGTCTGAGTGATGCCGTCTACCTCGGCAGTGAAGATTAGGCAGCCACCGGGACCGAGGCCTAGAACGGGATTACATGGTGACTCGGTGCCAGTCATATTGAACGGTCCGGGCCGGAAGTACTGGGTAGGAGGGTTAGTGGAGCCGTTCCTTGTCCCCCAAGTCGGATTGACATATTCCCAAAGATTACCCAAGCCATCTCCGTCTGGATCTCCATTGGCTCCATCCATGTTGGAATTGGAAGTTGGATCAAGGCCGTTGGCTACTTCCCAAGCATCAGGCATACCGTCGCCGTCTGTATCCCAGCCATCTGGATCCTCATCAATCAGTCCGTCGCCGTCATCGTCATCACTGCTGCAGTCGGCATCGCCATCACCATCATTGTCGAAGGTATCTACTAACCCATCCTTATCGTTATCCATCTGATCGTTGCAAATGTTACCCATCGGGTCCTCATCGACCCCATCCGAGCCAGTGCCCTGAATGATTTGCATGGCGCTCTCCTCGTCCCAGAGCCTAACTGGAACTGTCCCGTTCCACCAGACACCGTTGTCCAGAACGGTGGGAGTCGTTGCAGAATCCCAGCCATTGGGAATACCATACTGGTACTCATTGAGATTGGTGAAGGCATCTCCGTCGGGGTCGCCAGTAGAGCCGTTGTCACCCGAAGAAGAGAGTGGATCAAGACCATACTGCCACTCCCAACCGTCAGGCAGGCCGTCATTATCGGAGTCCCAATCCTGTGGTTGGGTGTTAATGTAAAACTCGAGTCCATAGGTCAGGCCGTCTCCATCGGCATCTGTGCTCGCCAAAGCCTCCCATTGTCCAAACTGGAATGCAGCGTGGGACGATAGCATCAGAAGGGCTGTGAATAGGATTGCCGACCTGCGCTTACGGGGTAGATTTCGGGCTGTAGAATCATGTTTGACAACTAGCACTTCAGTCACCCCTTACTGCCTACGGCAGAAAGATAGGGTCTTAAGACGAATGGAGCGCCGTTCGGACAGGTATCATCCAAGGCTCATACCAGTTCTATCTCATCATCGTCGTAATCGTCCGATTCCTCTTCGTCTGAAGTGGTGACTGGAGCCGGGATTGAAGACACATCTTCATCTTCAGATTCCTCTTCGGCATCCCCTCCTAAAGATTCCAGGTAAGCCAGATGAGAAGTCCATCTGCGACGATTGATTCTACTCTGTATCCCAGCGAATAGAAGAAGTAATCCGACTAGGGCGATAATCAGAGTTGAAATTCTCGGATGAGTAATCTCGTTAACTAGAATTTCCAGAAGAGAAGATATTCCAATTGTCATGGTGACTGATATCTCAGCAGTATACTCATCAGGCCAGCTTTGCTCAGAATCAAATGGAGTTGCAGTGACTATGACAGGAATCTGATCGCCGTTGTTCGCTGAATCGGGGACACTGACCTCGAGGTTGAAGGAAGTCTCCTCAAAGGCATCCAACTCAATGAGCGGTGAGCCCGAAGGACCGTCAATGTCCACGGCCCACCCTGACTCCTCTACCTCCGCATCAAGAAGAACTGTGAGTGGCCCATTGCCGTTGTTCTTGACCTTCAGTTGCAGAGTATATGCTTCACCAGGAAGTAATTCGTAGTTTGGAGAGACTTGGACAATCTGGAGATCTGGTTCGCCTGACTCGATTTCTAGCACGATGGGGAGGTCGAAGTACCTCGCATCTTCTTCATCGATGTCTTCTATTACTCTGAGATAGATGGTGTGATTCCCGGCGACGACCTGGCTGGTCAGAATAGCGGTAACGAAGACCTCCGTGAAGTCACCGGGCCCTAGGGAGACACGAGGCACGGAGTCTCCCGAGTCGTCGGTTATGGTGAACTGCCATTGTCCGTAAGCAGGGTCGTTGTCTAGATTCTCCTGTAGGGAGGATGGATTTTGAATTCTCCACCAAGTCGCAGATTCTCCTCCGGTCATACTATTGGTGATTCTGGCGCGGAAATCGACAACGGCATTGCCCGAGCCTGGCGAGCACAGAGCAACTCGAATGTGCCCCAATGGCGTACCATCGCAATCCTGTGAAACCTCAGCATGAATCCCGAAAGTCCTCTGGATGGTGAAGGCTACTGTGGTACGAAGAGAAGAGTTGCCTTCACTTATTACCTCAATTTCTATCTGGCCTATGTCGGGGTCATCTCGGTCAGAAGAGGGTTTAACATTGAACAGCAGAACTTGTGTTGAGTGGCGCTCTAGAATGGCTGTATGAAATGTCCCGTCGCCCTCGTCCTCGAGGATTCTCTGCCCGGTCTCATTGTCGTATACTTGGATGATTGACTTGGCCCTCTGCAGGACATCCACGCGGAAGGTGTCAGCATCGAATCCGGTGTTGAATATCTCTAGGAGGAATGGCGTGAACTCTCCGTACTCGACATATCTCGGTGCATTTAGGTCGAAGTCTTCTGGCCTCGTAGAGTTGGACATCTGGATATCATGTTCTTCATTCCAAATTGATACCTGTGGTGGCTGGAAGACATCTATCTTGTCGAGGTCAAGTTGTAATATGTCCTGATGCACTATCTGTAGTACGCTTTCGACCTCGGCCTCGGCTAATGCCCTAATCTCAATACTCTCTGGCGTTCCGGTCAAGTCATCGGGAGCAGTTAGAGTTAGGATGGGATTGAGGATGTCTCCACCTGCATTGAGAGTATATCCTCCAGGAGAGTCAAACTCAAGAATCCACGAACTTCCCAAGTTAGTCAGGACTTCAAGTTCGACTTCCATCGACTTGGTGGAGTCCCCCTTATGCACCAACTGCAGAGGGATAGCAGTGGTCTGACCGGGGGCGATGTATTCGGTGGTCTTGTCGAGTCGATGATTGATTGAAACGCCCCATTGATGCATCTCTATAGGCTCGTGCTCAATCAGGAAATCATTGCCCTGAATATCTGTTATCTCCAGTTCGACGGAGTACTCACCTGCCGGCAGTGCTCCGGGATATGTCCAGATGTATTCGCCGAATATCCCTTGGCTAGTGTCCTCGATGTCCTCATCGTCCTCATTGATGATGTGGTCAATTCGGTATATCCCATTGGGGTCACGCATGAGCAGGCGTGTCGATTCAATATCATACCTGCCGAAGGCACTCTTGACATCGAAGGTGAACTGCATAGATCTGTCGGACAGTATGTCATTGGGATACCAGTCCAGTTCCGGCCCTTCAGCCAGTTCTGCCCCCTCTCTCTGTAATAGGACAAGACTGTTCGATATTGCATTGGCCTCAATTTCAATTTGCGAGAATCTGTCAGGCTCGCCATCAATCTCGTTCCATGCGACCTCTGCCTCGCAGCTTGAGCCACCGGGGAACGAACCGCCATCACAGCCAGTCATCTCAGCGGAGATAGAAATCTCAAACATCTCATCCTTTGACACGGTAAACGACTGGCCTGAACCTAAGTCAACATCGAACTCCTCATGATCGAAACTGCAACTGTTGGTGATTCCCTGAGTGCAGGCATCGGCACTCCAAGAGGCCGTGCCGACTTGTGAGCCACCAGCCTTCAGCGTGATTGACCAGTCAACTGTCGCCCCATTCGGCCCGGTAGCTCTTAGGAACAAATCTAGAGGGACATAATATGATCCCGAGCTGCCGTGTTGGGATCTCCCATGGACAACTAAGGAAGACAGCATGTCACTAGATCTGAACTCTAACTCGCTATCGAGAGCACTGGCTGAGTCTTGGCCTCCAGAGTCGGGAACTTCAGTGGTGATGTAGCCATCTCCTCCGGCTGATGTGTTCTGAGAGGCCAAATAGAGTGTGTAGAGTTTGAGTTCGACCTCGTCTTGGGCCATCAAAGGTTCAGAAGATCTTAGCTCGGTAGGCTCACCCAAAGGCGAGTAAACGGGAGCCATTAGCACCAATGCTACGAAGAGAGCCAAGCGTGCTTGGCCCGGGAGACTATTCGACATACTGCTCCTGTGCACGATAATTCGGCTGTCGGAGTGGCGTTAAAGCGTTCGTACCCCAAGGGTACGAGATGAGTCAGTTCGGCACAGTATCTTGCGCTCGGTTCAAGTGAAGAACACCCCGCTCACCGGTTGCAGGGGTTCCCGAGCGGTCAAAGGGGCCGGACTTAAGCTCCGGTGCTAAGTGCTTCGCAGGTTCGAATCCTGCCCCCTGCACCATCATTTGACTCTAGTTTGGGTGCAGCCTAGTCTTGAGTCGTCATCGGTGACATCCAGTTTGCTAGCACTGACAGAAGCTGCTAGTACCTCAGAAGGCGCCAACACCTCATCGAGGATTCTCGTAACCAATGTCTCCAATAGAGATGGACGGTCCATTGCGACTACTCTGTCTAGGGATGATACCAGATACTCGTAGTCGAGTACTTGGTCTATCGAGTCATTAGATGGCCTAGAGTCATTGACTATCACATGGATATCGAACATCACCCTCTGAGGTGAGCCGTGCTCATGTTGGTAGACTCCAATGTCGACTTTTCTGATTGCCCCCTCAAGGAATAGGGACGAGGCAGAGCCTTCGGCGGAAAGCACGGCCTCAATAGCATCACTGTGGCTAGTCGACATACAATCACTCTGTCTCGAAGAGAACATCTCTGGCACGCGACAGGAACCTCTCGCCGGCATCGACGAATAGTATCTGCCCAGTAACTGATCTGGCCCCCAACAAATAGCAGACCGCATCAGCGATATCCTCGGGCCCAGGTCCATAACCCAACGGAGACTCTGACTGGGCTCTAGCGAACCCGGCTTCACTCTGGTCATCGCTGGGCAGCGTATGACCGGGAGCCACGGCGTTGACTCTGATACGAGGGGCAAGTCCTCTGGCCAGAGCATCGGTGAGTCCTAGCATGGCATATCTAGAAGCAGTGTAGGAGAGATGGTCGGGATTGGGTTCGGATATCTTTTGATCTAGCACATTCACTACGCAAGCGGTCTGCCCTTCTCCGAGACTCTCGTTTAGTGATCTGATGAGTAGCATTGGTGATTTGGCATTAACCTCCATGTGGGCATCCCAAGTACCTGTATCGATGCTGTGGATATCATCGTGGACAAACAGTGAGGCGTTGTTGACGACACCACACAGCGGTCCATTCTTGCTCGCCATCGAGACCAAGTTAGATGCTGATTCCGCGTCAGAGAGATCTGTACACACGGCAAACGCATCTCCGCCGGATTCTTCAATGGTTGCGACGACCTCGTCCGCCTCCTCCTTCGACCCTCTATAGTGAACAGCGATAGAATAGCCTTCCTTGGATAGACGTAGGCAAATCGCCTTGCCGATGCGCTTGGCCCCGCCGGTGACCAGTACGGTACCTCCTCTCATGCTTGGCCGGAGGTAACATCTGATATTACCAGTTGTATCAAGACCTGATGAGAGGTCGTCATTAGCAGAATGGTTAATGTCGGTACTCCATCCGACGGTTCGATGGCCCCTCGCCTACCGACCATCGACGCGGATTCATCTCTCGCGGGAGGTTGTGGTGGAGTCTCTAGACAGAGCGCTGCAGAGCGTCGAAGAGCATTGCGCAAGCGCCTCCCACCATGGTTCAGGACCTCACTACCCACTGGCGAAGCTCAAACAAGATACAACGAGACTCGATCTAGCGTTCACGAGCACGGTTTGCACACAGTCTGCGAGGAGGCTCGTTGCCCCAATGTTCACGATTGCTGGGGCAGAGGTACGGCGACATTCATGGTCGCCGGAGAGGTCTGTACAAGAGGATGTAGATTCTGCGCTGTGGGGACCGAGAAGACCCCTTCTGAACTGGATTCATCAGAGCCTTCTGAGTTGGCAGAGGCAGTCTCAAGGATGGGATTGGACCACGCGGTTATTACGGTAGTCAACAGAGACGATCTTGAGGACGGTGGGGCGGGCCATTACAGAGATTGTATCCTAGCTGTCAGCGAGCGCTGCCCAAGTGTTGGACTCGAGCTGCTGTGTTCGGATTTAGATGGAGATCTGGGGGCTCTTGGAGAACTGCTTGATGAACTGCCGCTAAGGGTTTTCGCGCACAATGTTGAGTGTGTTCCCCGGCTAGATTCAATCGTTCGCGACCCAAGAGCCTCATTCAAGCAGTCACTCGGCATACTAGCAGAGGCTCGCAGGCTCAGGCCTGACATTCTGATTAAGTCAAGCATTATGGTGGGCCTCGGAGAGACCGATGTAGAGGTGAGTGAAGCAATGAGGCTGCTGTTCGATGCAGGCGTAGACATGCTGACTCTGGGCCAGTATCTGCAGCCAAGTGATCGACACTTACCAATCGACAGATTTCCTGAGCCTGTGCAGTTCGCTAATTGGGACGAGGAGGCGCGAGAAATTGGGTTCAAGGCTGTGGCCAGTGGGCCATTGGTCCGTTCTAGTTACAGAGCCGGGTTACTCTGGGAAGAGGCGTTGGGAGGGGCTCCGATACTATTGGGGGGCCAAGTAGGGAATTGAGGTGATTGGATGGCGAAGAAGAAACCTAGTCTGAACATCCCTGATGCTCCTCATCGCCCGGGTGATGATGCTAGTTTCGAGACTTGGCCATGGAAGCCGGGTGATCTCGACAGACCCGATCCAATAAAGTGCACTGCAGAAGATACGATGCCTCACGCTCAGGGTCTAATTCGAGTTCTAGATGGGAGCAACAAGGCCTCAGGAGCATGGGACCCGGGACTGGATGCAGATGTGCTTAGGCAAGGCCTTGAGCATATGGTCAGAGTCAGGATATTTGACGACCGAATGATGAAGATGCAGAGGACTGGTAAACTCTCTTTCTACATGCGATCGTTCGGCGAGGAATGTGTCGCCATTGCCCAAAGTATGGCTCTTGAGACTCAAGACTGGATCTTTCCCACCTACAGGCAACCAGGGGCACAGTTCGTCAGGGGGCGAGACATGGTCAGCATGATCTGTCACTGCATCGGTAATGTCGAGGACAACATCAAGGGCAGACAGATGCCTGTGCATTACTCTTATCGAGATGGCAGATTCATCTCCGTCTCGAGCCCTGTTGGTACCCAGTTCAGCCAAGCCGTTGGAGTCGCTATGGCCTCACAGTACAGAGGCTTGGATGAGGTCACGATTACCTGGATTGGAGACGGGGCCAGTGCAGAGGGAGACTACCACTATGCCCTAAACTTCGCGAGCGTGTACAAGGCCCCAGTTATCCTGAACCTGGTTAACAACCAATGGGCCATTTCCACTCACGCCAACTTCGCCACTGGCGATGGTGGATTCGCTTCCAGAGGGCTTCCCTATGGGCTGGCCTCGTTGCGGGTCGATGGCAATGACTTCCTAGCCCTATACTCTGTAACCAAGTGGGCCAGAGATAGGGCAGCCGCCGGTGTCGGTGCCACTCATATCGAGGTCCTGACCTATCGCGCCGGGGCCCACAGCAGCAGTGATGACCCCAGCAGATACAGGTCTAGTGACGAGTCCGCCAAATGGCCAGGTGGTGATCCCATTGAGAGGTTGCGTGACCACCTGATTGAGATTGGAGAATGGAGTGAAGAGAAACATACAGAATTAGAGGAGCAGGTTGACGAACAGGTCATGAGCGCTTACAAGGAGGCAGTTTCACACGGCGATTTAGCTACTGGGCCATATCCAAGCTCTGACAATATTTTCACTGAGGTCTATCAAGAGATGCCGTGGCATCTCGAAGAGCAGTTCGATGAGATGAGGAGGGAATTGAATGACTAGTATGAACATGATTCAGTCCCTCAATAGCGCATTGGACATAATGCTGGAAAACGACGATGGAGTGATTGTCTTCGGAGAGGATGTTGGGTATTTCGGAGGGGTATTTCGAACCACCGACGGGCTCCAAGCCAAGCACGGAGAGCATCGCGTTTTCGACACCCCTCTCTCTGAGGGAGGGATTCTCTCCGCGGCCTTTGGCATGGGCCTAAATGGACTCAGACCTGTTGTCGAGATTCAGTTCGCCGACTATATATTCCCAGCCTATGATCAGATTGTCAACGAGTTAGCCAAAGTAAGGCATCGCTCTGGCGGCGAGTACTGGTCCCCGGTCACCGTGCGCACACCCGCTGGAGGAGGGATCAGAGGTGGCCATCACCATTCTCAGTCTCCAGAATCGCAATTCACCCACACGCCCGGCCTCAAGGTTGCTTACTGCTCCACTCCTTACAACGCGAAGGGTCTGCTGATTAGTGCCATAGAGAGTGATGACCCTGTAATCTTCTTTGAGCCCAAGCGGTGTTACAGAGGCCCATTCTATGGCGATCCACACAATGTGCCAACTTGGGAGGGGCATCCGGAGGCAGAGGTTCCTGAGGCCCACTATACGGTTCCTCTCGGCGAAGCCAGATTGGCGATGGAAGGTGATGATTGCACTGTAATTGCATGGGGGGCTATGGTCCATGTATGCGAGCAGGCGATAAATAACAGCGGAGTTTCATGTGATCTCATCGACCTTCAGACCCTAGTCCCCTGGGATCGTGAAGTTGTCGTAAACTCGATTGAGAAAACGGGCCGGTGCGTTATTGTGCACGAAGCTCCGAAGACCAGTGGCTTTGGAGCTGAGATGGCGGCCTCTGTCCAAGAGAGATGTTTCTACCACCTTGAGAGCCCAATAGAGAGAGTAACTGGGTGGGATACTCCATTCCCTCATACGACTGAATGGGATTACATGCCGGGACCTTCTCGCATAGTCGCGGCGATACACAGGACGCAGGTGGATTAATTGTCGAATCACATGTTCAAACTGCCCGATATCGGCGAGGGAGTAGTCGAGGGCGAAGTCGTCCAATGGCATGTTTCTGTGGGCGATTCTGTCTCTGAGGATGATCCAATAGTTGATGTCATGACTGACAAGGCTACAGTGACGATTCCATCGCCAGTCAACGGGGTCATCACCTCTCTTAGTGGTGATGTCGGGGACATGGTGGCTGTTGGCTCGACTCTTGTCGAGTTCGACTCGGATGGCAGTACTGCAGCTTCTCCTGAGCCCGAACCCACTCCTGAGCCCGAACCTACTCCTGAGTCCGAACCCACTCCTGAGCCCGAACCTACTCCTGAGCCGGTTTCTCCTCCTACACCAGCATCTGCACCTGTGTCCACACCACCTACGCCTAAGTCAGGAAGAGTGTTGGCAAGTCCAGCAGTTAGACGTCGTGCCCGCGAGGCCGGGGTCGACCTCTCCCAAGTGAGAGGCTCAGGTCCGGCTGGAAGGATAAGACACGCAGACCTCGATGCATTCATCGCAGCAGGAGGATCAGTGGCTGGAGCCGCCCCAGTAGCATACTCGACGAAGCGAAGCGATGTAACGGATGTTAAGGTGGTAGGTCTGCGGAGGAAAATTGCCGAGCAGATGACACTTTCTAAGAGCAGGATTCCTCACTTCTCCTACTTCGAGGAGGTCGATGTTACCGAGTTAGAATCCTTACGCCAGATGCTCAATTCCACGCGTGACTCCAGTCAGCCCAAACTGACCTACCTACCATTCATCATGCTGGCACTTTCGAGAATAATGCCAGATCATCCCGAATGCAATGCGCACTTCAATGACGATGAAGGAGTTGTCAGAAGGCACGGTGGAGTACATCTAGGAATAGCCACTCAAACAGAGAGGGGACTCTATGTCCCAGTAGTGAAACATGTCGAGTCTCTAGATGTCTGGCAGACTGCAGCAGAGATGCAGAGAGTTTCGGGTGCAGCAAGGGATGGCAGTGCCAGTCTGGATGACCTTACCGGTTCTACTTTCACCATTACGAGCCTAGGGCGAGAAGGTGGTTTGGGGGCGACTCCGATTATCAATCACCCAGAGGTCTCAATCCTAGGAGTTCACAAGGCTCGCGATATGCCCGTGGTCAGAGATGGTAAGATTGTGGTTCGTAAAATCATGAATCTGTCCAGTGCATTTGATCATAGAGTGGTAGATGGAGCAGATGGTGCAGCTTTGATTCAACACCTCAGGAGATTCCTCGAGCACCCTGCCCTGATATTCATGTGAGGTTCGTATGTCTGAGACTCGCAGGTGCCAAGTCCTAGTCGTAGGTGCGGGCCCTGGAGGATATGTCGCTGGCATCAGAGCGGGCCAACTCGGGCTGGATACAATAGTAGTTGAAGGCGATAAGGCAGGCGGAACCTGTCTAATCAGAGGTTGCATACCGAGCAAGGCCATGATTCACGCAGCAGAGCGTTTCGAGTCATTACAGCAGCACAGCAGCAAAGATGGTCACATGGGCATATCAGTTGAGGGGGCGCCTGTTGTCGACATGGCCGCCCTAGTTTCCTGGAAGGATGGTATCGTAGACCGTCTGAACAAGGGAGTAGAGGGTCTATTGAAAGCGGCTGGAGTGGATTTAGTAAAGGGCTGGGCTACTTTTTCAGGGCCCAAGAGTTGCAGTGTTGAGACTTCTGATGGCGAGGTCAATATCGAGGCTGAGAGTGTCATAATCGCTACTGGCTCCAGTCACATCGATTTACCTTTCATGCCGTGCGATGAAGAATTCATTATCTCCTCAACGGGGGCTCTAGACCTCGGCAGTCTACCCAAGAGTGTCGCCATAGTTGGCGGGGGGTACATCGGACTAGAGTTAGGTTGCGCCCTTACTAAACTCGGCTCTGAAGTAACGGTGGTCGAAGGTTTGGACAGTATACTTGCCATCATGGACAAGGAGATTCGCAGGCCGCTTGAATTGTGGCTCAAGAAGCACGGAGTGACTGTTCATACCAATGCTCTGGCACGAGGTGCAGAGATCAAAGGTAAAGGTGCTGCAAGAAAAGTTGAGTTAACTTTTGAGAAAGATGGAGAGGAGGAGTCCATCAAGGTCGACAAGGTGCTCGTGACAGTGGGCAGGAGTCCAAACACCAAAGGATGGGGTTTGGAGAATATGGGTGTTCGAATGGATGCCTCGGGCCGTTTCATCAGAATCGATCGAAAATGCCGAACCTCAGTTCCCGGAGTTTACGCGATTGGCGATGTGGCTGGTGAGCCTATGCTTGCTCACAAGGCCAGCGCCGAGGGAGAGATGGTGGCTGAGATTATCTCTGGACATGAGCGTGAGTTCGACAAGGTCGCTATCCCTGCCATCGTATTCACCGAGCCTGAGATTATCTCAGTCGGACTTACGCCCGACGAGGCCAAAGAGCGCGGTGAGGAGATTATCGTAGGTAAGTTCCCACTAGCAGCCAGTGGCCGCGCTCTGAGCATAGAGGCAGAGAAGACTGGTGGATTCATCCGAGTTACTGCTAGAGAGTCGGATCATGTCATTCTGGGTGTTCAAGCAGTGGGAACGCATGTAGCCGAATTGCACGCTGAGTTTGTCCTCGCATTAGAGATGGGAGCTCTCCTCGAAGATGTGGCAGACACTGTTCATGCCCACCCTACAATGTCTGAGGCTTTCCACGAGAGTGTCTTGAAGACCCTTGGGCATGCTATCCACATCACTTGAGGTAAGAGAATGAGAGATGTTAGAATCCTCAGAGCGGGGATGGTCGAACATACCGTCATGGCCGACGAGATGAAGAGTCTTCAGCAACTCAGAATCGACGACAAGATACCTGATACCATAATCATGGTCGAACATCCTGAAATTGTCACGGTCGGACCTAAGGCGATTCGTGACGGCGTAGTTGTGGAAGGTTATCCGACGGTGACTACTGACCGAGGTGGTGGAATCACTTGGCATGGGCCCGGTCAATTAGTGGCATATCCAATCATCAAGTGGGGAATCGAGGAGCATAGTGTTAGAGCAATCATAGGGAGGCTCGAGGACTGGGCAATCGATGCTTTGGACCAGTGTGGCATCAGCGCTTACAAGGACCCATCAATGCAAGGAGTCTGGGTTGACGGGCACAAAGTGTGCTCGATAGGGCTATCTTTCTTGCATTGGGTTAGTCGTCATGGCATGTCAATCAATGTGAGGACTCCTGGCACTAGGGTTGAGGACCTAGAGGGATGTGGGATGACAGCTGGCGTGCACACGAGCCTTTCGCAACTTGGATACGAGACTGATTCACAGGGCAGATACATGGGACTTGCAAGGATGGAAGAAGCGCTCATTGAGACTTGTGAGAATCATCTTGGGAGATTTCCCTCGGAGCCCGTTGAATGGACACCGGGGATGCTCGCATGAGTCTGCCTAGCAGAAGCAATTTAGCCCATCATTGGCCCTTGGACCCTCAAACCGTATTCCTGAATCATGGTTCCTTCGGGGCCACTCCCTCAGAGGTGCTTGAAGAGCAAGGGCGGCTTAGGGGCCTTTTGGAGAGAGATCCTGTCAGGTTCTTTGAGAGAGAATACTCAGACATGTGGGACGAATCGAGGTCGGCTGTAGCCCGAATGCTGAATGCCGATGTGGATGGAATGGTCTTCGTCAGCAATGCCACTCAAGGTGTCAACACCGTACTTCGAAGCCTCGACCTAGAGCCGGGGGACGAAATAATCGTCCCAGATCACTCATACCAAGCATGCTGGAACGCAGTCGACTATGTTACTAGGAGATCGGGGGCGAAGACAGTAGTAGTCGAAATCCCATTCAGAGTTGAAGATCCTAAGCAAGTCATCGATCTAATTATGGAGGCAGTGACAGAAAGGACGGTTTTGGCCCTCATCGATACCGTGACGAGCCCTACGGGAAGTAGGATGCCGTTTGAGGAACTGACTAATCGTCTGCAGTCAAGAGGTGTCGATGTTTTGCTAGATGCAGCTCACGGCCCAGGTATCGTCCCAATCGACCTTAGTCGGCTCGAACCTGCTTACTGCGTCGGCAACTTCCACAAGTGGACATGCTCACCCAAGGGGTCAGCGTTTCTGCATATCCGCAAGGATCGCAAGGACTTGATTCATCCACTCAACATCAGCCACGGGTTCTCGTTCGAAGGAACGGCTCAGGAGAAATTTGAGTTTGAGTTCGCTTGGCCTGGCACTCAAGACCCGACTCCCTGGTTATGCATCCCCAAGGCGATGAGTTTCATGGAGGAGTTAGTCGTTGGCGGGTGGCCTGAGATTATGAGACGTAATAGAGATCTTGCTCTGCAAGGTAGAAATCTGATTTGTGACGCCTTGGGCACCACTCCACCGGTTCCGGACACGATGGTTTCCGCACTGGCATCGGTTGAAGTCCCAACCGATGAGGAGGTGGGTCCGATGAGTCTTGATGGTGATCCGTTTCACAACTACTTGCTGGACGAATACTCAATTCAAGTGCCGGTGATGCCATGGCGGCACCATGATACGAAGTACATCCGAATATCTGCTCAATTATACAATCACATAGATGAGTACAGGTATCTGGCTGATGCTCTGACGGACAGTCTGTGAGACAATGCAACCATTCAAGGCCAAAGAGAGGAACGAGATAGTATGCCTGAGGCAGTTGTAGCAATCACTGGTGCATCCGGGGCTCAGTATGGTGTACGCCTTCTAGATGGGTTGCTGGAGGCAGGCTGGGAGGTCAGCCTGATAGTCACCAATGCAGGTGCAATCAACTTGGATTTGGAGTGTGGCATCACTCCCGAGGAACTGGCTAACCGGGACGGAGTGAGACTCGAGGATAATCGTAATCTGGCTGCTAGATCAGCGTCAGGATCTGCTAGATACGAAGCCTGCGTGGTTTGTCCCGCCAGTGGCACTACAATCGGTAAGATAGCCGCTGGGATATCAGACAACTTGGCTACACGCAGCGCTCTGGTGGCGCTCAAGGAGAGGCGGAAGCTAATCCTAGTTCCGCGCGAGACACCTGTGGCTACGCCACACCTTGAGGCCATGGCGAAGATGTCTGCTTGGGGTGTGGTAATCCTGCCCGCGAGCCCGGGCTTCTATCACTCTCCTGACAACATAGAGGATCTAGTCGACTTCGTAGTAGCGAGGATTCTCGACCAGATGGGAGTCGAACACTCGATAGGCAAGCGGTGGACTGGTGAAGAGGTCTCAAGAGAATAACCGTTGTTGTGCATTCATGTTCGGCGTGGGTTCAATAGACGGGGTCAGTCGGGTCAGACCGTGGAATCAGATGTCTTAGAGGGCACCATCGAGGCTGGGATGCCTCCCTCGGGGATTAGAGGGCGTGCATCGGCTCTTGTGACTCAAATCAGGGAGTTGCCAATTCAGGTGCTGGTGGTCAGCGCGCTGATTCTGATTGGTGGCTCGGGCGGAGCGGTGTTGTACGGAGACCGCATAGTAGACTGGATCAAGGGCGAGCCTGACTACCAACTGATTGATTTTGATGCCGCGCAGGCTAGGTCCTATGCACAGGCTCTCGTCGATTTGGGTCACCCTGAATGGGAAGGTAGACACTCAGGCACTATAGAGGAGAAGAACACAGCAGATTCGATTAAGCTCAACTTCACAACGATGGGAATGCCCTCGACTCTCGAAGAGTTCGATGTTCCAATGTTCGTCATAGGAAACGAACCTGAGCTTTCTATGTGTACTCCTGGCGATATCGGAGTCATCATCGGTGGACCTACTCCCTGCACATCAGCGGACATAAATCGCCAGATTGTTGAGTTTACTCACAGAGAGGACTTCGTACTACAGGGTTACAGTGGCTCTTCCTTCGTCCGCTATGTCGACGACATGGATGTAATTGACTTGGGGACGGGGAACGAGACCGCCGACTGGAGCTCGGCCTCTAATGCGGTCGCGCTAGTTTGGTTACAGCCTGAGACCGAAAGTAATACCGTTCTGTTTGAGCGTGCAGCTGAGAATGATCTAGAGGGGTTGATTTTAATCAATGATCGGCAGAACTGTGACGAGTTGGTTGCCGATGACTGTGTTCCCTACTTCAAGTCGGTTGGAATCTCTTCGTTGGATCCGATTCCCGACGGACTTGGATTCATCATGGTCTCAAGGAGCGTTGGTCAGGCCATTATCGACGAGGTAATCAACGGGAACGCGAGACTGCAGTTCATCACCGATGTTGATAATGGAGGCACGGCAACCATTCGGGTTGCATGCGGCATAATTGAGGGCAAATCAGAGTCCCTGGTTATCTTCGGAGCCCACCACGACACAGTATACAACGGTCAAGGCGCGGTGGATGATACCTCAGGAGTAGCCACCCTGCAGGAAATAGCTAGGCAATTCGGGCTACTCGAGTCCAGCCTAGGAATGCCCGAGATGACTCTTTACTTTTGCACTTGGGGTGGAGAAGAAGAAGGGCTTTGGGGCTCTAGAGAATGGGTCGACAAACATAGGACAATGCTGGAAGAGAATCTTAGACTCTACATCAACCTCGATATGAATCATGTCGATGCCGAGCGAAACTCGGGATTGACTATGTTCGGCAACAACCAAGCGGATGTCGATCACATCACTGGTGTCGTCAGCGCCTTCTCCAAGGTATACCCTGAACTGGCAGAAAAGTACCCAATCAATATCAGGAAGTTATCCTCTGCGGACATGCCATACAACTCCGACCACGCCCCCTTTGTCTACGACATAGACGAAGACGATGGCGAGGACAAGGAATACGGCAGGGCACTGGTCTGCTATGGCTCTGGATCGGCAGAATACCACACTTACCTAGATAGTATGGACCGATTCAACGAAGAGAGTCTCATCGTGTCAGGAATAGTCTATGGCTCGATAGCCAGATATCTCGCCTATGGTGAGGCACAGTGAGCCATCACGGCCTCGTAGTCAGGCTCCATGCCCGGGTTATCTGCGACCCAAGCATAGCCGATACTGCCATCAGGCTCAACCACGAAAACTGAGCGTTGTGCTACCGTATAGCCAGGGATTACGAAATCACCGAGTGCGATGCCATAGGCGTCCACCGCCTCTCTATGAACATCTGAGAGTAGAGGGAATGTTATTCCATTGGAATCAGCAAAGGCAGCATTGGAGAATGGGGAATCCACAGAAATTCCAAGCACGCTTACTCCACTTGAATCCAGACCAGCAATGCCATCAGAGAAAGTGCACATCTCCTTAGTACACACTCCTGTAAAGGCAGCAGGGTAGAACGCCAGAATTACCCTGCCTCTTCTCATCTCGCTGAGAGTCACAGAGGACTTGTCGTGAGCGGTTAGTGTGAAGTCGGGGGCCATGTCACCTACTGAGGGCATGGCACCTCCACGGGGTCTGGCTGATTACATTTGCTCGGGACTTTCAATCCCCAGCATACCCAAGCCCGTAGATAGAGTCCTAGCGGTTAGGTCACAAAGCACCAATCGGCTCATCATAGTATCATCATCTTCCGACGATAGTACTGGACAGTTCTCGTAGAATGAGGCGAATGCTGAGGCTACCGAATGAAGATAGGTGCAAAGACGGTGTGGAGAGTAAGTGGACAGTGATTCATCGACCATCGCGGAGAAGTTGACTAATCGCCTTGCCAGCAGGGCTTCCTCGGCGTGTCTGATTGAGATGGCTGCATCTTCGGGCAGAGGTCTGTCAGTGTCCGAGCGGCGGAAAATACTGCAAATCCTAGCGTGGGCATACTGCAGGTAAGGAGAAGTATTGCCCTCGAATGAAAGCATCCTGTCCCAATCGAAGACATAGTCCTTCGTCCTCTCTGTAGACAAATCCGCATACTTCACGGCACCGATACCTATTGCTTCGGCAATCCGTTGCCTTTCATCGCTATCGATTGAAGGATTCCTGTCGGCGATTACCTGATATGCCCTTGAAACGGCCTCGTTGAGTAAATCTACCAGCTTGATTGCCTCTCCCTCACGGCTCTTCAATATCTTACCATCGGAGTCCATAACCGAACCGAATTTGATGTGTGCAGTATTGTGAGATTCATCCATGAATCCGGCCTGGCTGGCGACCTCGAAAACCATCTTGAAGTGCTGGGCCTGAGGAGTCCCGACGACATACAGAAGGTCGTTGCAGCCTAGCCTCTCAACTCTGTCTATGATACATGCAAGGTCAGTGGTAGCGTAATTGTAGCCCCCATCTGCCTTCTGAATGATTAGTGGCATCGGCTCGCCCTCTCGATTCACCCAGTCACCAGAGTACACTACCTTGGCGCCCTCACTGTCCTCCAGCATACCAAGGTCTGCGAGCCTGTTGACGACCTCAGGCAGCAGATGATGATAGTTGGATTCGCCCATGATATCATCATTGGTAAGCAATACTCCAAGCATACCATAGACTTCGTTGAAATATCGCATCGACTCGTCAACAAGAACGCGCCAGAGCCTGAGAGTTTCCCCATCACCACCCTGTAACATGACCACCCGGTTGCGAGAACGCTCGACGAATTGCTCGTCCGAGTTGAATTTCGCTCTAGCCTGCTTGTAGAAGCCGTCTAGGTCTCCCATTCCAAGCTCGTCAGCCGCATTGTGCTCTCCGAGGTCCAGTAGGTGCTCAATGAGCATCCCGAAAGGCGTCCCCCAGTCACCCACATGATTCTCTCGATGCACGGTGTGACCCTTGTACATCAGCATCCGCACAATCGCATCGCCGATGACAGTAGACCTGAGATGGCCGACATGCATTTCCTTGGCCACATTCGGTGCAGAGTAGTCAACAGCAGCGACCCTCGATTCTTCGACCTCGATGCCCAGCCTATCATCGGAAAGCAATTCTCTGAGCCTTGTAGCGATCCATTCCGAATCAGCCCGGATATTGACGAATCCGCTAACCGCTGATACTTCGGCTATCCCCACTAGAGACGGGGCTAGCGTAGAAGATATTGACTCGGCTATGTCCACAGGAGAGCGTTTGAGGATAGGTGCGAGACTATGGCATGGGAGAGCTAGGTCTCCGTGCTCCTCTACGGTAGCCGGGCCCAACAAGTAGCCCCAATCATCTCCTTCAGCGCCCACATCAGAAACTGCCTGAGTCACCTTGTCCTTGACGGCCTGCTCGAGAATTCTCATCCAATCAGCTCCATGCATACCTCAGAATGGCGGCGATTCCACCGAATGAGTCGTTGAGGGTGGCACCCTCCTCAGTGTCCATCGATATGAGGCTGACCTTGGCAGATATGCGACCAGCGAGCAGGCTCAACTCATCCACTAAATCCATCGATCTATCTGGATCCTCAATAATTTTCTCCGAATCGCAAGATGGGCAGTTTGGTACATCAGATAGACTTCTCTGCGTAGCTTCCCACTCGTGGCTGCACTCCTTACAGTTCCAGCCCACCCTACGTTGTCTGAGGCCCTCAGAAAGGAGCAGCGTGTGGACTGCACCTTGGTCAAGAGCGGATCTGACCATGACCTCACCATAGGTGGCCTTGGGGTGATTCTGCATGACCTCACGCAGGAAATGATCCACTAAACTCCTCTCTGCGTCGAGTTCGATCTGATCCATCAGACCGCCGGCCCGCTGAATCAATTCGCGCAGGCCGCTCTCGTTGGAGTAGCCCACATCGAACAGAGGCTCCCTGATGAGTTTCTTGATCTCGTGGTGGAAGTAGTCCTTCTTGACGACGAAATCCTTGGTCGCTCCGGGACCTCCGACGATTATGCCCTTCAGATTCTCAATCTGAGGCAGCCAGTAGTTACATGCCCTCTCGGCAGACTTCTGGAAGAAATTGTGGGCGGCCTCCTCAATGAGGCGTTCGAAACGCTGGGCCGACTGGCCTCCTCTGCCGTGCTTGGATGGAACCTGTGAGGTGATGTGCTCTTGGCAGTGGTGTCGCTTTCCCGAGGCTATGCCGTAAGCGGACTCAGAACGGTCGATGACGAATAGTCCGTATGCCGTCCTGTCGATCAGCATCTCCTCTAACTGGCTTACCTCGAAGGTCGAGTCGCAACGGTACCTGAATGAAGGGAATGGCTCAGGCGGGTCGTCGATTACTGAGGTAATCAGCCTAGTCTTGTTGTTACCTACGATGACATGCCCTACGAAGATGGCTAAACCACGCTCTCCTGGGGTCTTGTAGCGGTTAATCGAGGCTATTGCCGACTCTATCGCATCGGCCACATGCTTTCTGGTCGATTTTGACTTGATATTTGCAGCTTGCCCGGCCTCCTGGGACAGGTGTTGCCTGACATCGTGAATCATCCTGTCAGGAGGGATGATGACTGACACCAACTCTGTGCCCATACCTCGCATGGATGATAGTTCCTCGAGTGCTTTCTTCAGACGGAGCCTGCGCTGCTGCTGCTCTAGGTCTTCAGACATGCTATGCCTCTGTCAGAGGCCTGAGGGGCGGCATTTCAACCCTTCACCGCGCCCGAGCCGCAGGCATTGAAAGGGTGCATGTATGCGCAGCCCTCGATGGCGAAGGTCGTAGCCGCCCTTGGAGGCAGCTTACTTAGACCCGAAGTCGAGCAGCGGCATGCTTGGCTAGAGAGTCTGACTGAGGTCGTGAGAGACCGAGTAGCTATGGATGACAAACTGGGCATCGTGGTCGGTGGAGGCATAGCTGCTCGTGAGGGTATTGAACTTGCAAGGCCTATTATCGACTCCGAGGACCGCTTGGACAGAATTGGAATTGCTGCCACTAGGCTTAACGCCACGATTGTGCGAGAAAGTCTGGCTGATGCAGGCATCCCAGTCTCGGGCAGTATCCCCCTCAGTGTGAACGAGGCTGTTTCTCTTCTCGAAGAAAGGCCAGTAGTTGTGATGGGAGGGACTCGGCCCGGCCACACCACTGATGCTGTGGCCATCAGACTGGCTGTTGCATCAGATGCTGATCGCTGTATCATCGCTACCAATGTCGCCAAAGTGTATGACTCGGATCCCCGAGTAAATCCTAACGCTCGCTCCTTCGATAGCCTGACTCATTCCCAACTACAGGATATTGTCGGCCCCGCAGAGCACTCCAAGGCAGGCCCTTCGCAAGTGGTTGACCCCATAGGTGCGGATGTGGCTGCCGTATCTGGAATGCGTCTGTGCATTCTTGATGGTAGAAGCGTTGACACTATCAGGGCTGCAATTGAAGGTGAGAAATTCGGAGGAACGGTGGTAGGATGAGTCAGCGCGATCGGATAATGAGGGATGCTCAGAGAACCGCCGGTGAGGCTCGTGAGGCTGCCAAGCGAGGTCGTGAGGCTCAGAGAAAAGATCGAGCCAAGCGAAGTTTCTCCACCTCTGACCACAGACACTGCTCGGTATGCTGGGCACCTATTCCCCTCGATGAGGACCCGGCCGTGTGCTCTAATCCTGAATGCGCCGAGAAGCAGCGCAAGCGCGAGTCCTCACGGAAGCGGTTGACCGTGATGCTGTATCTATTCCCTGCCATTGCAATCCTGCTGGTTTTCCTCCAAGGCATAGGGGCGTCAGGTTGAACCGTGAGTCGGAGCAGGAGTGATTGCAATGATGATTAGAATTCTGTCTATCCTTCCAGCTTTAATGGGAGTAATCTGCGCTATCTTAGTCTTAGTGAGTCTGTATTCTCCGGTACTGGAGACAAGTCGTACCGATATCCCTCTGGTCCCTTGTACCGATGACAGTGCAGGGTGTCCCGTGGGGCTGAGTGGAGATGACATGAGTTCCCCTACTGCGTTCATTCTGCTGGACATCGAGGTCACCATCGAATGGGAGCAGTTCTCGACCAGTTGGATTGGAGTGATTGAGAGTCCGCCTCCTGATGGCTGCGAGCCAGACTCCAGCGGCCTCACGGCATGTACGGCAGAGGATTTCGATTTCATAGCAGGAGGTGCAGAGGAGGATGGTGGCTCACTGACATTTAATCTCAAACCCGGAGATTATAGATTCGCTACTGCGAGTACTGACACCTCAGGGGTCGGTGGTGAGCAATTGGTCACCATCACTCCTGAGATTGCACTCAATCCGATAGTGGAGATTCTGCTTTCGATAGTAGCTATTCTACTCCTAGCCGGCTCTGGCGAGATGTTTGCGCACCGGAGTATAATGAGGGCTTGGAAGAGATTCAAGGAGACATGAGTCGATTCAGTCTTGTTGAAGAACCAGTGAGGGGTGCCGATAACATGGAGAAGAGTTGCGAGAACTGCGGTTCTGCGATAGAAGTCTCTGGGCTGCCTCCTTCGTTCGGTGGGTACAGTCTGTACTGTACTATCTGTGGGCACCACTGGAAAATCGATTGATTATTCATTGCGGTGCCAGTTCTCAGGTAGACTGAGAGGGTCGCCGACATCGTCGGCTCCAATCACTTCGATTAGTCTGGATCTGAGTTCCTCCAAGCCCTGGCCTGTTTCAGCGCTGATTGGTGTCTCGGCGCCCTCGGGTAGATTCTCAATGATGTCCGACTTGCTGTGTACGACAATCATTGGGCGTTCGGACATCAACTGGCTTACTTCTCCTAGCAGGCGCTCCTGCTGATCCAATGGAGTAGTGGTGCCCTCAGTCGAGTCCACAAGGAACAACAGAACATCACCAATGTGCTCCAGTGCTGCGATGGCCTGTAACTCTATGCGATTGCGTTCGGGCATCGGCCTGTCCAGAAGGCCGGGAGTGTCAACCATCTGGTATGCCCTGCGCCGATGCTCGAAGTGTCCGAGGTGTAGTTGCTTAGTAGTGAATGGATAAGACGCCACCTCCGGCTCGCCGCTAGAAAGAGCGGAAATCAGCGCCGACTTTCCCACATTCGGAGCTCCTGCAACTACAATACAGGGCTCACTGGGGTCCAATGAAGGGAGAAGCCGGAGGATATCGCGGGCCTCTCCCAGCCACAATATCTGCGGCGAGACTTGATCGAGAATGGATGAGAATCGGCCGTATGCGTGGCGGCGTGCCTGATGGAAACCCTCTATGTTCCTGAGTCTCAGAATCTTTCTCTGCGTCTCTCCTGCAATCTTGCGGACCTGTTCTGCGGCCCACTGGATTGTACCCAAACTCTTGCGATACTTATCATTACCAACAGCCGCATCTATCAGGGCTTGATCAAACTGGGATAGTGCGTTCAGACTAGGCCATCTATCAACCCACTTCAGTAGTGTTGAATCGATTACATCAGCGGCAGACTGAACCATCCTATCCATCTGCTTGCGTACCCTGTGATACTTGTCAGGGTCCTCAACGAAGTCAGACTGACGGCTGGCTTTTCTGAATGCCTTGTCGAGAATCTCTTGAGGATATAGCACAGTTGGTATTCTTCTCCAGTCTGCCCGTGCCATACGCTCGCCTCCGGTTTGCGGCCTCTACCATCCCCTTTCAAGCCCACAGTCGGCTATGTAGAGTATTACGAAGCAATCCGACTCCTTTTCTATCACGACTTCGACGCAGCAGCATGGCAGGAACACGCAAGGGCAAGAGAATCGATAATCTCCCGGGATGGGCAAGACGAATTCACGAAGAGTATGGTTCACCCGACCTTTCCGATTTGGAAGATGTATTTCACGGCCCATTGCTTGAGCGAAGGTCGGGTCTGCGCAAGGATGATCTAATCGAAATACTGCTAGACGCCAGAGCGCTTCCCGAGGATACTAATCCATGGGTTAGAGGTATGCTGCTTGGAACCTCCCGCAATGCTGTCGAGATTCTTGACGAGAGCGGCAGTTTCAGGTCAATTGCAAGGGATGTAATAGTCGAAGTCAGATTGGTGACTCACCTACGCCGACCATACATCGAGGATAGGGAACTCCTGACCTTTGAGAAGGAGGATTTTCGACGTCGCTCCAGTATGCAAGAAGAAGCGGAGCGGAGTGCCGACGGTAGTGACGATAGTCACCTCTGGGGTTGAGTAATTGTCTGATTTGGCCGCGAAGCGATGTGAGCCGTGCGAGGGGGGTGTTCCTCCTCTAGATGAGGAGGAACAGTCTGCCCTAATAGCCCAACTTGCTGATGGGTGGATAATTATTGAAGGGCATCATCTGGAAAGAGAGTGGTCTTTCCCAGATTTCGTGTCGGCTCTCGAGTTCACGAATTCTGCGGGCGCTATCTGCGAAGAGCAGGGGCATCATGCCGACTTCGAGGTTGGTTGGGGCAGGGCGAAAGCGATGATCTGGACACACAAGATAGACGGCCTGACTGAATCCGACTTCGTCCTAGCCGCAAAGTTCGACAGGATCTAGGTGGATGGATGTCACATCAGTTCAGGAAGCATGTATTCGTGTGCACAAACGAGAGGTCTGCTGACAATCCAAGAGGATGTTGTAGCTCCAAGAATTCTCTAGAGTTGCTGACTAGGCTCAAGCGTACTGCACGTGCTGCTGGACTCAACGATGTACGGATCAACAAGGCTGGCTGCCTAGATAACTGCGAGAACGGCCCCTCTTGTGTCATCTATCCCGAAGCCACTTGGTATACTCTGCCGGATGATGATGAAGGGCTGGATAGGATTCTCGAGCACCTTAGAGGTGGAGCGGTAGCAGAAGAGTTCGCGATGGGTGATTGAGTGAGAAAGGTAGTCTATCCTAAGGTCGGTGGAGTCGATTCAATACGAATTGTGGAGGAAGAAGACCCAGTTCCTCCTAAGGGGCAGGTGTGCGTGAGAATACACCGTGCTGGAATCAACTTCGCAGACCTGATGATGCGGCAGGGACTGTATGGCTCAAACCCTGATTATCCATTCACTCCCGGATATGAAGCGGCAGGAGAGGTAATCTCACTGGGCGAGAGTGTCGAAGGAATCAGTTTGGGTCAGCGTGTACTGGCAATGACTGGGTTTGGTGGCTATTCGGAGATGGTCTGCATAGATGCTACTCGGGTTGTCCCACTACCTGATTCGATTTCCTATGACCAAGCAGCCGCCCTACCTGTAACCTACGGGACCGCTTACCATATGCTTGTTCATTTGGGCAATCTATCAGAAGGAGAAACTGTGCTTATCCATCACGCTGCAGGAGGAGTTGGGACCGCAGTAGCACAGATCTGTGAGGCGTATGGGGTATCAAAAATCATAGGCACCGCCTCAGCTCCGAAAAGAGAATTCGTTGAGTCTCTAGGAATGCACTTCGTTGACAGTAAATCCGAGGACTTTGTCTCAATCTGCAAGTCTCTAACTGATGGTAAAGGAGTGCATCACGCCATCGACCCAGTTGGTGGCAAGCATCTGATGCGTTCGTACAAAGCACTTCGGCGCGGAGGTAGGCTGTACTCCTTCGGGGCCTCTGCTGCAGTCAAGGGCGATAAGCGCTCGATGGTAACGGCCCTGAGGATGTGGGCATCAACTCCTAGATTCGATCCACTGAAGATGATGCGCTCGAACAAGGCCGTGTACGGGGTCCACATGGGGCTGTTGGATGATGAGTCTGTGTTCAAGGGGCACCTCGAAGCTCTCTCGGGCATGCTCCTAAAAGGTCAAATTGACCCTATTATTGACTCAGTGTGGCGCTTCGAGAAGGTCGCTGAGGCTCAGAAGCACATGCATGACCGTAAGAATCGTGGCAAGATTCTACTGGACTTCTCGTGACTACATTCCACCAGGAACCATCATTGCGAGAACATCACCATTGCAGACAAATTCGATGTCATCCGGGATGTGGATTCCACCGGCTCCCCATGATGCACTGACTGCATCTCCAATGACGGAGTAGTGATCGCCCTCAACGACTGCTTCCATAGTCTCCATATCGGGCCACATCGAGACTGCGATGATTCTCTCATCATCCGCAACCAATGCCCCTCTCAGACATCCATTCTGCATTGCATAGTCTAGAAAGTTCTCCTTCCAGACATTCACCATATCTTCTGTTACTTCATTTCCGCCGGTCTTTACGGCCCAATATCTTGCTATTGGCATGGAACTGCTTAGGCAGAATATGGTATAACGATTCCTCAGACATTCGATATTGGAACAGAGGGGTCCGAAGGCTCAGAGTCTGACTGGCCTTGTAGCTCCACAAGCCTGGCACTTCAATTGGCTTGTTCTGCCTTCCTTGATGAATCTGGTATCAGGGGCGCGGCACTGGTCGCACAGAATGAATGCCTTGACATAGGCAACGAGTTTCTCCTTTATTCGCATAGGGGGGACTCTTCCCTTGAACATGACACGGACCTGTTCCCGGGTTCCGGATGTTCCCAGTTCGTTTAGCAGGAATTGGTAGACATGATTGGCGTCCCTATCCATGGCGTTGACGATGTCTGAAAAATTGCGGAGGATGGTCTGGCTGCCCTCAATCAGCACATCTGGCTTGGGCATGGTCCAGCGAGACCTCTCGCTGATGTCCTTAGGTATGCGCTCACGAGCGCGATCGAGTAGGTCATCGTACTCGTAGTCAGTCATCGGCTTGGCGAACCGTGACTCCCTTTTCACCCCACCGGGACTAGATGGGTCTTGCGAACGCTCAAAGAACCGAACCTCACAGCGGGGCTATGGGCTCGGGGCTTCAAGTCAAGGTTGCTCGCACCCACTCTGATGCACGGATGCCGACGATGGGGAGCAGGCACGCTGCTGGATGGGACCTGTATGCACTCGAAGACACCGAAGTCCCATTCAGGAAGAGTGTGAAACTACGGACTGGTCTGCATGTGGCAATTCCTGTAGGGTACGAGGGGCAGGTCAGGGCACGTTCGTCATTGGGTTCCAAGGGTCTGATACTTCCTCACAGCATAGGAACAATTGATGCAGACTATAGAGGCGAGTTGTTTGTTCTGATGACTTGGATCGGAGAGGGTGAATCGTACACTGTGAAGGCGGGTGAGCGGATAGCCCAGTTGCTGATTTCCCCCATCCCTGATGTAGCTTTCACAGAGGTATCGTTCGAGGAACTCGGAGAGACCGAGAGAGGAGAAGGTGGATTCGGCAGTACGGGCCGGTTCTAACGCAAAGCAGGATTTCCCATATTTTACCCCCGGTGGGTTCATAGATGCCCGTCAGTGGGACGGTTTGATGCCACTGAGTATAGAGGAGTTGCGAGGCAAGGTCGAGGACTATCGCAAGAAAGGCCTGAACACTCAGCAGATTGCAGACGAGTTGTCGCTGTCTCAGACCACAATAGATTGGTTATCTTCTAGCGGCGCTGCTGCCGATGAGAGACCTTCTGACATCAGAGTCGGATGGCGCTCAATTGCAGTAAAGGCCGGTAGGATTGAGGCGGCCTCCTACATTTTCGTCGATATTATCGATGAGGAGATTGGCGATGAGGTCGATGCGATTGTTGGAATCAGCCTCAATGGAATTGCCTTCGCACAGGCAATAGCAGGACAGATGGATCTCGATTTGGCGATCAGCAGAAGCATTAGTGAGGAAGAGGGAGGTCACCTCTCCGAAGTATTCGCTGGTGTATCGGGCAAGAGCGTCGTAGTTGTTGATGATGTCATTTCCTCGGGAACGACGATGCGTAAAACTATCAGAAACCTCAGGTCAGCTGGAGCTGACGTCAAACTCTGCTTGGTGCTCGCGAACAAGTCGAACAACAACGAAATCGAGGGCGTCCCTCTCCGTGGACTAGTCAGAGTAGTAACAGTCTGAGGGAGTCGAATGCACTGGGCGGACCACACCGCGCAAACACTCTCAAAGCGAGATGTATCTCAGGTTATCGCCTCAGGTATCACTCCCTCGGGAGAATTCCATGTCGGCCACCTACGTGAGATTCTCACGGCTGAAATGATCCATCGCGCCTGCCTAGATGCTGGGATGGAGTCTCGGTACATCTTCATCGTCGATTCGATGGATCCGCTTCGCAGGGTTTACGACTTCCTCTCAAACGAATACGAGCAGTACATCGGCCACCCTCTTGCCTACATTCCCGCTCCTGGGCCTGAGGGAAAGCCAAAAACCGATGGTGGGAGCTATGCCGAGCATTTCCTAGCTCCCTTCCTTGCCGCACTCAAGGAAATAGGTGTCAAACCCGAGGTAGTGATGAACCACGAGACCTACGAGAGTGGTGCTTTCGCAGACAAGGCCCACTCTGCAATTGAACAGAGGGAGGAGATACGCAGAGTAATCGAGGATGTCTCTGGTAGAGAGGTTCCCGAAGACTGGTATCCATACAACCCAGTCGGCTCAGATGGCAGCCTCGACGGAGTCACAGTAACAAGATACGAGAAACCGTATGTACACTGGGTCGATCGTCACGGGGTCGAAGGAAAGTCTGACATC
>NZWD01000024.1 GCA_002698225.1 Methanobacteriota archaeon | reverse complement strand
TTTCGTCATAGTTGCATTGTTCCAACCAGGAGCACTTGAGCCCGAACCCGACTGGGAAGTATCGGATGGGTGTTTAGGTGGCCTAGAGCACAGTGATGTCGGAATCTCGGAACATTACCACCCTAATCTGAAAGTCATCGTGGACGGTCAACAGCTCTCAATTTCAGAAAGTACAGGAATAGACCAGTTTGGTTGTAAGGAAGGAATGCGATGGATTCATGTTCATGATTCCACTAGTTCAGGCTACACTAAATTGCACATTGAGACTCCAAAGAAGTACAATGTCCCACTTGGCGCTTTCTTTGAGATTTGGGGTAGAGAGGGAGGCCCCTCTCTAACTTCTGACAAATCCTTTGACATAGATAGAAGTGGAATTTCTGACTGGGAAGAGTATGACATCAATGTGAATGTTAACGGCGAGTCTAGTGATAAATTCGAGACTTATATTATGAACGACAATGATCAAATTGAGTTGATACTAACTTCGAAGAGTTAGCCCTTGATTACTGCCAGCGGACGCAATCTAGCAACAGGCCTAGCCAGTCCCGCTTGCTCAGTGAGTCGGACCACATCATCAACATCCTTGTACGCCTCGGGAGCCTCTTCCGAAAGGACATTTGGAGTCTTGGCCCTGACATGGACTCCCTGCTGTTCGAGTCTTTCGATCAAGGCTCTGGCATCAACACTCTTCCTAGCAGCCGTTCTTGAGAGTTGCCTACCGGCTCCGTGGCAGGATGAGGAGAAAGCATCGTTACCCCCCTTTGAGGGCCCGGCGAGAACCCACGAAGCAGTCCCCATATCACCGGGAACAAGAACTGGTTGGCCAACAGATGAGAATCTTGCTGCAAGTTCTGTATGATCGCCTCCCAGAGCCCTAGTAGCGCCCTTTCGATGGACGCAGCACTTGCATGTCTTCCCGTGAACTACATGATCCTCGACCTTCGCGATATTGTGACTAACATCGTAGACGACATCAAGCTCTCCATCACGCCCCAGGTGTTCTCGTAGAACTCCTCTCAGTCTCTGGGTTAAGGCAGAGCGATTAGCGAACGCGTAGTTTCCTGCTGCCCGCATAGCGTCGAGGTACGCCTCCCCCTCGCGACTAAAAATCGGTGCAGCTGCCAACTGCCTGTCTCGAAGGCGGTATCCCCATTCCGGAGAAACCCAATCATCACCATTCCGTTGATACTTCGACTCAATCGCTGCGACATGCTCACTACAGACTTGATGGCCCAGGCCACGAGAGCCGGTGTGAATCATTGCAGTAATCTGACCCTCACGTAATCCATATGCCGCCGCAGCCCTCTCATCCACGACTCGGTCTACGACTTGTAACTCAAGGAAATGATTGCCAGACCCAAGTGTCCCTAGGGCCTTCATGCCTCGTTTCACAGCTCTTTCACTAACACTCCGCTCTTCACTCTCAAGGCTACCATTGGATTCGATGACCTCTAGATCTCTGAATTCGCCCCAGCCCATCTCTATCGCCGCACCGGCGCCATTACCAAGGATGGAATCCATCCTTGTCTCATCCAATCCAACCCCTCCCTTGCTTGAAGCGCCCGCCGGAATCTCTCTGGCCAGCATACCTGCAAGGGCCTTTGAATCGATGTCTCTAACTTGGACATCCATAGCACACAGTCGCACACCACAGTTGATGTCAAATCCAACTCCGCCGGGGGAGATCGCCCCTCCGAGCTCACCCGCTTCTACATCAGTTGCGACAACACCTCCGATCGGGAAGCCATAGCCGAAGTGCCAGTCTGCCATTGCCCAAGCCTCGCCCACTATTCCAGGCATTCCTGCAGTATTGCACAATTGCTCAGGACTCCTGTCATCGGTGTGCTCTGTCATGTGCTCATTATCAGCAATCAACAAGGCATCAGTCAGCATCCCTCCGTGCTTTGAGATACGCATCCTACCGTCGCCTTCGACACTCAGATGCTCTCGCCACGAGGCACTCATACGCAAACCCTGAGGCATCCTTGATTTCAACGCGCCGCAGAACACAGGGGCGAGCAGATGCGCTGGAGAGTGTCATTTCGACAATCGCTTTCAAGGCGAGGCATCGAATCGGTGAGCCGAGAGGTGCTGGCGTGGCGTTCGGCGAGATTCATATCCCGTATTGGGAGGAAGCCGGATTCACACGCCGTACATGCAGGGTGACTGGCCAGTTCTTCTGGTCCAGAGATTCCGAGAGAGATACCTGTGGAGACTCCGTTGAAGACCCATACACATTCATCGGCAAGCCGATTATCGAAGGCTTCCCGATGCGAGGTAAGGAGCTCAAGGATGCCATGCGTGAGATGTTCCTGAGTTTCTTCGAGCAGCGCAATCACGAGCGTATGGCGCCATATCCAGTGATAGCCAGATGGCGCGATGATATTCATCTGACAATAGCCTCGATAGCCGATTTCCAGCCACATGTCACTAGTGGCATGGTACCTCCACCTGCAAACCCTCTAGGAATTTCACAGCCTTGTATCAGGTTGACTGATGTAGCCGCAGTAGGGCGTTCAGGAAGGCATCTCTCTACCTTCGAGATGATGGCACATCACGCTTTCAACCGGCCCAATGATGGCGATATGGTCTATTGGATTGACCAATGCGTCCGCTACTGCGACGAGATGCTAAGCAAACATCTTGGTATCAATCCTGCAGAGATTACCTACCTCGAGAGTCCATGGTCAGGAGGAGGTAACGCTGGGCCTGCCTTGGAAGTCATCGTAGGCGGTTTGGAACTGGCAACTCTCGTTTTCATGAACCTCGAGGAACATGAGGAAGGGGATGTCGAAATCAAGGGCCTGCGATACAGGGAAATGGAATTGCAAATCATCGATACAGGATACGGCCTAGAGAGGTTCTGCTGGGCTGCAGCGGGAACTCCTACAATTTACGAGGCCATCTACCCCGAGTCAGTGGACTGGCTGAAGTCACTGGCAGGGTTTGAGAAGATGGTTTCCGAGTTGGATCTTTCTGTAGAGACAGATGTACTACTGGGAGAGTTATCGAGACTCGCAGGAATACTCAATATCGATGTTGGGACCGATGTGGATTCTTTGTACTCGATTCTTTCAGAACGGCTAGTTGAATCGGGATTGGATGTCCCGGTAGGGGAGCTGAAGCGACTCACTGAACCTCTTTCTGGCATCTATGCCATACCTGACCACATGCATGCGATATGCAACATGCTGGGTGATGGACTGGTCCCCAGCAATACCAAGGCTGGATATCTCGTTCGGATGCTCTCACGCAGAGTGTGTAGGATGAAGGACGACTTGGATTTGGATGTATCACTAGCCGAACTCGCTGCTCATCACATTGACACCCATCTGGACTATTCGGGATTCGTGCAGTCTCGAGAAGGTACTCTAGCCATCCTCTCTCTGGAAGAACAGCGCTACCATGAGATGTTACGAAAGGGTGAGGCTGCCGTGAGGACCGCTCTGAGAGGCCTGCCGCAAGATGTCACCGAAGCGCCCGATGAGATCCTCTTCCGACTCGCCGAAGAGAGAGGGTTGAATCCCGACATGGTAGCTTCCATCGCCAACGAGGCTGGTTGGACTAAACTGGATGTACGCGTCGGATTTGCTGCCGACATGGCCGCTCGGAACGCCGAGCGAACCAAGGCCGCTGCCACAGTTAGGGCTAGCAGTGATTTGTTTGACTCTGAAGGATTCTCTGCAACCGCACTCGATTACTACCAAGACACTAAACTCACTTCATTCGATGCTTCAGTTCTTGGATGCAGCAAGCTCACCAAGGCCCAGTTGGAAGGACTCAACCTATCCTCCGAGGTCAGCATCTCTCCTACTCATTCTGTGGTGATGGATCGTACTTTGTTCTATCCTGAGGGAGGCGGACAGTTGGGCGACCAGGGTACTCTAGGAGAGGCTACGGTCGCCGATACTAGGATTGAGAATGGAGTCGTTTACCACCTTACCGATGGGCCGGTACAGGAGGGCTCTATCTCAGGTGTGGTCGATTGGGAGAGGCGCCGACAGCTCATGGATCATCATACTGCAGTCCATATCGTTGGAGGCAGTGCTAGGGCCTTACTCGGTCCACATGTCTGGCAGGCTGGATCCAACAAAGGCGAGCGCTATGCCCGCATAGATTTGACCCACTACAAGCGCCTCACTCGAGATGAGATCGACAGCATCGAGGATCAGGCCAATGAAATCATCACATCAAACTCGATTGTCGAGAAACTCGTGCTAGACAGGGCTGAAGCGGATGCTCGCTTCGGTTTCGAGTTGTACCAGGGCGGCCCGCCCAAGCACAGTGAGATCAGAGTCATCAGAATAGGTGATCATGATGTTCAGGCATGCGGAGGAACGCACCACGACGATACCGGTCAAGTTGGGGAACTTCGCATCATCAGGGCCAGTCAAGTCCAAGACGGGGTCGAGCGTCTGCAAATCGTGGCAGGAGAGACCGCACGCGAGCACGCCCGGGCGCAAGAGCGCCTTCTGAGCGAATCCAGTGAGGTTCTCGGAGTATCTCCAGAAGACCTCCCAGGGGCCGTCTCCCGCTTCTTCGATGAGTGGAAGTCTCAGCAAAAGAAGATTGAAGCCCTTGAGGCGGAAATCGTAAGACTGCGCACCAGCGGTGGCGGAGACGGAGCGGTTGATAAGGAAGGAATAAGATATGCAGTCATGGAGGTCGGAGGCGACATCAAGGCTCTGATGACTATGCTTACTCAACTGACCCGAGACCCTCAGAAGCCAACTCTTGCTGTCCTAGGTACGAGAGACGGCGGCGGTAAAATCATCGTTGCCAGCACCGAAGGCACCAGCGCTGCAGAGAAACACGATGCCACTGAGATTCTAAGGGCGATATCCGGGCATATTGATGGCGGCGGTGGAGGGAGCACAACTTTGGCCCAAGGAGGAGGCTCCAATCCGGATGGGATTCCAGCGGCACTAGATGCAGCTCGTGAGTTGCTCGGGTTGTGAACTCATGGTCGAACGGGTTGATGTTTCAAAGCGCGCCGCTGCCATTAATTATGCAATCAGAGATGTCGTTGTGCCTGCTGTCGAATTGGAGAAGCAGGGGCATGAGATTATCCGACTCAATATTGGAGACCCCCTCGCCTACGAGGGCCTACCAACGCCCAAACACATGATTGCTGCATATAAGCGAGCTCTGGATTCACAAGACAATGGCTACGGCCCCTCCTATGGTTTACCTGCACTCCGACAAGCAATCGCCGAAACCGAGACTGCCAAGGGCTGGCCATGCTCAGAGGACGATGTCTATGTTACTCATGGTGTGACTGAGGCTCTGCAGATAATCTTCGCTGCTTTCCTAGAAGATGGCACGAAGGTGCTGGCCCCCGGGCCGCATTATCCTCCATACATGGCCTACCCACAGATGTACGGGGCGACTACTGTCGAGTATCGACTGGATCCAAATGATTGCTGGCGAATCGACTTCGAAGACATCCGTTCTAAGATGGATGAGGATGTTCGACTACTCGTTCTAATCAACCCCAACAACCCGACGGGCAATGTGGCAACAGCTGATGAGATCGATACACTTCTCAATATAGCTCATGATTATCCACAATGCACAATTATTGCCGACGAGATATACGATGGACTCGATTTCACTGGCAGTATGTGCTCAGCAGCATCCCGCTCCAGCAGTACACCCGTAATCGTCCTAAATGGAGTCTCAAAGGTCTATTTCGCCCCTGGTTGGCGAATCGGCTACATGGCTTGGTACGATCCTGAGGAAAGACTCTCCTTAGTCAGAGACGGTGTCGAGCGCCTGCTGCGTAGCCGACTCTGTGCATCCACCCCTGCGCAGCATGGCTATCTGGCAGGTCTGAGTGATGGGCATGATTGGCTCGACGGACATCGTTCCCGTGTTAAAGAGAGGTTGGACTACTGCATGAGGCGCATAGGGGAGATTGATGGCCTAGAGTGCGAAGCCCCAGGTGGAGCGTTCTACCTTTTCGTTCGAATTACTGACGAGAGTATGAATCTCGATAAGCAGTGGGTGCTAGATCTACTTCACCAGCATCATGTGCTTGTGGTCCACGGCTCCGGATTCTCTCTAGATTACGGGGCCGGCCACTTCAGGATGGTCTGTCTACCCCCAATAGAGACGCTGGCCGAGGCATTTGATAGAATCGAGCAGTTTCTGGGTGATTGACCCATGGGGCTCTTTGAATCGCTCAGAAGACTTCTTCCAATTCGAGTATCGAGTAATCCAAAATCCAGATGGCAGTTCTTGGACGATGGCATGTGCATAGACACTCTACGCGACAGTGAACTTGCATGGCGTGTCGGAGCGAATCGATTCGAATCATTGTTGCAGAGCGTGGAGAAGAGAACTGAGAATAGCCTCGGGAGAAGACTCGCTCATGCCGCTCTCGAGCATGAGGAACGATTCATTGGACTAGGAGAGATTACTAGGCCCTCTGGCCGCAACCCTTCGTCTTGGTCGGAGTATATTTCTGACTGGGAGTCCAGAGGATTGGGGAGGTTCAGACTGTTAGATGATGAGCAGGACATCAGGATACTGGCAGAGGGTCCCGCATCAGGTCCAATTTGCGCTGGAGTAATCGCAGCTGCATGGGAATGCTCTACCGGCAGACGCCACCGCTTTACATGGTCAGATGGTGCAAGCGACGGACTTGTTGTCTCTCTGATTGAGCAACATACGGATGTCCCCGGGCCAAAGCCCATGTCCGTGCCATGGATTAGTTCAGGCACGACACATCTTCCGGGGCTTCGCGGCACCCTTGAAGATCTCGATTATTGGGTCGATTATCGCTCGGATGGAGGAGGAACCTGGTCGATAATGGGTGAGCGCAGGTTGATGATTCATCTCGACTTGATTACACGCTTCGAAGAGTATTGCATCCCTTACATTGAGGGCAATCGATTCCTTAGGTCGGAGGACTACGAGTGGGACGGATTGGACGACAAACGCTCAGCATGGTGGGACGCAACTGCTGACTCTGCAAGGGATGGATTCGTTTCCGAAGGTCACCATATCCTAGTTCGGGATGACTCAGACTGGATTTCTATTGCCCGGCGACACCTGTCCTCGCATGGACTCGGAGGACTCTCAAGAGCTGAGAAGATAGACGATCATGGAGGGATTTTGTTGACCTTCTCGGAGGTGTTCCATCCCGCTATCTCAAGTGGCATACTATTGGGCTGCTGGGAGCGAGCTTACGGCAGGAACGGCAGAGCAAAATTATCCTTCAAATCGGGCAAATCAACCCTAGAATTACGCTCTTCCAGAGCGATTGCGGATTGATGTCTAACGCCCAACATCCGTGAAACATTATATCCGGACCCAATCTCAATCGTTCGGCCCCAAGGGGGCCGGGTGCGCTCCGATGTCTCTGAACCACAACCAATACGCAGTTCTTGCAATCACCGTGACACTCTGTCTCGCCGGCTTCTACACAATCATCGACGCTGGACTTTCCACTACTAACTCAGGTGGTTTCGAAGAAGCATCTGCTGACATTGAATCTTCCTCGGATGAGATTCACCAAGAGGGCCAGGACTTCGATGGTGACGGCTTACCAGACAGGATGGAGCAGACGCTCTACGGCACTGATTGGAGGACCGCCGATACTGACGATGATGGCCTGGATGATGGCTGGGAGATTGCGAATGGATTGGATCCTCTGGACAACGGAGAACCTGTCAACAGCGAGATTCCATTCGAGGAGCCAGACAATGAGGAAGAAACAGGTGAGCAAAATGAGACCTTCCCTAATCCTGACAACGGACCCTTCGGAGACCCTGACAGGGACGGCCTAACTAATACCGAGGAGATGCTCCTTGGCTCCAACCCCAACCTGAGGGACACCGATGGCGATGGCCTCAACGACCGATGGGAGTCGGAATACACTTTCGTGGTCGAGACACCTTCGGGAGATGTCACCTTACTGGACCCGTTGGACGGAAACTGGGACTGTTACCTGCTATCTCCTGAGGTCAAGGCCGAGATAGAGAACGATATCGGCTCCACAGAGTGGGATGAGTTGGGCGGCCAGTTCGGGCACTCCTGTGATGCTGTTCTCGACCTTGAGCAACCTCAGCCTGACAGTCTGAGGAACTATGTCGAGGAGCGGTATGACACTAACCCCCTTGAGGAGGACAGTGATGGCGATTTGATAGCAGACCGCTATGAAATTGCATTCGGACTGGTTGAACTCGGAGTGCACTGCGGTGTCCCTGTTTTCGGCACCATCACACTTCAGGCCCCTTACTCCGACTTGATGAGCGGACACGGCGATAGAACCTGGTTTGAACAAGACATGGATAACGATGGCAGGCTGAATGGACCGGGTGACTGGGATACTGACGGCGACGGAATGCCAGACGGCTTCGAGTACTGCTACGCCATCAACTCCGACGGGTCTCAATTCCTCAACCCCTCCAACGCCACGGATGCCTATGGCGACATTGACGAGGACGGGCTGAACAATGTCGAGGAGTATGAGGTCGCTTACACTTGGGGCCCAGAGAACTTCACCAATCCAATGATTGCCGATACGGATAACGATGGTATGCCCGACGGCTGGGAGCACATGAGCGGAATCCATCCCAACGATGGTAGTAACGCCGACGAAGACCCCGATTTCGATGGCTATGACGCAGACGGTGATGGAGGTGTACGCTATTCTGAGCTGGTTGGAGTCACTACAGTCCATACGATATCAGTAGAGGTCGGCGACTTCGTTCAAGTCAACAATACAGTTCTCTGGGTCAGAACAGTCCAGAATAGCCAGTATATCAACATCCCAATCAAGACTGATACTGCAGGTTGGATTTACTCCATCAATGTCGAGATTGGTGATGAGGTGGTGAGTCGGTTGCAAGATCTAGCGATTGTAGTGGAGGAGGACGAACGCTTCACCAACCTGGATGAGTACAATGCCAGAGATCGCGACTCGGATGGATTCGTCGATGGCCGCTCAACGGATCCGCTAGTGGCAGATACTGATGGAGACGGACTAATCGATGGCATAGAGGTCATTGGATGGACAATTAGGATAGTTGACCAAGGAGTCAGGGATGTCAAGGTCAGAAGTGACCCTGGCGCATTCGACACAGATAGAGATGGACTCTCGGATGCCGCTGAATACTACGAATACTTCACCAATGCAACCGACCGTGACACAGATAGTGACGGTCTAGAAGATTTCACCGAGGTGATTGACGGCTTCTCCTGGAACGGCTCAACATACTTCACTAACGCATCATCGCACGACACTGACCTCGACGGCCTAGCGGATGGGGAGGAGGTGGTCGATGGACTAGACCAGTACATTACTCACGCCAACGATGCGGACAGTGACGACGATGGTCTGTTTGATGGTAGCGAGGTTCTGAACATTCCCCGACCGTGGCAAGGCGCGACTAACCCACTCAACAATGATACTGACGAGGACGGTCAGCCTGATGGCTGGGAGATGCAGGTGTTCTCTGTGCAGCACAACACCAAGAGTCACAGCCTGTGGATTTCAGTCACTAATTGGCTACCACCCGGATGCGAATCGATGATCGAGTGCGGCCTAGGTCCAGGAGGTTGGGTCTGGAGCAGTTATCTGGGAGGGTTCTCCACATCTGGTGACAGAGATGGAGATGGAGAGATGGATCCCAAGTACTTCCTGCATGAGATGAATCTGTCAGGGTTCACAATCCCTGCTAGTGGTCGCTGGGCATTAGATCCAGCATGGGGCTCTCTACCCGATTCATACTTTGATATTGATAATGACACTCTGATGAACTCCTTGGAGGCACCTGATCGATGGAACACCAACCCCGTAGATGACGACACCGACGGCGACAAACTCCCCGATGGCTGGGAGGTGCATTTCTCAGAACTCTCCTTGAGTCTGGGTTTAGTCGATAACAACACTTTGGGAGCCGTAGGGGCTCGAGGACCGATGGATCCTAGGATGGATGACTCTGATGTCGATGGTATAGATGATGGCCAGGAGGACTTCGATGGCGATGGACTGAACCGTACCCATCTGATGAATCGTTACTGCCCCGGTTGGAATGACCCACAACAGTCAGAATGCCACATAGACCCAACCACTGAGGGTGGCAGTAGTTTCTACGACGATCTCGAGAACTACACCAACTTCGAGGAGTTCCAGAATGGGACAAACCCCATTGATCCTGACTCTGACGGAGACCAGTGGCTAGATGGTTCGGAGGTCTATCACCAAGATCAGGACAATGATGGCATGTGGGCAGGCTGGGAGTACTATTTCGGATTCGATCCGTTCGATCCAGCTGACGCCAATATCGACTCTGATGGTGACGGTTACATCAACAAGTGTGAGAACAAGTGGAACTCTAATCCAAAAGATCCAACCAGTTTCCCAAGTCAGGGTGAGTTGTGCAGCGAATTCGATTGACCCTCTGATTTTTCTCCCTAGTCCCTCTCGTCCATTCGAGGTTGCCATGTCCTGGTGGATACTTCCTACTACTGCCGACATAGGTCTGCGTGCATTCAGCGATGACGCCGCCGGCGCCATGAGGGAGGCTGCTTTGGGGATGCAGAACATCCAGATGATAACCGGGGCTGCCAATTCTGATTCACCCAGAACAGAATCGACCTGGATGATTCATACAGCGACGGAGGACTATGGCAGGGTGCTTGTCAGATGGCTCGAGGAGGTTCTTTACCGCGCCCAGGCGGAGGGAGAATGGCTATGTGAGGCTGTAATCGAGATTCTCGATGGCCGCATAGATGTGGTAGCTTCATGGGTGGATGCCGATCTAGTTCAGCGCGAACTCGAAATCAAAGCAGTGACGATGCACGAGGTTGCATTGGTCGAGGTTGGGCCCGGAGAAGTAATTGAGGGAGTGGATTCAGATATCCCATCATTCGAGGGTCCAGGATGGATGGCCCAAGTCGTATTCGATGTTTAGGCTAATTCCTCATTGATGTAGAAGGCTCCACTGAGGACTATTCTATTTGCTACCCTCAGTCCTCTACATCGAAGCGCTGATAGACCTCGTTTGTGGTCTGCGTGACTCGGATGAATGTAGCGCACTTCGGCAAATCCTTGATTCTCCTAGCACCTACA
>NZWD01000023.1 GCA_002698225.1 Methanobacteriota archaeon | reverse complement strand
GCGACAGGTCGGTGCTCCAGTTGGTCATCAAAGCCATCAGAAAAACCACTTGTCGTCATTCCCGTGCAACTGGAGCCCGCGGTACTACCAGGTTATACTATACCCCCGTAGGAGTGGAATGCCCTAGGGCCTTGCTCTTATGATAATCTCGGTCCTGAACGAATGCGGCATTGACTGACTTGTCCGTATCTTGATCACATCGAACCCAAGATGGGGCCTGCTACGAGATGGATTACAACCCATGCTCCCAAGACAGAAGCAGCAAGCCCCCATGCCCTTGGCCTGATGCCAACACTGAGCCAACCGAATGTCCTCGACAGAGAGCCCGGGGCGAGAGCCACAAATCTGGCCATATTAACGACCAAACCGGCCACTAGTAACATTCCGAGGAAAGCAAGGATTGAGAGGAAAAAGCCGATGATGTCTGAGCGGACGAGTGCTCCGACTCCTTGAGGGACAAGTGTAGGTGCCCTCAGCCAAAGCAGCCAAGCAAGCCAGATTCCTAAGTAAGCATCCTCCTTGAAACTGGATTCATCACGCCATTTCCTGAAGTCGTCCGGGAGCATCAGATAGGCCCTAGCAGATATGACCTCAATCTCGGCAATCCTACCACGCAGAAGCATAGAGGAGCCGTGGTACACTAGAATCGTCGCCAGTAAGAGCTCGACCCAAATCCAAACCGAACCCAGTCCAAGTGCCGACAATAGCGAGACAGGTAGGGCCCAGATAGCGAAACCAGTAGCGGCCGCAGCCGCCGTCATCAGAGAAGCGGCCCCTGGGAAGAGTGGTTCTTCGGGCAATTCCAATTTCCTGTCTCTAGGCATCGCCAGAATCACCAGAGGAAGCAGGGCACTTCCGAACGCGAGTTTGAGCATAGTGAGTGGATTGTTACCTGAGCCTCTGGTAGCAGATTCTACAGCTTCCTCAATCACCATCGCAGACATAGTGCCTGGATTCCAAGTGGTGATAAATCCAGCAGAGTCGATGACGATGACAGCGTCGGTAGCTCCACTTGGGAACGCCTTTCCAATTGATGCGTCTGACTCATCCATTAGCAGCGGCCATGATTCGTTTAGTAAGACCGAGTAGGTGTCGAGGTCGATTGCTCGGACTCCTTCTCCGGTGGCAATCTGAACAAAGGCGATGTCAACCTGACTAATCGCCTCGGCGCCTCTGAACTCGTTCATCTGTCTAATCGAGTTTGGTGAGCCGGGATGAAACAGACCGACCACTAGGGCATCGCTGTCCTCAATCAAATCCGAGAAAGAGATGAGTCCACCATCGTGAGAGAGCAGAGTGAATGAGGGGGCTGCGCCCTGCTGTCTGGGGGCCTCTGAATCGATGTCTGGTAGATGCAAAGCGGGGCCGATAGCAGCGATGGCCAGTAAAACTAGGACTCCGTAAGCTGGGATAGGCAGAGTGGCTTCACGGATGGATGCTGCAATCCATCCTACTATGGCCAGAGGAATAATCAGAATCGCCCACATGGAGGAAAGAAGTGGCCCATCGCCCGGCAGAATCTCGAACCTCAGAACTGCAATTGCATCGCACGGCTCTCCGGGATTTTGGTCGGTGAGTGTGAAGCATGAGTCAATCATGTATTGGCCAGGGGGTATCGGCTTCTCTGAGGACCAAGTCAGGATGGTTCTGTTGGCCTCTCCAATCCTGGCTCCGTGAGGAATCTCGAAGTGTTCGAGACGCTGGTCCTCTTTACCATGCCCATGTACCATCTCATCCCAATCCAATGGGCCGACTATCTGGATAATCTGTCGATCAAAATCACTGGAGCCCCAAGGCGATATAGGGGTGAATTCAATTCTGACCATCCTGTTTGAATCGGTACTGTATTCAAGCATCGGTTCAATCACATCTCCATGGAATATAATGCCGGAAGTAGCATCATAGGTGCCCCACCACAGGACACCTTGCTGAATACAGTCATGCCCCACATCGACACTTAGTGAGATCAGGTCACCTTCGGACAAAGAGACATTGACATTGTCTGCCATAACGGTGAACTCATGAGCCTCAAGGTATGATTCCTGCATTGCGATTGCATTGGTCATTGCTTCGTCGAGAACTAATGTGTCACCCAAGGATAGACTCACGAAGAATCTAGTTTCGGCTCCTGCTGATCCGGGCAGCACATTGGTCAGCCTGCATCCATCATTAGTTGAATCGAGTGAAGCGAACAATCTCACCGTCAAATTCCCCTCAAACCTGAACGAGTTAGACAGGGGCGCTGACTGGATATCGATTAAGTTGGGATTCAGGGCTGAGCTGGTCCTCGTGAACTCAGCCTTACCCAATGGCTCTCCGGTGTTGGTTGACCAATTGCGATCTAGGAAGGGTTCGTTTTCTGTTCCCTTGAGGTAGAGCATGTGAGATTCTGGTAATTCCCATTCTATTCCCGGACCGTCCGCCCCAATTGGCTCTTGAGCGAGAGTCACCGAGCTTAAGGAGAGTGCAAGAAGCAATGTAACGAGGGCCGCGGTAGCGCTTCCGGCAGGTACTCTCGGTTTAACTCTCATGATAGTCTCCAGAACTCGTACGGTACAAACCTCACTATCACCTGTTAGAACATCCTGCTCCAAGCCACGAAGGCCATCATCGCTCCAGATAGGGTTGCGAAGAAGTTGACTGAGTGTTTTCCAATGTATCCCTTGTTCTCCAACAGAGCACCTAGTACTGAGTCGACTTGACATCCAATCCATCCCACGATTGTGATGATTACGAAAGCCTGACCTTGAGCATCATAGAGTAGTGTTGCATCGTGGTGGAAACCATCATGGGAGAACGGAATAATAAGGACAGTCATTGCTGCAATCACCAGCGCGCCAAACAAGGCAGCGAAGGTGCCAGTGGGAGACATCCCTCCGTTGGTTCCTGGAGGTACAGCCTCCAAGTTGATGATGTTGCGGGTCCTAGGGTCGAGGCTTCCTATCTCTGATGCTAATGTGTCTGAGAGGGCTACGGATGCACAGCAGGCCATACCCAGCAGATACCAGTCTCCATCTCCTAGCCAACTCAGTATGGCGACTATCGAAGGGGCTGCGCCATTGGCCAACACATTCCTCCAACCTCTGGTACCATCGTTGCCCTCTTCAATCGACAATGCTTGCTTCTCCTCGAACCTCCATCTCGTCGCAATTGAGCTGAGAACTAGAAAGACGACCATGATTGCTAGCCATGTCCAGTGCCCCATAAGCGATACCACGAGTCCGACGACCATCGCCGCGAGTAGGCCGCTAACATCCAGCATCTTGCGAATGCGCGAGGCCAGCAACAGGGCTGCGACCAGTGCCAGAGAGATGATTTGGTCCTGCGTCAGGTAGTCGGTTGGACTCATGATATCTGCTCGGGACGCCCGGAGAGGCAGACATGAAGGATTCCCCTAAGTTGAATCCGTTCCTTATGGAACGGAATGTTGTGAAGCCTTCGGGGGCAGGGCTGAAATCACTCAATGATGTGGTCTGATTGTGGACGGGACGCTAGGGAGTTTAATCGGCGACCCCGAACAAGGCAATTCGGAAGTACGGAGTTACTGGAAATCTTGGATGGTCAGTCTAGCATTCTGTGTAGTTTGGTTCGGAGTGACTTCGATTGCAATTATTCTGATATTCGTCGTTCTTGCACTGCTAGGGATATCAGAGTCATTTTCGATGCATCTGTCCATCTCATTCTCCTATCTGATAGCCATCCCTCTGACACTGCTGTTCATGCAAGTCGAGAAACAACTACCAGACCTCCCCGGGAAGTTATCAATCGATTCCCCTAAGCAAGCATTGGTCTTGCTGCTAGCAATTCCCTTACTCGTAACAATAGTTGACTTCGTCGTAGTAATCGTATATGGCATCGGGTATGAATTCATTTTCGGGATACCCGAAGTTCCTACCGACATAGGAGTAGACTGGGGTTCTGGCCCTGTAGCACTAGGATTGGTAATAATCTCTACAGTAATCATCGCCCCAATCGCTGAAGAGTTGATGTTCAGAGGATATCTTCTCGACTCAATCAGGAAGATGCACGGAGATTGGTTCGCAGTAGTAATCAGTGCCCTATTATTCGGGATTGTTCACTTCGAGCCCTACACAATCGGAATGGCTGCAATCGGGGGGCTAATCTATGGTTATGTCAGAGTAAAGACCGGTAGTCTTTGGCCCTCAATAATCGGACATATGATTTGGAATGGTATTGCATTAATTGTGACTTATCTTTAGTGCCGCTCAGATCGCCCATCACTCGCGACGCCTGAAGCATCCGGTGCGGTTCCTCATCACTGCGGCGGTTACGGATGGGCTCACGCCTATGGAATCTATCACATGATTGCGCCACATGCACCACAGTAAAGCTCACTCTTCGAATTGTCTCGCTGCATACTCCACTGACCACATGCCGGACAGGGCGGAAGGCCCTTCTCACTGGCCTTGACCGCAGGACCAGTCTTGCGCTTCTTGCGATCTGGCCTGAACCATCCCTTCTTCGGCCTCTTCACCTTCGGCATGTGTCCCGGAGTAGCGAGAGGGGGGGCCCTCAATAGGCTTCTGAACGCAGACAGGTAGGGCGACGCAATCATGAGGGGTTCTCGTATGGCACAATCATGCGATGCACTGTCGTAGGTGCTGGAGTATCGGGCCTTTCGTGTGCCGTCAAACTTCTAGAGGCAGGGCATGAGGTGGAAGTAGTATCGGACAGGTTCAGTCCGGATACCGTCTCTGATGTAGCAGCAGCAATCTGGTACCCCTTCCTGACTGCCCCTGCAGACAAGGCAGATGTGTGGGGACGGGAGACCTATGCAGAATTAGAAAGACTCGCGATGGAGGTCCCTGAGGCAGGTGTTCGGATGCGCGATGGCAGAGAATACCTCAGAGAGGTGGTCGAGTTGCCCCCTTGGAGAGATGACATCGCTGCATTCCGAATTCTAGAGAGTCAGGAGATACCTGACGGGTATGTGTTTGGATGGGAGTTCAGGGCACCTGTAATCGAGATGCCCCTATACATGCCTTGGTTGAAGTCCAAGGCAGAGAGGATGGGTTGCTCATTCCGACTTGAATCGGTCCGAGACCTCTCCGAGGTTCCGGGAGATGTTGTAGTGAATTGCGTTGGATTGGGTGCTCGCGAACTGTGTGATGATGCAGAGGTTGTTCCCGCTCGCGGGCAAATTATCTTCATCGACCAAGATCCGGGCATCGGACACTTCGATCAGCAACCTGACACACTGACTTACACCATCCCTAGGAGTGATGTCACCGTTCTGGGAGGCACGGCTCAGATTGGCGACTGGGATTTAGAAATGCGCCCTGAGGATGATGAGTTGATTCTAGATAAGGTAGAGGCTCTATGGCCCGATTTAGACAGGAATAAAATAATCGGAGGCACTGTCGGCCTCAGGCCTTCGAGGAGTGAAGTTCGTCTCGAAGTCGAGATTGCCGCAGGTAGAACAGTGGTCCATAACTACGGGCATGGTGGTGCGGGAGTCACGCTCTCATGGGGGTGCGCAGAAGAAGTTGTGAGTCTAGTCTCTCAGTCTGCGTGACCTACCCAAGCAGCCTCAGCATGCAGGGTCTTGGACTTCACAGGGATAATCTTGCGATAGACCGAAGCGGGGCTTGAGATGTCCCCATCCACTGTGAGCAGGTTCTGTAGTGAGATTCCAAAGAGTTCTTCGTTACGCTGTAGCAGGGGTTCTACGACTTCCCAGTCTTCATCCGACATGTCAACAAAGGCTCCACCGTTGAGTTGAGAGTCCGAGAGTCTCTGGTGCGGATCTCTGACATAGATGGCGCCTCCAGAAGCAAGTGAGAATAGGTTGCCTCCCGGATAGGGAGTCTCCAGTGGTGTCATCTCACCTCTGTGGTCAAACTGCATACCGTTGATTACAACGAAACCTCCTCCCTCCAATGGATCGCCTGCCATGAAAGACTCAGCCAGATAGTCAAGTGCGGTACCGTTGATTACCAACTTAGGGCTGCCCACTGAGTTGATCATGGGCCTTCCAGCAGCGTTTCCTAGGACAAACAGACTTCCTCCCTTGGAGCCGTATCCGTAGCACTGCCCTACATCACCGTGTACTACCAGTTCACCGGACTTGTGTATCTGAGCAACTTGGTCCTGAGCGTTGCCATGCATCGAGATGGTCATGCCGTCATTACCGCTTCCTAGATAATCCCCTACCGGACCTAGGACATCGATCTGAACATGCCCGGTGCCTGGTCCGAAGCCATTGCCGATGAATCGGTGACCTCGACAGTTTACTACTACGAACTTGGTCCATCCAGCACGGTACAGAGAGACCAATTCTAGAGCCAGAGAATCCCTTCCTTCTGGAGGATATGGACGGGCATCGACTACTATCTTCTGAGAATCAGAAGAAGGTTCTGGAATGTGCCCGGGGGCCTTTTGAGCGGTGAACTCAGAACAGGGGTCGTGCTTGGAAGCGGAGATGATTGATACAAGTGTGGACTCAATCTGGTCTAACCATCTCGACCTTCTCAGCACACCTGTGTCATACCTCCTGTCGAGTAATAGAGTGAGGAGTTGCCATGCCCATTCGCGACCTCGTGACTGGGAGAGTGAGGAAATCTGCTCGAGTGTCGCTAGCGCATCGGACCAGCCAATATGAGGTAGACCCTCAACGATTGCATCGAACGACTCGGATGGGTCGGCAGATAGAGAGAAGGGGGAGCTATCTGATAGCTCTCCCAAATGGTAATCTCCTGATGGATGAGTGTCTACGATTTCGCCGAATTTATTTGTCATTACCAATTCCTTACCGCCGTCCTCGGTTGGAACCACATCGAATAGGAAGGCGCCGCCATCGGTGTAAGAGCCGCCTCGAGCATTCCAGTACTCATCGGCTCGGCGCCAGAATCTCTTGTCCTCAGACGCTAGACTCTCAAGGACCGCATCAATTACTTGCTTCTCCGAGCCGCAGAACGCTATCGCAGCCTCTCCTCTCTGGTAGGCAAAGACCTGGGGCCTGAGCATACTGGTATCGGTAATTCCAATCAGTCTGTGAGTGGGGCCATTCGACTGAGCGATGATGAAGAACCAAGGTCCGTCGGGGCTACCGTGGATATGAGTCCTCTGAATGGCAGAGTATACCTCTTGTTTCTCCTCTGGCAGCATGACGAAGTCGAGTTCGCTGGTTGGGGCTAGACTCTCTATGACATTCTCCATACTGTAGCCATAGACTCTTCTGTGTAAGTCGAAGGCTAGGGCCCCAACTTCTGTGTCAGTGAAGAAAAGTGGCTCCATGCCCCTCTGAGCGAGGTAGTCCTTGACTGAGACATAATTCGAGAAGTCGCCATTATGGACTAAGGCACAGTCGATGCCTTGCCCGAAGGGGTGGGCTCCACCGGGGTGAGTCACTCTGCCCCTTGTAGGGTATCTGTGGTGACCTATCCAGACATGAGCAGTCATGTCATCAAGCAAGTAGAACCTGATGACATCCTCTGCGTATCCTACAATCTTGAGAATCAACATGTCCCTACCATGGCTGAGAACGAATGCATCCGTCCTACCGTCCTTGGCATAGAATTCAACATTGAGGTTGTGAGTAGTGTGGAAGACGAATTCATCCGAGGCGGCCTTCCTGTCTTCAGAATCTATCGGTCCATTCAGTTTGGTGTCGATGAACTCGTCAATCGCGCTATCACGTGGCCTGACGAAGTAGCAGACCACATCGGGAGGTCTTGAGTCGAGGTTTGACAGATCTCGTTCCCATGTTTCCAGAGTTGGCATCTCATGGATGTGATCGAGATGGAAGTTCGGGTGGATGAAACTCTCTTCTACTGAATCTCTAACCTCGGGATTGAGATATGCGATTGCATAGAGGAATGAGTCAGATAGCGTCTGGGAGTCTATTCCGAATTGCTCCGGGTCGAGTCCGACCATCGCAACTCCTCCTCCCTTACCATTGCCCCTATTCCTCATCTGCTCGAGCGAGTCGAACAGGTGGCGGCCCGCGACTGGAATCTCGGAAGCTAGTCCGACTACTCCGCAGCCGCCCTCTGCGGCGTCCTCCTCGCGTCGCTCGAACTTGGGGTGGCTTGAGGTCATCTCTCGCCTGGCATTGATTATAGTCGAGGGGTCAATCATTCGCCTCCCTCCTCGCCAATATATCTCAGTAAGTCTGTCCTACCTCGGAGCTGGCTGACGTCACTCATCCCTAGCTTCCTCAGGATGTCGCGCAGCCTCCACTGCATGGCCTTGTACAGGTTGTCGAGTCTCATCTCGGCCCAGTCCTGCTGCACCCATTCCTGCAACTGGATGTCCGTGGTTGTCAGGCCCCACGGGCAGCCTCGTCCGGACGGGCCGCCCTCGCAGTTGGCGCATCGAGTACAACCCATTCCGACTAGGTCTGTGGTGCCCAGAACGCACCCATCAGCGCCCAATGCGATGGCCTTGGCAATGTCGTCTGCGGTTCTAACTCCTCCACTTGCAATCAGTGTGACTTTGTCTCTCACACCCTCCTTCTGCAGGAACTTGTGGACTTTTGGGATGGCCAATTCGATTGGCATGGCGATGTTCTTCTTGGCGATTTCAGGGGCAGCTCCTGTGCCCCCGTAACTGCCGTCCAAGTGAATGATGTGGGCTCCCGCATAGTACGAGCCTACTGCCACCATGTCGACATCATGAGGTGTGCTGACCTTGACCGAAAGTATTGCTTTGGGATTCACAGTCTCAATCCAATCGAGGTGCTTTGAGTGGTCCTCAACCGAGTAAGTCGAGTGGAATGGGAACGGGCTGAACAGGCTGACGAATGGGACTGAGCCTCGCAACTTGGCGACCTCTTCACCCGCCTTGGCAGCCAGCAGGTGCCCTCCAAGGCCGGGCTTGGCACCCTGGGCGTACTTGAATTCAACAATCGGGGCAGCTTGGATGGTCTCCTCCTCAACCCCGAAGTAGCCAGTAGCCACCTGAGTAATCACATTCTCCTTGACCTCGTACAACTCAGGCGGGTAACCTCCCTCGCCTGTCGACATATAGGAGTTCCAGCGCTTTGCATTCTTCGCCCGGGCCATCATGACGTTGATCGAGACGGAGCCGTATGACATGCCACCGCCATACCACGGAATGTCAATTCCAATCTCGTTCTTGCCATCGGCTCGGCGGTTGAGTGGAATTGAAGTGTCAATCTCCTGCGAGTGCTCCAGCCATTCTTCCTCGGACAGGAATTGGAAATCAAGTCTGTCAAACCCTCCGTCACTCTTGCCGGTCTTGAAGTTCATGTCAGAAGGTACCTTTCCAGTCTCGGCCATGTACCAAGTGGAGAGAATGAGTTCGTCAGTCCAGCGTGCGTCACCGAGGGCCTCAGGAGAAGGATACTCTCCGAAGGCACGGGCATTCATTCCATTTTGCAGCAGTCCTGTGGTCTTATGGAGCAAGTTTTCACTCGGAAACACTACTTTGTCCTTGTAGGCGTCATACGCTTCGGACAGCATCTGAGGGAGCCGCATCAGTGACCACCTCCAACATACCCAGCGATATCTTCGAAGGCCTCGTCCTCAAGATGGCTTACCAACATGGAGCGGCCGAATTCTCCTCTGAGTCTGCGAACCTCCCGGACTCCCATAGCGCCGAGAATCTCCAGCATTTGGTCCCTCCAAGAACCGCACAGATTAGTCAGGCGTTGCTGCGCCCAATCCTCGTCGAGGTTCTTCGGCAGCGTGCCTGAGACCAGCGCTCGCTCCCTGAGCGAGCCGTGCGAACGGCCCTGTAGTGCGAATAGAACAGGGAGGTCGAGAGCGACCACATCCAGACCGCTGATTATCGCCTTTGGAACATGGTCGGCGCCGACTATTCCGCCGGCCCCAATCAGTGTGACCTGATCTCTACGGCCCTGCTCGATGAGCATCATATGGGCCTCCTTGAACAATTCAGTAACGAAAGTGCCGTCAGAGCCCACGCCGTGCAAATCGGCGAGCAGGTGAATCACCTTGGCTCCCGAATCGATGGCATCGGACATCAGGCCCTGCCATCCTTCCTCGAATGGGATGCGAACAGCTACGACTGCATCGGTTGCATCACAAGCCGCCTCGAAGCCTGAGCAGTCCCAACCCCAAGAGCGATTGGGAGTCAGACTGAGCTCGACCATCCTAGCATTGGGAAATTGGGATGCCCTTGCTCCCATAGTTACATCTAGCACTGGAGCGACATATGGTGAGTCGAGTCCTTCTCTCAGAACGAGGCCGCCATCCAAGCAGGCAATTGTGTCGATTTCCGCTCCAGTTGAAGCAACTACTCTAGCCAACTCCTCAGTTCCTAGATCGCCTGGTGGCAGGTCAAATACGAATGGTACTTGGATAGTGAACATCTCTGGAGTGGGGCCAGAGATTCTTCCTTCCGAGTCGAATGTGAGGTGCATCGGCTTGCTGCCGATATCCACGGATGTTCCAATCAGTTCTCTTCCGTGGATTCCATCCCTGCTGGGCCTTACAATCTCCGACATGTCGGTAAGCATGCCATCGAATCCAGGGCCACCGAATCTTCCTCGGTATCCTTGACCTCGAACAGGAACCATGCCCTTCCTTGCTTCTTCGTCAATGGCAGTGATGTGGCCGTGAGTGGTGTAGGAGTCTCCTAACTCCTGGAGATCTGGGTTAGGAAGCACCTTGACGAATTCAGGATGCTGAACTGCGCATCTCATACAACCGACGCATAGCTCGGGCTTCGGAGCGAAGCCTCCCACTGGCCCGGAGAACACACCATAGGTACATGGCCTAGCTAATATGACATCGAAATTCCAATCCCATGGTCGGAAGTATTGAAGCGTCTCAGTAGCGAGCAGTGTTGCCAGGCCGACTTTTCCAACCTCGACTAGGAATCTGTGAGGAAGGGGGTCAGCATCCTCCACCTCTTCTGTATCGATGTGATATCTATGGTAGCTGTCGGCAATCTCTCTAGCAATCTTTGTAGACTCGGAGCCGAACCGGTCGAGAGTGAGTTTTCCTTCACCTTCGGTGTACTCCATTTCTGTAGTAGATTCCAGCATCCTGACCCTCAGGTTCGCGTGGTATAGCGAGAATGCTATAATCATTGGGTATTTCTAGTATCAAATTGGCCATTATCTGTGCTAATTATTATGAAATAGCAATAATACTGAACGAATGAACAATAATATAGAAAAATAGTAATAATAACTCACAACTTACGAACTACCTGTCCCCGAGTTTGCCCATTCGTTCAAGCCTTAGCACTAGCATATTGGGTCAGTTTGAAGACGGGCCTCTGTGAGGCCCGCCTCATGGCCCTGAAGGATGCTTGGGCGATACCAGAGTTCCGTCGCCTGCTGATAGGAAATGGCGTCAACATGCTAGGCAGCTCAATCTTCATCATTGGCATGGGCTGGACCATCGCCCAAGTAGGAGGGGCCAAGGCCTACGGGCTGGTATTCACAGCCTACTTCCTTGGTCATCTTCCTCTACTTCTGTACGGCGGGATGGTAGTCGACAGGATGCCTAGGAGAACAGTGGCACTCGTCGCTGACTTTTCGCAAGCAGTTCTTGTCTTGATTGCCATGCTGGCCCTCATGGCTGGATTCGATCTCATCAAGACTCTGCTCGTGATTACTTTCCTTACCGGAGGCGCTGGGGCGTTCTCAATTCCCGCAATAGGTGCCTTGGTGCCGGACTTGGTTGAGGAGGAAGTACTGCCTCAGGCCAATGCTCTGAGGGGTGTTGCTATGACTGCTGCATGGATGCTTGGGCCACTGATTGGAGGTTTCACAGTAGAACAGTGGGGAATTGAAGCGTGTCTATTCGTAGATGTGTTGACTTTCCTGTTCAGCGGAGCTGTACTGTGGACAATCTCGGAGGTTCCGATTCAAAGAAACGAGGAGGCCGGCGATCTGCGCGAGGAGGTAATCGAGGCGTGGGCATTCGTGAAGACTCAGCCCTGGCTGTTCGCTGGCATATTCATGTTCATGATCTGGCATATCGGAGATTCTGCAATCGAGATTGGAATTCCATTCATTATTGAAAGCAAGGATTTGGGAGCTAGGGAGTTTGGGCTATTCGGCGCTGTTGGGGCTCTGGGTGCGATGTTCGGATCTGTGCTTGCAGGAATTAAGCCGATTCCTAAGGAGTCGCGTGGTACTGTGTTCTACATGTTCATCGGCGGAATTGCTTGGTGTATGCTGATGTGGGCTATGCCAATCCCATTCTGGCTAATCCTGCTGTTCGTACTAATCGAAGGTACGCTTGGAGGTACTTTGGGTGTAATCTGGAGGACCACGATGTCCGATAGTGTGGACCAACACCTGAGAGGCAGAGTCAATTCTCTTGATGCGATTGGCTCTCTGATATTCATCCCTCTAGCACCGTTAATCGGTGGATGGATGATTGAGACCACCAATGTCCTGACTACATACTCCATCGCTGTGGCATTGATGGTGCTAACTACCACTGCAGGACTCATCGTGCCTTCCTTCAGACGCTTTGAGCGAATCGAACACGAGGACTTCCCAATTACTCTCGATCAAAGTCTATCTGACTGATGTCTACTGAGAACCATTTCTGGTAGTAATCATACTGTAGTCTAATAATGAGAATCAGGACAATGATGTACAGTGTCCAAGCCGCTGCTGTTCGGCCCATAAGTATCGGTAATTCAACCAGAATAAGGCCATCAAAAATAATACAAACTACAGCATAGAGGACTCGGCCGAAAGTTAGTGAGAAACTCTCGCCCTCCTGCGCCAGCACCCTCTTGACTCGATTTTCGCGCCATCTATCGGCTGCTCTCTTCAGTCTCCAGAATGCTGCCTCTTCTTCCTGGTCCTTGTCAATGAATGCTGGAGGAGACTCTGGGGCATCTCCCTCAGGGGTCTGTTCGCTCGACATCATCACTCCGTGTGGATTGGAAGGCTCCCGCCCGCCTCAACAGGGAAATGGCAAGCTACCTTGTGCCCGCCGTTCACTGATTGGAGCTCGGGCTCGTCGACATCGCACTTGCCCTTGACCGCAATGGGGCACCTAGTATGGAAACTGCAACCATTGGGAGGATTAGCGGGACTGGGTACATCGCCTGAAAGAACGATTCTCTCAGTCTTCTCGGCATCCACTGAGGGCTGAGGGATGGCCGACAATAGGGCATGAGTGTACGGATGAGCGGGATTGGCGAAGAGTTCGTCAGTTTCAGATATCTCGACGATTTTGCCCAAATACATCACGCCTACTCTGTCGCTGATATGATTGACGACATTTAGTGAGTGAGTGATGAAGATGAAGGTCAGACCACGCTCCTTCTGGATTGAGTCAAGGAGATTGAGAACCTGCGCTTGGACCGAGACATCCAATGCAGAGGTGGGCTCATCGAGGAGGATGAAATCTGGGTCCAAGGAGAGTGCTCGAGCTAGTGCTATCCTCTGTTTCTGCCCGCCTGAGAACTCGTGTGGGAATCTGTTCATATGATTCGGTTTGAGCCCAACTACAGAGAGTAGTTCTGCCACCTTCTTCGTCAACTTAGCCCCATCTGCCAGACCATTTATGATGAGTGGTTCGCCGATTATCGAGCGGACCGACATTCTGGGATTCATTGATCCGCCAGGGTCTTGGAATACAATCTGCAGCCTCCGCCTGAGTTCCTTCTGATTTATGTCCCTGATATCCTCTCCTTCGAAGGCGATGGTTCCCTCAGTCATTGGAATCAGCCCCATCACCAGTCTACCCAGAGTTGTCTTGCCGCATCCTGATTCGCCGACGATTCCAACCGTCTCTCCACGATGGATTTTCATATCCACGCCGTCAACGGCTCGGACATGGGCCTCGACTGGAGAAAACATTCCTGTTTTGATTGGGAACCATTTCCGGGCATTACTAATCGTAATCAGTGGCTCATCGCCGCTTGCAGCTCTCGAATCATTCGGTTCTGGAGATTGGATGGTCACTGGACGCTCACCTCCGATTGTAGAAATTGTTTGGCAGAGAAGGCTAGTTGAGCCGCCTCTAGGTCAACGGTGAGTTCTGTATGATGGCAAGAGGCAAAGTGACCCTCTGAGACTTCTTCCATAGGCGGAGGGGTGGACCTGCACAAATCATCGGCGAATGGGCATCTTGGATGGAACCTGCATCCATCAAACACGGTGTTCGGATCGGGGACTTGGCCTGGGATGATTGGCAGGTCGGTCCTGACCTCTCCTTCCTCCTTTATTCTCGGAATGCTGTGAAGAAGTCCAATCGTGTAAGGCATTCTAGGTGAGCCCAGAACCTGTTCGAGAGAACCTGTCTCGACGACTGATCCAGCGTACATCACTGAGACGGCGTCGCAGGTCTCTGCAATCACTCCTAGGTCGTGAGTAATCATCATTATCGCAGTGCCCTCTCTGTCCCTGAGGTCTTTCATCAGACCAAGAATCTGGGCCTGTATGGTGACATCCAGTGCCGTTGTAGGCTCGTCGGCGATCAACAGTTTGGGCTCGCAAGCCATCATCATAGCAATCATTACGCGTTGCCTCATCCCTCCGGATAGTTCATGCGGATACATCTT
>NZWD01000022.1 GCA_002698225.1 Methanobacteriota archaeon | reverse complement strand
GAACTATCGGCGGTTCACCAATCATCTCCATACTATGACGCTGTGAGCGTCCTACTATTGCTTGTATGCACTGCTTTATTGGCCTCAACTAGGCCTAGTCAATCTGCTACTGAGGAGGAGGAATGATGACAGAGTTCGCTAGAGAGGCGACTCTGGCAATTGGCCTAGTGACTATCTTGTTGGGTTCGATGTGGATAGCAACAGGCTCATTCCCTCCAATGGTGGTAGTGGAGTCGGGCTCGATGATGCACGAGGAAGAAGGCTCAGTGGGGGCTATCGACCCCGGAGATCTGGTGTTAGTGATGAATCCAGATAGAGTTGAGATAGTGACCTATGTCGAGGCTACTGAAGAGGAGAATGAAAACTTCGGCTATGAGTCTCATGGCATGGCAGGTGATGTCATTATCTACCGTAAGAACGGAGGCTCGGACACCCCAGTTATTCACAGGGCTCTTCTCAAGGCGGTAGTAAACTCATCCGGAGGATGGGATGTACCAGGAACTCCTCTAGTAAATGTCGACAGCATAACTTGGACGCTAGACTACGAATGTTCGTACCATGGTGGGACATACAATCTGAAGATAGACAGATGGGAGCCAAACCACGAGGGATATCTGACAACTGGAGATAATCCTGACAGCAATGGATGTAACATCGATCAACTCAGAGCCACCAACCCAGAGGCGAGCGAGACCTATATCCGTGGTAATGGACTGAAGGATGAGAATGGGAACCCGGTGCTCGCAGTCAAAGAAGAATGGATAATCGGTGTTGCAGCCACTGAGATTCCATGGCTCGGAGCAGCTAAACTCGCTATCTCTGGAACCTCGTCATCAGTCACAGATTCAACTTGGAGAAGCCTTGCGATGGTAATCGCAATCATCATCGTCACCCCTTACTTGATGGAGGCAATAGCCGTTCGTAGGGACGAGAATACTGAAGACTCACACCAGCCGAGGCAGGATGATTGGCAGGATGACGATGAATAGCACGACGAAACTACTCATGCTACTTATCCTACTTGCTAGAGACTCAATTCGTAGTGGATTGGCCCCCTTGGTCACCCGCGATAGCAACGAGTGAACCCCGTCCTTGACAATATGGCCTCCATCGAAAGGAATCATTGGAATCAGATTAGCGAAGCCTAGCAGGAAATTGATCCATACCATCCAGAACAGGAAATCGAACAGCATCAGCATACCCTCAGTTCCCAGACGGGACGCCAAGGCACCATTTCCTGCCTCAAGCATACCTCTCTCTTCGAGCAGCATGGTCTGACCATCGTAGGCTATTGGAACTCCAATCATTCCGAGAGGTGCTAGGCTGCTCACGAGTGAGTTTTCGAGTAGTCCACGATCCGATGAAATGATACTGGAGTACATGTCGACGGTCGAATTGACCGAGCGCAATCCACTCACTCCGAGAAAAGCATCACCTTGTTCAATTCCCAAATCTGCCATCAGAGACTCAGTTTCTCCTATACAAGCGGAGTCACCTTCACACAATCCGATGTAGTAGTCATGACGATCTCCTAGAGTGACTTCGATGTCTCTCTGGATTCTCTCTCCCTGTGGATCCGGATGCGAAAGCACGGTGAATACGGCTTGGTCATCAGCAGAGAGTGATGCCATCTCTTCCGAGAAGTCCGAGTATCCAGAGATAGATTCGCCATCAATATGGGTGATTATCTCGTAAGGCAGCAGACCTCCCTCCTCTGCACCCTCATCGGCGATTATCCCCGAGGCATAAACACCCGGAGAACTCGCCACTAGACCCGTTGCAGTAGCCGAGAGTAAGAACAGAGCGAGATAAGTGGCGATGATATTGATTGACGGACCCGCAGCATACAGGCGCATACGCTCCCTCAAAGGAGCCCTGACCATCTCGTGATGCTGCGGCTCTGCGAAGGCACCTATTGGAATGGGTCCGGCAAGTAACAGTCCAAAGCTACGCACACGCATGCCGTGAGCTCTAGCCTGTATCCCGTGACTGTACTCGTGAATCACTAGGGCAAAGATTAGGGCTAGAACAGGCCACCAGAATGGGACGAAACTAGTTACTCCAGGAATTAGCAGGAGATCACTAGCAGGTAGATAATCTTCAGGAGGAGATATGGCGGTGGAAATAGCTGAGGCTAACAGCAGAGCAACCACACCGACCATAATCACTAGACACAGCCAAATCGAGAACTCACCGAAACCCCTCCAGAATGCTCGATTCCTAGAGACTCTCTCTAAGACACTCTGTCCCTGCTTGGTTCTGACCATCAAGACCACTCCAAGCATCCTTGAAATTTCGTACTGGTCGAGTACCCCTGTGTCTTCCAGCCAAAGCAGTGTGAGGTACCACACAGTCACTACGACGATGGCCCAAAGTGGCATTCCGAACAGATACAACAACGATAGCGTGAGCAGGGGCAACAAGTAGCTCCGTTGCCCCGGTTCCACGACTCAGGGGCGGTATTTTCCCTATTCAACCTGCGTCTGCCATACACTAAGCAAATGAGGCCAGCCCCCATCCCAGATTCATGCCAGGGCCAGCAAGCAACCGTTCAAAGAGCGAAAGTAGGAAAATAGACTCCCTCAGACGAGAGCGAGACAGCATCCGCAGAATTCTCGATCAGGCATCGATGGATGGTGTCAGAGAGAATATGGAGAGATTGGGTGAGAGGTTGGATAAGATAGAGTCGGAGATGTCTGGCGACTCTAATTCGTAGACCCAAGAATAGACTCAAGCCTTATCGAAGCAGAGCCTTACTCTATCGAACGTGCTCCATCCGAGCGGCATACAAGAGCTAGGAACCGGTGTAGAGGCATACCCTGCTCCCAATCTAGATGTGGGGTACCGTTCCTTGTCAGAGGGAGTTTTGGGATACTTCTGGAAAGATGCCTCAATTTACCTGTCAAGGATTCGACTTCTACACGCATAATCCGCCAACTATCGCCCCTGACTCCCTTGAGACGATAGGCATAGAGAGGTAGCAGACCACACCTCTCACCTGTCTCACGCAGGGCTTTGTATTGATCCATGGTGCGACCGGATAGATACTGCTTGGACACTTTCGAAGACTTGACTTCAATAGGGAAGCACATGTCTCCACGTAACACCAGCAAATCACCCGTGCCTTCAGAACCGCTACCCGGTGCTCTAACTACAAGAAAAGGCCTCTGGACGACCTGCATCGCTCTAGCTCTCTCAACTTCGGTGCAGGATTTGATGACGGCCCTGACTCCTTTCATTTCCCCTGCTAGAACAGCTCTAAGTTCGCGTTCGTATACACCGCCCACGGTGTTATCGTATTCTCAGGGTTCTTGAGGACATTGGTGAGCAATCACTGGAACTTGCCCTTTCTGTATTCTCTAGTCTTGTCGACTCCAGGAAAGCGGTCCTCACTCTCTCTGTAAACAGTCTTCATGTTGGTCAGAAAGTTGTTTTCATTAGTTACAATCAGAACCATATCGACGCCCGGATCATCTTCTCCATCCATCCATTCTAGGATAATCTCCATCGTCATTCTAGCACCCTCTCTGTGAGGGTATGCAAAGACATCCATTCCTAGGGGAGGAGTCACTAGAGTACTTCGTGGTTTGAGTCCATCTATCTCTGCGAAAAGCGCATCATACGACTTCTTCAGTAACTCTCTCCTGAAGTTGTCTTGAGTCGGCCTCCTACAATCAGGACCTACGACATGAATCAGATGCTCAGCAGAGAGGTTGAACGAAGGAGTTGTCACGGCCTCTCCGACTCCGCATGGTTGCAGATTCTCCTTCCTCCTCTCTCGAGCAATTCCAGCACAGAATTCGCGGAGTTCGGGCCCTGCGGCTTGGTGCATCCGCTCATCCAATCCCTCTCTGCCCGCGAGTCGGTTATTTGCTGGGACTACTATCACATCACCCTCAACTTGAGTCAGGTTACCGAACAGTACCCGAACTTGTCCATGACTACACTCTCGGACGATGACTACCTCGGCCATAGGCCTCCAAGGAGGGGGCCATCGGATATCTATTCATCGGGAACATCGAGATTCTGAGACAATTGGGGAACCTTGATTCGCGAGTGCCCTACAGGAATGGTCATGTCTTCGGGCTATGTGCTTGTGAATGTCGAGCCCGGTTTCGAAAAGAGCGTCTGCGATGCCGCCGGGTCGCTCGATTGTGTTTCTGATACCAATCTGTTGTTCGGTGATTACGACCTGATAATCAAGGTTGAAGGAAAGGATATGGGAGACATCGCGAGAAGCGTTGTTGAGCAGATTAGATCAATTCCAGGCGTCTCAAACACCAAAACATTGGCCTGCGCAGAGATGTGATAGGGACAGGCGGTTTTTTCAAAAACCCCTCAATTGGGGCGCAGTATAGCGAAATTCATCCCATAACTTCATTATCTCTTTTGAGAGCCGACGAGACGGAGGAATTGCTACATGACTGGAAAGAAATACTTCGTACTGATGGAAGGCGGAAATGACACCACGCAGGTGTTCGTAAGCAAGCAACCACGCGGAGCGGCCCTCAAGGCAGCCACACGTGGACACACCAACATAGAGCTCAGGGAGCGCGGGACCAACAAGGTCCACTGCTTCAAGGGCTGGACTGAGATGGTGAACAAGCCTGCAAACGGCCCCGCATGGCTACCAGCCAAAATCAAGAAGGCCAACGTAAGCAAGAGCGGAACAAAGCGCCTCTAGGTGCTTTTCCGTCTCTTGTCTCACGTTTGAGAACACCTTAGTAGCGTAGCGTACGCTATTTCCGGCCCTTACCTAATTTCCTGGCGATCATGGCCAATGGGTCGTAGTACTCTGTCACTACTCTTTCCTTGAGAGGAATAATCGCATTATCTGTGATGTTTATTCCAGCCGGACAGACCTCAGTGCAGCACTTCGTGATGTTGCAGTATCCAATGCCAAAGTCATCCTTGACCTCAGGAATCCTATTTTCAGTATCTAGAGGGTGCATCTCGAGATTTGCTAGGCGAACGAAGAAGCGCGGTCCAGCGAACTCGTCGAACTTCTTGTGCTCCCTTAGGACATGACATGTATTCACGCACAACATGCACTCGATGCAGGACCTAAACTCCTGAATCCTATCGGCCTCCTGCTGACTAAACTCCCAGTCAGGCTCGTCGGGACCGTTGATTGGAGCAATCCTCCTATCTGTCTCGTAAGCCCAGTTAGTATCGGTAACTAGGTCCTTGGTTAGAGGGAAAGCCTGCATCGGCTTGACTAGGACTGGGGCCCCCTCCGGGGCCTCTTCTAGAACATCCTCCATCCTAGTCATGCACATGAGCTTAGGCTTGCCATTGACCTCAGCGCTGCACGAGCCGCACTTGCCGGCCTTGCAATTCCATCGGCATGAGAGATCGGGGGCATGCTCAGCCTGAATTCTGTGGATGACATCGAGGACCACCATGCCCTCATCGAGTTGCACAGTATAATCCTCCATCCTGCCGAATGGTTCACCATCAGCATCGGGCTCGCCTCTGAATACCCTGAATGTCACTTCCTCACTCATACTTTAGCCTCCCTAGCTAGATCATCAGCATCCAACAACGACTCGAGCTCTTCGGATATCGGAGGATAGGAGACATAGTCTATCTCCATTGAGCCGTCATCGACTTGCTTAATCACACTGTTTACCTTGCTCCAGTAGGTATGGTCAGATTCGGGGAAATCATCTCTGGTGTGACCTCCACGACTCTCCTCTCTTCTCAGAGCTGCTAGCGCACACATCCTACTGACGTCAATCATCGCACTCAATTCCAGTGCCTGATGCCATCCGGGATTGTAAATCCGACTTCCACCGGGAGCGACCTCAACAGCCCTACGCTCAAGCTCATCTAAGTCATGCAGGGCTTCTAGCAGCAAGTCCCCGGTCCGGATGATGCCGGCCTTGTTCTGCATCATTTCTCTCAGGTCGCTGACCACCTGAGCTGGATTCTCCCCACCTTCTCGAATCAGAGGAGCCAGAGTCTCATCGACCACCTCGTCGATATCCGACTGATCGATTCCGGCGAAGTAACCCATCTGCTTAGAGCATTCAGCGGCCTGCTCTCCGGCAATCCTACCGAACACGAGAAGATCAGACAGAGAGTTTCCACCTAGACGGTTTGCACCGTGCAGGCCGGTAGCGACCTCTCCGGCTGCATACAGCCCGGGTACAGTACTCTCCTGAGTATAGGGGTCGACTTTCACACCGCCCATGACATAGTGAGCGGTGGGGCCAACCTCCATCGGCTGCTTCGTAATATCCACGGCTGCAAGCTCCTTGAACTGGTGATACATTCCGGGGAGCTTCTTCTTGACCTCCTCTTCGGACCTCCATGAGATGTCTAGGTAAGCACCTCCATGCTCAGAAGCACGTCCAGCGTCACGCTCGCTATTGATTGCCTTAGCAACGACATCCCGGGTGAGTAGCTCAGGCGGTCTACGCTTGGTTGCGAGCTTACCTGCGATAACCTCCTCAACCCAGGCTTGTGATTCTTGCTCAGTATCTGCGAACTCGTCAGCATACATCTCTGGGATGTAATTGAACATGAACCGCTCACCCTCTGAGTTAGTCAGCATACCACCCTCTCCACGGACACCCTCTGTAACCAGTATTCCCTTGACTGAGGGAGGCCAGATCATCCCTGTGGGGTGAAATTGGACGAACTCCATGTCCCCCATCTCAGCTCCGGCCCAATAGGCCAGTGCATGACCTTCTCCGGTATACTCCCAGGAGCCTGAGCAAACCTCCCAGCAGCGGGTGATTCCGCCGGTGGCCAGCACTATTGCTTTGGCCTTGAATATGTGGAGCGAACCATCGTTCCGGTCGTATGCGAAGCAGCCCGAGGCGCGACCATCGGTGGTAAACAATCTTCGAACAGTGAACTCCATGAACACATCCATTCCCATGTGGATGCCCTTCTGTTGGAGAGTTCGGATTAACTCTAGGCCGGTCGCGTCTCCGATGTGAGCCAGCCTAGGATAGGTGTGCCCACCGAAGTTTCGCTGACTGGTTCGACCTTGGGGTGTTCGGTCGAAGACTGCACCCCACTGTTCCAACTCACGAATCCTATCTGGAGCCTGCTTAGCATGAATCTGGGCCATTCGCCAATCGCCTAGGTACTTTCCACCCTTCATCGTGTCACGGAAATGAGTCTGCCATGAGTCGCGATGGTCCTTGTTCGCAAGAGCCGCTGCTGCCCCTCCCTCGGCCATCACAGTATGTGCCTTACCCAGCATCGACTTACAGATCATCGCCACACTGACTCCAGAAGAGCTAGCCTCGATAGCGGCTCTGAGACCAGCACCACCAGCCCCGATAATGACTACATCGTGCTCGTGAGTAATTACATTCTCCATCATAGACCACCCCATAGAACTAGGTCGGTCCATCCGAACATTGGATCGGTGCAGGCATAAATGTAGAAGTCAGTAAACATCACCCAGAAAAGGCTGTACAGAGCCCATTCCTTGTGTTTCTCATTCAGTCCTGTGGATAATTTCCACATACTGTACCTAAGTCTAGCTAGGGCGCCCCCAGTCCAGTCGTTTGAACCTCCTCCGACGACATGGCGGAAAGCGTGGCAGCCGAAGGTGTAGCCAGCCAACATAATCACATTGACCAGCAGACAGATTGAGCCGAAACTAACTCCATATTCATGAGCTCCAGAAGCATCGTGGAAATTCACAGAGAGCCAGAAGTCCCAGGATAGAATTGGTAGATAGATTAGCATGACATACATGAAGTATCGATGGAGATTCTGTATGACTAGCAGGCCAGTCTCGCCGCTGTATTCATCCCACGGCTTGGAGACAGCGCACCCGGTGGGCTGTTGCATAAAAGCACGGTAGTACGCCTTTCGGTAGTAGTAGCAGGTAGCACGGAAGCCAGCAGGAAAAATTAGGATGAACATAGCAGGGGACATCCAAGCCAGCCACATCGGAACCAGCGAACCCATTGTGCCTTCTCCAGGTATGATGAGAGGGCTGAACAGCGGACTGAGGGCATGACTCCCTTGACTCTCGATAGCCATGGTCTGATGACCAGCACTCCTGCCGAACTCCTCGAAGTACCAGAAGTCTGACTCCATCATCCCGCGCCATGTGGCATAGACAATCATGAAGCCCAGATATGCCACCATGGCGGTGGGTCCCTTCCACCAAGCATCCACTCTGTCAGTAGCGCCGAATCCCTTCTTCATAGGGAGCGGGAGTTTGATGCCCTCGCTCATCTGCATCCCCGATATTCAACGGCACCGTTCTAGTCTCATAAGGGATTGCATGAGTCCCTTTGGGACTCAGGTGCAGGTGCAAGGTTGAAGGCATACTCCCTCAATCGGAGTACATGGACAGTGGCATCGAATCCTCCCTCTGCCCGAACTGTGGTCATATGCCAGGGGCCTGGCTACCAGGACTGCCTTGTCCGGAGTGTGGCGAGATGCTGATCTAGGCCAGTCCGGCGTAGTCAGCTTCGGCTTCTTCCATCTCAATCTCGTCGACATCCATCTGTGCAAGTTGGAGCTTGCCTGAGAGTTCGTCGTTGACAGCATGCCAGTAAGAATAGGCCTCGATGACCCAAATGCCGGACTCGCGGGTTCCGTTACCGCTGCCCTTGACTCCTCCAAACGGCAGGTGAGCCTCCGCACCAGTGGTCGAGTTGTTGATCCCGGTCATCCCTGCCTTGATACCCGTCTTGTAGCGGTAAGCCTCGAGGCGATCATTGGTGTAAATCGCTGACGAGAGGCCATAGGGGGATGCATTAGCCAGGTGGAGAGCGTGGTCGAAGTCGCGGGCCTTGACGATGGTAACCACAGGTCCAAAAATCTCCTCGTGGAAGCATTCCATGTCCTCGGTGACATCAGTGTAGACATGAGGCCACATGTAGACGCCCTCACTGGCGTCGCCATGGAAATTGTCGGGTTTGTTTTCATTGGTTATGCGACCTTCGCCCCAAATCTTCGTGGCTCCGCTATCTTCGCACATATCGATGCCTTTGAGGAAGTCAATCGCATACTTCTCCGACAACATCGAGCCATATAGGACTCCATCATTCCGCATCGAGTCTCCGATCACCGTCGTCCTGACCTTATCCATGAAGCGCTCGACGAACTCATCATAGATGTCCTCGTGGATAATCAGATTTCCAAGGCTCGTACATCGCTGTCCGGCTGTTCCGAAACCCGCCCAGTAAGCGCCTTCCACAGCATTCTCCATATTGGCGGAAGGCATGATCACGAGTGGATTCTTGCCCCCCAATTCAAGCGATGCACTGACTAGGTTGCGCCCGCAGATTTCACCTATCATCTTACCCACAGCAGTACTGCCAGTGAATGAAATCTTGTTCACCATCCCGAGGTCAGCAGAGTCGACTAGATCTTGGCCCGCCCCACTACCTTTGCCATGAATTAGGTTGATGACTCCGTCAGGCAGTCCAGACTCATGCATGATTCGGGCCAGAGCGAAGGAAAGCATAGGTGAGTCCTGGGGCGACTTCCATACACATGTGTTACCGCACATGATTGCAGGAATCATCTTCCAGAACGGAACCGCTGAAGGGAAGTTGCAGGCGTTGATGATGCCGCATACTCCCAATGGGCGACGGTAGGTGAAGAGCTCCTTATCCGGCAACTCGGAGTTGACGGTCTGGCCGTACAGACGGCGACCCTCAGACTGGAAGAAGAGGCAAGTGTCAATCGCTTCCTGGATTTCGCCACCACACTCCTTCAGCGTCTTACCTATCTCTCGTGCTTGAAGGCGTACGAGGTCATCCTTGTGTTCCATCAGTAGCCGACCCATATTTCCTATCACTTGCCCGCGCGTAGGGGCCGGTGTGGCTGCCCAGTCTGGGAATGCTGCACGAGCTGCTGCAAGCGCATCGTGGACATCAGACTTGGATGATAGCGGAAACTCGCCTAAACAGTCCTCTAGCCAAGCAGGGTTGATACTCTCATAGGTCGAGCCATCGCTGGCCAGAGTGAGATTCCCGTTGATGATGTTGTAACCGCGCACCTTGGGAGATCCATTCGGGTTTTTCGCTTCCATGTATTCGAAGCCAGTCTCTAGAACATGCGTCATGACCCCGCGAATGGCCATCAAGCCATGAATCCTACTCATCCGCCCTCATCGTTCCGATAACCGTTTCAACCTACGGGACACCTCTAGATTGGTAGGTTTAACTAGCCTGAGAGCACAAGAGCATCTATCAGGGGGCGTAGAAGTGTCGGATGAAGCAAATGAAACACTCACACTTAGGGTGGCTAAGGCCATACCCAGCGATGTAGGTCATGGCCGCGCTCGCGTACCATTCGACAACGAACTGAACCTCAAGCCAGGAGATATCGTGGAGATTGCTGGTGAGCAACGAACCGCTGCGATTGTTTGGCGCTGTAGGCCAGAGGATGCAAACCTCGGAGTTATTCGAATAGACGGAATTATTCGCAAAAATGCCGGAGTCAGCCTTGGCGACCGCGTAACTATCTCGAAGGTCGAGACGCAACCGTGCCAGAGACTCGTTCTCAGTCCTGTCATGGCCAAACAGCAGAAGGTTAGGTTCGGACCCGGGATTGAGGGATTTGCTCGACGTGGCCTGAACAAACGCCCAGTAGTCGCTGGCGACCGCATCTTCATTCCGGGAATGACCCTGTTCGCCGAGGCCCTTCCATTCGCCATAGTTTCCACCAGCCCAAAGGGTATCGTACAGGTTCTTCCTGATACTGAGATTGTGATTAAAGAGGAGGCTGTCGATGAAGAAGAATCCGGCCAAGTTCAGACAATTTCCTACGAGGATATTGGGGGCATAGGTGAGCAACTCCAGAAGGTCAGGGAGATGATTGAGCTTCCCCTCAAGCACCCTATACTGTTCAGGCGCCTAGGAATCGATCCACCGAGAGGCGTACTGCTCCACGGTCCTCCGGGTACCGGCAAAACTCTGATTGCTAAGGCCGTGGCTTCTGAGACCAATGCCCACTTCACCTCAATCAATGGACCCGAAATAATTTCCAAGTACTATGGTGAGAGTGAAAAGCAACTCAGGGAGATTTTTGATGAGGCTGCAGCCAACACTCCTGCTATCATCTTCATCGATGAACTCGACAGCATTGCTCCGAAGAGAGAGGACGTTACTGGAGAGGTCGAGCGTAGAGTCGTGGCCCAGCTACTTACTCTCTTAGATGGAATGCAAGGCCGCGACAATGTGGTCGTGATTGGAGCCACCAATCGAAGGGATGCCATCGATCCAGCCTTGCGTCGTCCAGGCCGCTTTGACAGAGAGCTGGAAATCGGTGTCCCAGACAAGAATGGCCGCAAGGAAATCATCGACATCCACACCCGTGGCATGCCTATCAGCGATGACTTCGACATGGATTGGCTGCTCGACAACTCGTACGGCTTCGTCGGTGCTGATATCTCGGCTTTAGTTAGAGAATCGGCGATGAAGGCGCTCCGCAGATATCTACCTGAGATAGACCTCGATGAGGAGCAGATACCCCCCGAGGTACTGGAGAAGATGGAAGTTAGGATGTCGGACTTCAGACAGGCAATCAAGGAGATTGAACCCAGTGCTCTACGCGAGATTTACCTAGAGGTACCTGAGGTATCATGGGAACAGGTCGGAGGATTGGATGAGGTCAAGGAGAGGCTCAAGGAAAGCATCGAGTGGCCTCTGACCAAACCTGATGTGTTCGAACACTTCGGAATTAAACCGCCCCGAGGAATTGTGCTATTCGGAGCGCCTGGAACGGGAAAGACATTGATTGCCAAGGCGATAGCCAACGAGGCCAAGGCTAATTTCATCACAATCAAGGGGCCCGAACTGATTTCAAAGTGGGTTGGCGAGTCCGAGAAAGCAGTACGTGAGGTCTTCAAGAAGGCCAAGCAGTCGAGTCCCTCGATTGTTTTCCTAGATGAGTTCGAAAGCATCGCCGGTATGAGGAGATCTAGTGATGGCGCTGGCTCTGATGTGATGAATCGGGTCGTCAACCAATTGCTTAGCAGTATGGACGGAGTCGAGAGCATGGAGGGCGTGATAGTGGTCGCTGCGACCAATAGGCCTGAGATGATCGACCCCGCTCTTCTACGCAGCGGGCGCTTCGAGCGAGTACTGCACATTCCACCTCCAGACTCCAAGTCTATTCTGGAGATTCTCAAGATTCATACAGAGAGCATGCCCTTGGGCAAGTTCAAGCTGGCAGGCCTCGCATCACAGTTGACCAACTACACAGGAGCAGACATTGAGTCCATCTGCAGGGAAGCCGCACTAATCGCGATGAGGGCTAATCGCAAGACCGTCTCCAAGAAACACTTTGAGCAGGCAATCGAGCGTGTGAGGCCGACCGTGACCGATGAGATGATGCAGTACTACGATCGCATGGAGTCCATGCTGGTAAGTGGCCTGGAGTCGGTCCGCAGGGGTTCAGGTGGCCTCTCCGGCATTGAATCGGTGTGAGTACTATGCCTACGACATTCGGTCGAGAGATTCTTGGGATGGATGTTATCGATGAGTCAGGGGACAAACTAGGCAACTTGGCCGACTTCAGATTGGATTCAGACTCGGGTGAGATTGTATCTCTGATGGTCACTATTGAACTCGACATTGACCCTGCTCTTCTTCCTTGGCCTACCGTCGACGGCCTAATCTCAGTACCTGTTGGAGAGGTGTCTGGAGTCGGCTCTAGCATCCAATTGGCACGCTGACTTCTGATGCAGCCACCGTTCATGGCCACATAATGGTCTTAAGACGAAGTTTAGGCTCGTTGCCCGTTCCTACGGAACGGTGGCTCACAGTATGGCGGATTCCCGAAGTTTCTCGACTTTCATCAGGAGTCGCCGTGCTAGGCGCGGTGCACTGGTATTCTCATTCTGGGCGCTATTACTAATCCTAGTCTCTACCATCGCAATGACCTATGTCGTCCCCGGTCAAACTCACCAGTCTGCCTATGGGGATGATTGGAATGATCTTGGTACCTTCAGATCCGACATCAGCGCTATGGGGATCGAAACGACTGCATTAGTCTCGAGCCCTCTGCTACTGAGTGAAATCGACTATCCTGAGGAGGCGGTTTTCATCATCTCGGGTGTTGAGCGAGATACCATTTCTCTACCTAGATTTACTGGAGATGAGAATGTCATCGAGTTCTCAGAGGGCGATGGTTACACCACCTCCGAGATTCTTGCAATAGAGTCCTTTGTACAGAGAGGTGGAACTGTCCTGCTCATGGATGACTTCGGATACTCCAGTAATCTCGCTGACCAGTTTGGACTACAGTACTCAGGCCACAGACTGTACGATGAGGGCTCTTACGCAGCTGAGTTGGGTGCTGACTACATCTGGATTAACACCGGTGCCGCATTCAACTTCACCACCAACTCCGGCTCGTTAGCAACCATACATCCCTGTCTCAAGGACCTCGATGATGATGGCGTAATCGATATTCTAGCCCCCGAGCCACTCAATCCAGCAATTTCCTCTTTCGTTACAGAGTCTGATGCCGGCTTGTGCGCACATAGGTACTCTGTGGACGGCTGGGACTTCTCAGAGGGATATCATCTGCTTACCAACTCGCCCTCCGCCTTCGAGAAGGCCACCTCTTACAACCCGGTTGAAAATCGCTACGCCATTGGTAAATCGACCTTGGACTCCTACCTTGACACCAATGACGATGGTAACCTAACCGTCGGCTTCGAGTCACTCGGAATAGAGGGAGACGAGCAAGGACCGTTCGCCGTCTATGTAAGACACTGCGAGGACAGGCTTTGTATTGATGCAGATGGAGGTAGAGTTCACTTCGTAGCAGACGGATCAATCCTGATTAATTCCCTCTACGATCCAAGTTCTCTAGGCAACTTCGCTGCCGGCGGAGGCTCTACTCAGTCAATCTCAGTTCCCGAGAATGACAACCGCAAGTGGGCACTAGACATCATCGCCGAAGCCTTACTAGTCGACCCGAACTCAACCAAGGCAAGCTCCAACGCGATAGTAATCTTCGATGAGAGTAGGCACCAGCAACCAACCCTGTTCGGCGACACCTACAATCTGCTGTACTACATTCTGATTTACTTCACTAACGACTGGATGGCAATGCTCCTTCTCTTCCTCACTCTTTTCATCGTCCTTGAGGCCGTACTGATTAGGAAGGAAGACCCACAGGACTGGCGCCATGTCTTCCGCATCATCTACTATGGGTTCGGTGATGCCAGGAGATACGAGTACTACCAGAGACCTGAGAAGATTAGGCAGGTCTTACTTTCTCGAATACGTAATCTGAACACTCTGTCACGAGAAGAGTTCGACGCCATGCCAGCATCCGAGCTCCAACGCATGGTTGAAGATCCAATTCTAGTCAACTTCCTGTTCGAGGACAGGAGATACAAGCCTGATGAACTGGTAGGCATCATCAAACGAATCAAGGAATGGGGTCGTACAGATTCTGAGGCGGGGGCCTAGACATGTGGACAAGAAAAGCATCCCTCATGGTGACCAGCGGAATCAGCCTAATTCTCATCGGGATGATGATTTCAAACTTCCAATTGATGATTGTCGGCCTCACTTTCATCTCGTTCCTAGCCATCAACGGCTGGGTCTCTGGTCACTCCGAGCTTGAGATTAGCCGAACTATCAACGGTACACCGGCCAATGCAGTCAATGTGTACAAGGGCGACGATGTCGTCGTTGAACTGACCATCTCTAACACATCATATCGTAGAACCCAGCAGTTGGAAGTCTTCGATAATGTTCCTCACGAGATGAAGATGCGAAAGGGAATCAACCAGATGCGGATGAACCTCGGACCCGGCCAGACAGCTCGCGTTAGGTACAGAGTGCGCTGCCCGCTACGCGGACATTACACATTGGGGCCAGTTTCAGTCAGATACAGGAATGCATTCAATCTGTTCGTGACCGAGTCGCAGATAGAAGACAGAACGGATGTAACTGTATTCCCGCAAGTTAGGGAAATCGAAGAGGCTCTACTACGCTCAGATGTGCCCAAGATGTACACTGGGGCGACCACTCTCAAGACCCCAGGACAGGGAATGGAATTCTACTCACTGCGAGAGTACCTGCCCGGTGATGCCTTCCGCTCAATCAATTGGAAGGCATTCGCCAAGACCGGTGATCTGATGGTTAACGAGAAGACTAGGGATGCTGTTACCGATGTTTTCATCTTCTTGGATACTAGAGATGTATCCAGAATAGGAACCGTTCTCAAGAATCCGCTTGAAATGGGAACAGTAGCGGCAGCCTCAGTCTCGAACTACTTCATCAGACGGCGCGACTCGGTTGCTCTGGTAACCTTCGGCGACAAGATGGACTTCCTTCCTGCAGAGACCGGTGATAAGCAGGGCTACAAGATTCTCAGTCGCTTGGCTGCTGTCGAAGCGAGCGGCTCTATGCCGCTGCAAGCGGTGACCAACGCTATGTCGCCTAGGATGAGCCGCGGCTCGCCGGTATTCATCATCAGTAGTCTGGAGGGCGACGGTACGACCCTACCGGCAATCAGAAACCTCGCTGGTAAGGGCCACGAAGTCATCGTACTGTCTCCTAGTAGTATCGACCTCGAGCGTCTTGTCAGCCGAATCCCGAGGATGTCCTACGAGGTACTCAAACTCGAGAGGCAGAACAGGCTCACGGCGATTTCAGGATACGGTGCGAAGGTGATTGACTGGATGCCAGATGTGGAACTCTCTCAAGCACTGTTGCAGGTGAGGTCAGTTTAGGGGTGAATGAATGGCGATGGAATCAGTACCCGAGTCTAAGACCCTGCACATACCCAAGTTGCGTAGGCGCTGGCAAATTCTCGTACTTCAGCTGATTTCCACCGCTTCTCTGCTTATGGTGATGAAGAGAATGAACTCGGTCTTCGGCTCTTGCACAGACGATTTCATTCAGGATTCCGGAGGCATCGACTCGACATACTGGTGTCCCGCCTACGAGCACACAAAGGGAGTCAAGTACTGGAGCGATTCGGATACAGTAGACCTGTTCCTACCGGATTTCGTACACGGTCTGGTCGATATGTCGGGCAATGAGTTGTCCGGAGATGCCACTTTCGTAGCCCCGGTGCTTCTCTGCATGGCAATCACCGCTCTTTGGGTATTCATCCTGCACCAGCCTGAAAGAATCCAACTCTGGGCCAACAGGCTGGTATCATGGGGCTTTGTGGCTTGGATGGCACTACCCTTCCTACTATCCTGGATCTATCAGGTTGTGGTGGCCGGACCGCACCTACCACTAGGCAACGAGAATCCCAACCTGAATCATATCGACAAACTGTGGGATCCATTCATGTTCGTCTTCGAACTAGTCTTCCTTGGTATCGTATTCGCCCCCATACTAGCAGGACTGATGGGAATCTGGGGTCTATCCAAGCGGATGATTACATGGGCTGTAGGATACTTCCTGATGGTGGTAGGAATCCATGCACTGCTCACCTTCGAGGGCATCACGGAAGCTGTTGATGTCGGTCTCCAGCCCCTACCCGCCCAGATTGGTGATGCAACGCTCTACGGAGGACTGTTCTCACCACTATCGCTTACTCTGATTTCAATTGCCATTCTTATCATCGTCTTCATGGAGGCCGGACTTGCAGTCATCAGTCACCTCGAATATGCTGCCATGCTGCCCGAGGACGCCAAGAGGAATCCCGAATATGTGACCCAGTTCAACAATGTCATCAACTCCCATCTAGTTCACATGACCATCATCACGGCAGTCGTCACACTCACTACCGCGATAGCGATCGAGTTCGATGATTTCCTGATTTCATTGGTTGGATTTTTGGAAGGCTCACAATGGTCAGGACAGGTCCGTGAGTCACTGGAGTTGCAGTTGACCTATGGCAAGGTAATCTCGGCTGGGCTATTCTTACTCGTGGTCGCTGGCATGCGCTTCGTTCTGCCGTGGCAGCGTCTGACTGGAATAATCGAGTCCAGCATGAGCAGACTGCGCAGCGATTAGGGAAACAGCCCAAGTCTAGCAGCAACTCTGACCATCACCTCTGCTAGTACAGGTACGGCCAATATCGCAACCAACAGCGCGGTTGGGAATGATAGGAAGTCGAGCACATCGAAGTAGCAATAGACTCCGACTGCCGAGATTACAAAGCAGAAACGCTCGAGTAGAGAGGAATTCCGTGGAGCCATTTCTACGGGCCTGCCGGGTAGGGACAGGCCTTCTTCCATGTATGCAACAAGCACATATGGGTCATCAATCCACCGCAAAGTTACATTTTCGCTAATGGGTGGATTGAAACTCAATTACGCCTAGCGAACTGCATGCCAGCCGCAATCTCCGTGGAGTCCTGCAGTCGTTGCGACTATCCCTCGGTGGTGCACCAAGAGTATAGCGGCCAGCATCTTTGCGGCCAGCACTTGGCATCATCCATCAGGAAGAAGACATCAAAGGAGCTCAGGCAGCAACTCAAACTGCCCAAGGATGCCAGACATGAGGATGGCTCACTATTCCGTATTCTAGTCGCCGTGTCGGGTGGCAAGGACTCAGCGGTTCTGCTATCGATGTTGCACAATATTCTCTCTCGCCGACGTGATGTAGAGTTGATTGCAGGATGCGTCGATGAGGGAATAGATGGCTACAGAGCACCCTCGCTAGAATGTGCGAGAAACCTCGCAGAGCAACTCGGAGTCAGATTCGAAACGCTCAGTTACGAGGAGATCGGATACGAGAGGATGGACGAGGTAGTGACTCGAATTCCTGCTATGGGGAAGAACCATGACGAAGCTAAGGGTATGATGCCTTGCTCATTCTGTGGAGTGTTCCGACGTCAGGGTCTGAATACACTTGCTCAGAAGGTGAATGCCGATGTCATGGCTTTGGGTCACAATCTAGATGATATGGCACAATCAATCCTTATGAATTTCCAGAAGGGAGAGGTAGAGCGCTCAATCAGACTCGCTCCTCACACCGAAAATCCAATCGAAGGCATTGCTCCAAGAATTGTACCATTGCGTTGGATTCCAGAACAAGAGATCCACGCGCATGCAATCTGTCAAGGTCTACCCATCCACCATGGCGACTGCCCACACGCTCCCGGTGCGATGCGTCAGCAGAGCAGAGGCATAGTAGCACAGATGGAATCAATGACTCCCGGAGCAAGGCATGGTCTACTCCATTCACTCGATGAGATTCGAAGGATTCACCGAGAGACAGAACGAGATCCTAAGTCAGAAGTACGGAATTGCAAAGAATGTGGTGAAGTCACAAGCAAGGATATCTGTCAGGCCTGCACGATGAAGAGTTGGCTCGCTGAGACAGCTTGAGAGTATGGTGGTTAAGTTGAGCAAAATAAACCTCAGAGACAAACTCTCGAAGTTCTCCGACCACTGGTCGCCGAAGGTGATTGCAGAGATGAACGACTACCAGTTCAAACTGGTCAAGATCAAGGGCGATTTCGTCTGGCACAACCACGCCGATACTGATGAGGCATTTATCGTAATTGAGGGCGAAATGAGCATCGAGTTTGAGGACAAGACCATCGATTTGAGCGAGGGCGAGATGTATGTGGTTCCAAAGGGAGTCGAGCATAAGCCGTATGCGGATGAGGAGTGCAAAGTGATGATTATCGAGCCCCGAGGAGTAGTGAATACGGGCAATACAGAAGGCAATCTAACTGCCTCTAATGATGAGTGGATTTAAGCAGAAATCTAGAGAGTCCTAACCGGCTATTCCACATCGTAAATTGAAGATACTCTTCTCACAGAGTCAGGGATTTGGACTAGATTCAATACTCTGATATTCGATTGAAATTAACTGATCCACATCGATGTTGTCTTGACCATCATCGTAGCTAATTCTCAACTCATG
>NZWD01000021.1 GCA_002698225.1 Methanobacteriota archaeon | reverse complement strand
GCCGTTTGAGATGATTTGTAGGAACAAGGAAGCGGGTATGCATACTCTGGCGCTGTTAGATCTCGATCCAACTGGAATGGGGCTTGAGCAGCCACGACCTATGACTCCTAGTGAAGCGGTTGACCATCTAGTTCGCATGAATGAGAAGTTGGAAGAATTTGATGGATTGGTTGAAGAATGGGTCGGCCTACTCTTGAGTGATTTAGGAACCGAAGAGGAGAGAGTGATATCGGGGAGTTTGGGGGATCTTTCACAGATGAAAGGAGGCCACATCCACGCCCTGATTATCGCGGCTGAGTTCAGCGGGTTAGAAGCCGAGGCGTTCGAGCGTCGAAGGCTAATCGAAGATACGACGGAATGAAAGACAGGTTGCTAGTGGCGAGGGTGAAAGCATGGCAAAGCCTCCAGCAGAAGTCCGGTTTCCCGGTGACAAGAATCGCCGGAAGAGAATTCGGATGAGAGGAATCAAACAGGCCTCAAAGGAGATACAGAATCGATTGGACAGTAACCTCGAGGAGTTAGTGGAAGACCCGGAGGTTTTCCTACCTGAAATTAGAGGTAATGTAGACCAGTCATTCTTCTCCAAGGATCTGATGGCAAAGACTCTCAAAGAGGTCACAGCGGTGTCCACTAAGCGGTACGATACCAAGTGGCTTCGCAAGCGTATGACCAAGAAAGGTGGAGATATCGTATGTAGGGCGCTTGCCGGTAGTTTACTGGCTGCCTCAGAGGAGGATAGGTCCACTGTGGCCGTGTTCAAGAATCCGTTATTTGGCGTAGCCAGCTACATTCGCAGAGGGAATGGAAAGCAGAGTCATCTGGCGGGTATTCAGAATCATAACCACCCAAGACTTAGGCTCTTGGTATGGGATGAACATGCCAAGTCGGGACAGTGGTTCTTCTCTTGGGATGGTGGCTTCGTCTTCACCGGAACGACACCAGAACCGCCCTCAGAATGGGTGGATTCGAGTTTGGATAATGCTTCCATTGAACTCTCAGGAGAGGGAGATCTCCGATGGAGTGTTGGTTTAGAGGCGGATACTGTCGAGAATGGTAAATTGATTGATTCGGGCTGGCTGAGGCTTGAGTTCACCGATGGTACTTTGGTTGGTCTCTCTAGATCTGCCCTGGCCAACTCTGAGGAGCAGTTTGGACAGAGTGTTGCTATGGGTATGCTTCCACCACGATTGAGTGATATCGCTCAAGCTGAGTGGGTATGGAGGCCGTTCGGTTGGCCAGAAGATAGAGAGTTGCCGGCCGGAGGAATCGAGAGGCTTGAAGAGGTACTCGACACTTGGATGAGATTTTCTCTCGATGATTCCTCGTTAGCTAGAGCCTGTAGGAGTAGTATTCTCAATTCAATTGAGGATGGATTCGTTGTAGGTACACACTGGTTCCCTGAGAATTCTCGCAATGATTTCCTCGAGCACCTCAGTGGGACTGATGAAGAGCGGTCTGCGATATCTTGTGTCTTGGACTCTCTAGACCACGGCATCCATGTGAGGACTGATGGTGAGGTGTTGGATCTGGACGATGATGTGATTCGCCTCGAAGAAGGAGGCTGTCATCCCAATCTGGTGGCTCTTTGGCCTGATTACGGTTTGATAATTCTGGAGAATCTCTACGATATCGAAGGGGAAGAAGCAGAAACTATTCTCGAGAAGCAGGCAAGGCGAAAGCAAGGATTCGGTGCGTTTCTGCGCGAGCTTGGAGTTAGTCGAAGCGTCGCCATGAAACTCAAGAGATTGCCATGGGAAAGTGAGTTCCTGCCCTCGCCGCTCTCCTTCGCAGATGAGTTGGTGAGACAGGCCGTTGATCGGGGTATCGCATCAACAGTCTCCAAGGCTCGGAAGGGAAGAGGTTTGGACATGGCTATGGGATGGGCTTGGCTGACAGTTCATGACCGAACTGAATCCGATGCCTGGAGGTTTGATGAGGATAGTCGAGACAAGGGAGGGGATTGGGTTCCTGCTCTACAGGCACTATGGGATGCTGCCTCTGAACTCCTACTCAATGACAATCTCGATTCTGCTCAGGACTATGAATCATCAATGAAATGGTTGGCTGAGGCAACAGGAACCCGTGTGCCAGATAATCAATGAGACAGGGCAATCCAGACTGCAACTGCGAATAGTGCTACACCCATTGCCATGTTGAGGTTCTTAGCTGATTGCTCAGTGCTGAATATTCTTCTGAGGAGGGTTCCGAAGACTGCCCAAGTGATAACTGCGGGTAGGCCGAATGTCAGGTTGAGTAGGACTAGAAGTGCCTTAGCAGTGAAGCCGGTACCAAAGAGGCTTCCGAATGCTGTCAGTAGGACAAGAAAATGAATCCATGCCTTCCCGTTGACGACTTGAAGAATCATCCCGGTTCTGAAACCCAATCGGTCTGCTTGCTCATGATCGCTGTCGATGGGTGAAGATGTGGCAACCTTGTATGACAGATAGGCGATGTATGTAGCACCAATGTAAGTAAGGAGTTGGAAAAGGTTCTCGTTCTCTTCGATGAAAACGGTGGCGGCGCCGATAAATAGACCGAGGGCAGACCAACCAACTGCCATTCCCAGAATCAGAGGCATTGTTCCCTTCAGGCCATGTTGGGAGCCATGCGCGGCGCACAACACATTGTTAGGACCAGGGGAAAAACACATCGCGATTTGAAAGGTAAGGGTGGCCAGGAGTAGTTCAGTATCCATGCCATCAGCCTGGTTAACTAATCGGCTTTTGCGCCTGTTAGTGCTTGATTAATGTCAGTCCACAAGTCCTCAACACTCTCAATACCAATACTCATTCGGACAAAACCAGGTATGATTCCTGCCTCATTTCGAACATCCTCAGGCACGAACATGTGGCTTGAGTTGAATGGGCATTCTACCAAACTCTCAACTCCGCCAAGACTGGTGGCTTCGAAGATTATGTCGAGATTACGCATGAATTTGAGTGCGGCCTCGTCCCCTCCCTTCACAACAAAGGAAATCATTCCTGTTCCGCGGGGTGTAATTCTCTGGGCTACTTCGTAATCTGGGCTGGATGAGAGGCTTGGGTGGTTGACTTGCTCAATCATGTCATGGGCCTCAAGGCGGTTTGCGATATCTGCTGCATTCGAAGTGTGGATAGGCATCCGGGCGTGTAATGTTCGCATCCCTCTCTCCAGCATGTAGCACATATGCGGGTCAGCCGCACCACCAAAGTGGACTTTCTTCGGGAAAATCTCGGCTACTAGGTCCTTGCGTCCTACGACCAGCCCAGCGATTAGGTCCGAATGACCACCGAGGTACTTGGTGCCGGAGTGAATGACCAAATCGAAACCGAGGTCGATTGGGTTGCATCCCCATGGGGTCGCAAAGGTATTGTCGACAATGGAAATGAGGCCGTTCTTCTTTGCCAGTGCTGCCATGGCCTCAAGGTCACAAACCTTGATGACGGGGTTTGTGATTGTCTCAACATAGAGAATCTTGGTGTTCTCTTGGATTGCCGCTTCGTAAGAGGCGGGATCACGCATATCCGCCATTGAAACTTCTATGCCAAAGCGTGGGAGATCTTCTGTCATCAGACCATATGCCCCGCCGTAGCAATCAGGACTGGCAATCATGTGATCACCTTTGGAGAGCAAAGACATCAGAGTCGTAGATATGGCAGCCATTCCACTTGCGAAAGCCTCACCGTCTTCAGCCCCCTCTAGTTGAGCTAGTTTCATTACGATTCCTTCAGAGTTGATACTAGACAGACGAGAGTAAAGTGCAGTATGTTGTGCTCCAGCAGCCCAACCTGCGTACCGCTCATCAGTCAGTTGGTATGTGGCGGTGTTGAAAATCGGAGTTACAGCGGCACCCTCGATGTTCTGAGTACCAGACCATACAGCCCGTGTAGCGAACTCCTTGTCTGAGTGTTTCTCGTTCATGGCTGGGCGAGTCGTCGTCTATCCATCAATGATGCGCCTATGGGGATTTATTCATTCAGTTCTGAATGCTTGGTTAGTTCATCCCAACGGCCGATAGGACGGAATTGATGTCAGCATCGACAAGAATGGGCTGAGAAAGAGAGTTCTTAGCAGCGAGATCGGGGTCCTTCAGGCCGTGTCCTGTCACAGTTACAACTACGGTACTTCCTGACGGTATTCCTGTAATCTCATGGTGTTTCAGCAAACCAGCGATACCTGCTGCTGAGGCCGGTTCTACGAAAATTCCGGCGGTTCTAGCCAGTAATCTGTGAGAGTCGAGAATCTCCTCGTCACTCACCATTCCTATTGCTCCGCCTGACTCTTCAATGGCCATATTTGCCTTGACCCAACTTGCTGGATTGCCGATTCGTATCGCGGTTGCAACAGTCTCGGGTGACTTTACTGGAGTTCCCTTAACGATAGGAGCAGCACCCTCGGCCTGCCAGCCCATCATTCTCGGCAACTCAGTGATTTTGTCTGAGTCATAATACTCCTTGTACCCCTTCCAGTAGGCGGTAATGTTGCCGGCGTTGCCGACAGGAAGGAAATGCATATCCGGGGCTCTCTCAAGGGTGTCGCAGACCTCGAAGGCGCCTGTCTTCTGCCCTTCAATGCGGAACGGATTAATGCTATTGACAATTTCAACATCGTCTCTTTTTCCTAATTCTCTGACAATCTCAAGTGCGTCATCGAAGTTACCTCTCACTTCAATGGTCTGAGCCCCGTGAATCAGTGCTTGGGCCATCTTTCCGGATGCTATCTTTCCTTCAGGAAGTAGGACCAGGCAAGTAAGTTTGGCGGCGGCGGCGTAGGCGGCTGCCGAAGCGCTTGTGTTTCCAGTACTTGCGCAGACAAGAAAACGGGCCCCACGCTCAACAGCCTTGGTGACTGCCAGTGTCATTCCACGATCCTTGAATGATCCAGTCGGATTGAGTCCTTCATGCTTGATAAGGAGTCTGAAATCGGCCCCCATTTCCTTGACAATCTGGCTAGCATCGATCAGTGGTGTGCCGCCCTCATTAAGGGATACAATCTGAGTGTCATCAGTCACTGGTAGGAAGTCACGATATCGCTTGATGACCCCGTGACCTGTCATGGTGTGCCCTAGTGGGCTTCAGCCATGAACCTCACCCGGCCCACCCAAGCGGCCTGCCAAATTGAGGCAGACCGCAACAACAGGGCCGATTAGAACTGCAAACACAATCGTTCCAATACCGAAAGTCCCTCCGAGAATCAGCCAGCCAATTACGAGGACCGTGCCTTCGATTGCCCCCCTGACTCTGGCAATCGGTACACCGGATACTCTCTGTAATCCTGTCATCCACCCATCTCTAGGGCCCGGGCCTAGATTGGCGGTGAGATAGATCCCACTGCCAATTCCAATCAGGAGCACCCCGAGCAGGACCTGAGCTATGGCTAACGATTGCGTCTCTGGTGTTGGGAGTCGCGGGACCATGAACTCGATTGCTGCAGCGATGATTATCGCGTTGAGGATGGTTCCTATTCCGGGCTTTTCCCTCAGAGGAATCCATAGAAGGAGGACCAGTACACTGACGAGAAAAGTCGCTTGTCCGACTGACCAGTCGATATTGATAGCAATCCCCTCGGCTAGGACTGTCCAAGGAGTGTTGCCGATTCCAGCAGCAATTAGAATGGCATCTCCTGTTCCAAACACCCATAATCCGATGATGAGTACAATGAGGGTTTTGAGGCGAGGTCTGAGAGTTCCTGGGTCTTCTGCGCTCCATCTGGTGGTAGGAACTTCTTTGGCTGGGCGAAGTACATCCATTAGGCCCATGGCCCTGCGAATTACTGACAGCCAATCAAACCGATGCATACTTTGAATGGCAGGGGACCCCTAGCCTCACCTAGGTGAGGCTGTGGAAAGTTGGGAGCATCCTATAGATACAGGCGAGGCTCCTGAGGACGGTTCTCATTTCGATGTCATAGTGGTTGGTGGCGGTCCTGGTGGCTCTGCTGCTGCAGCATACAACGCTCTGAAAGGAAACAAGGTACTGCTAATCGAGAAGGATGTGTGGCCGAGGGATAAGCCATGCGGAGATGCAGTTGGAGGTAAGTCTCTATCCCATGTTGAGGAGCTTGGAGTCCTGCCAATGATTCAAGCCACCCCCTACTACCAAGTCGATTCAATAGTATTCGGTAGTGCCAACGGCTCCCAAGTCAGAGTGATGCTACCTGAGGAGAGTTACGAAGCTAAGGGTCTGATGTCGGGATACGCTCTTCCTAGGGTTCAGTTCGACTACATGATGTTCAAACGGGGAGCCGAACTAGTAAGAGAGAATGGGGGCTCGGTGATTCAAGGATTCTCAGTCAATGAGGTATTGGCCGAGGAAGAAGAGGGAGGATCGAAGATAATTGGGGTCTCGGGTAAGTCTGGAGGAAGGCGTTCAGATAATCCTATTTTGTCCTTCACAGCTTCTGTAACCATAGGTGCTGGTGGGTACAACTGCCCAGTATCAAGGAAGATTGTTGAGTTGCATGATGAGCCTCATAAGGACAACGAGCATTTCTGTGGTGGATACAGAGAATACTGGGAGAATGTATCTGGTTTGGAAGGAGGAACGGGGCCTATTGAGATTCATTTCATCGATGAGGTTCTACCTGGATACTTCTGGTTATTCCCAGTCAAAGAAGGCGTAGTAAATGTTGGAATTGGGATGCTTATTTCCGAACAGAGAAAGCAGAAAGGGATGAAAAAATCATTGAAGCAAATTCAGAAGTGGGTTATTGAGGAGCACCCCAGATTCAAGGAAAGGTTCAGTGGGTCTAGACTTGTTCCTGGATCTGAGAAGGGTTGGCAGCTACCTTTCGGATCCCCAAGAAAGAATGCTCCGTCCTTCCAACCACGTAGGGGGGCCATGGCTGGGGCGATGTCAGTAGGGGATGCTGCCAGCCTAGTTGATCCATTCAGTGGAGAAGGGATTGGAAACGCATTACTCACCGCCAAGATGACCAGCGTTCACTTCGACAAGAGTCTGCACTCTGATGGTTTTCCAGAGGGAGCTGCGGCTGAGTATATGGAAGACCTTTGGAATGAATTGGGCGGAGAATTATCGAATTCGACAAAACTGCAACGGATGATGAAGATGAAGAGGTTGACCAATTGGTTTGTCAAGAGGGCTTCGAAGAAACCGGAGATCGGTGAAATGATGTCTGAGATGATTGCTAGTAAGGAGACGCAGAGGGCTCTGTGGAGTCCTTGGTTCCTGTTCAAGACACTAGTGTTGCCCTGAGGTGTAAGATGTCGGGCCCTTCTACTTCCTTAGACGGTATCAAAGCCGTGTTTCTAGACCTCGATGGGACAATTTATCTAGGCTCTAATCTCATTGAAGGAGCGGAATCATTCCTCAGCCGTCTGGAAGAGAGTGGGATTAGGAGATTTTTCCTCTCTAACAATTCGAGTAAGTCAGTTGGACAGTATTTGGAGAAGTTACATGGCCTGGGGATTTCCGCTTCGGCTGATGAGATTCTCCTGTCAACTCACGACCTGATTTCGTGGTTGAGAGAGAATAGTATCGACCAGACCTACTTGGTTGGCACAGAGGGTATGAGAGAGATGTTGGAGTCTGTAGATGTGAATACAGAATCGGAGAATCCTCAATATGTCGTTCTAGGTTATGACACAGAAATAACCTACGAGAAACTCAGCACTGCCTCAATTCACTTGCATAGAGGGGTCCCGATGGTGTCCAGTCATCCAGATGTCGTCTGCCCTTCCCCTGACGGAGGGCTGCCAGATACAGGTGCGTACATGGATCTTTTCGAGGCTACTACAGGTGTGCGACCGGAACATGTCTGCGGCAAGCCCAACGCCGGGATGATTTTGCATAAAGTGGAGGAGTTAGGACTACGCCCGGATCAGTGCGCCATGGTGGGAGATAGATTGTATACAGATATGGAGATGGCTGAACGGGCCGGTGTCCAAGGGGTACTAGTCCTGAGTGGAGAGGCCACAATAGATGATCTCGAGTCGGCACCTCAGAGTCCTTCTATTGTTGTTGGCTCAGTAGATGAGTTGGTGCGTTAGTGGAAAGCCTCAACCACCATATCCCCACGGCAAGCCATGGCTGAGGGAGTGGTGACTGTTACCGGAGCCAGTGGGTTCATCGGAAGTCATGTGGTGGCCAACCTCCTAGCCAGAGGAAGGAAAGTGAGGGCTACGGTTAGAGACGCTGGTGACCCAATTAGGGTCGACCATCTCAAGGGTCTTGAGATTGCAGAAGGAGGAAGGCTCGAGATAGTCGAAATGGACCTATTCGATGAGTCTTCAGTGCATGCAGCAATCGCTGGTTGTACCGATTTGATACATACCGCTGCCGCGGTTAGAATCAGCGCCAAGGACCCTCAGAGGCAGATTGTTGATCCCAGTGTAGTTGGTACACAGAATGTGATCTCGGCGATTGATGCGGCAGGTACTGTTGAGAGATTTGTGCACACCTCCTCGACTGCAGCCATCAGACCGATGAAATGGAAGGATGGTCAAACTCTGACAACAGAGACCTGGGCTGACGACGCCACGCTCGAGGATAACCCGTATGGATTGGCAAAGGTGCTGGCCGAGAGGATAGTTAGAGAATGGCATTCGGATGGGGGAGATGGGAAACCAAGAATGGTAACGATTCATCCAAGCGTTGTCTTCGGTCCTTCGATGAGTAAGATTCACCTTCGGGGCTCGCTCTCTTTCCTCGATGCTCTAGTCAAGAGAAAAGTTCCTCTTCTGATTCCCATTCAAATCAACATCGTCGATGTGAGGGATGTGGCAGAGGCACATGTGAGAGGATTGACGATGGGGGAGAATGCAGGGAGGTATCTGACAGTCAGTGGTGATATGCAGTTTTCTGAAATTTCTAGGGTATTAAGGGAGGGTTACCCCTCACTAAAGACTCCAAGATTTACTGTCCCGTATTTGGTCGCACTACTTGCTGGTCCTCTGTTTGACAAACGGATAACACGATCTTGGGCGAGACAGCACCTTAGAAGGAAGCTCTACTGGGACGCAACTCCAGCAGAACGAGAATTGGGTATGACATGGAAGGGAGCTAGAGAATCTATACTCGATTCGGTTCCTGGCATGCTTGAGAAAGATGAGTGAAAGTATGTGTCGAATTGCTCCTCTACTCGTTCTGCTTATGCTGAGTTCCACCATAGGTGGTTGTCTTTGGTGGGAGGAAGAAGAAGAGGAGCGGTTTGAGAGCAGTCCTTTCTCCTTCGAGCAGTCGGTCCCGATTACAACTTGGTACCACTACCCTGGTTCGGTCTCGGCTCCCTGGGCTGTCGATGCAACAGATGTTGCAGCAGTCTCAGCGGCTAATATCACCGCAAACCTCAGTGGTAATAGCACCCCTTACTTTGCGAACGCAACATACTATGGAACGGGCTTCGATACTTTCGAGCCGACCATAGGTATCACCGGCTCCGGTGCTATCTTCTTCACTAACTGGAATGGGCTTGGAGATGGTACTCACATCATCCGATCTCGCGATCAGGGACAGACATGGGAGGATGTTGGGCCATTCGGAACATTTGATGAGGACTCAGGACAGACCCCGAATTCAAACGATCCTTACATCTATGTTGACAAGTTCACAGATAGGTTGGTCAAATTCGATATGCACGCTCTAGCTTCGATGTTTGTTGAATACTCAGATGATGATGGTGATTCTTGGAGTGTGCCATACCCCGTCGAGGGATACTATGTCACTCAAGATCATCAGAGTATTGCATCAATGCCTCCACCTCCTGGAGTAACAGCATTTCATCCTGTAATCTATGTCTATTGCATAAACACAGGATCTCCCGCTGCTGGCGCGCAATGTTCTCGTTCCCTCAATGGTGGATTATCATGGGATGTTCAAAGGATTGGGTTTCCAAGCAGTAGTTTCCCACAGTGCTCGGGGTTACATGGACATGTTGCTGGAGGGATAGATGGAGCAGTTTATCGAGGCAATCCTTCGTGTGAGGGTCCTGCTGTTTATCGTTCACTAGATGGGGGCTATACTTGGAGTGAACACACTATTACAACCGAAGTTGGGATGCAACAGGGTTGGCACGCTCATGAAGTTGCAACTGCTGTAGATGATGGTGGTAATTTACATGCGACTTGGATTAGTAATGATCAGATGCCATGGTATGCATATTCAAGAGATCAGGGTGATACTTGGAGTGACCCTATGATGGTGGCCGCCCCTGGAGTAACAGAAACTGGCTTCCCAACAATATTCGCCGGAGCAGAGGGGAGAGTGGTAATCGGATATATTGGAGAGGTGAATGATGTTTCATCTAACAACTCTACAGTTGGAGGGGTTGGGTGGGGCGGCTATATGGCGATAATGACTGATGCATTCGCTGAGAATCCTCTGATTACTAGTGTTGCTGTAAACCTCCCAGAAGATCCTTTGGATATTACCTCAGACTGTGGTAATGTGCGCTGCGGGGGCTTTGGAGATTTCATCGATGTCGAGATTGATGATGTGGGGCGTCCCTGGATAGCTCTCGCTCATAATGCGGCGGGATTCGATGAAGCTATCATCGGGACATTGACGGAAGGACCCGCTCTGTATGGAGAATTAACCTATCTAGAGGAATTACCCCCCGGTGGAAACTCGACGCTGAAGATGAGTTAGCCCTGAGAAATCTGATGTAGGCGAGGCGGAGACCACGGCCCCCGCATGATTGTCTCACACCAGCACAGGTTCGTATTCGTCAAGACCCGGAAGACGGCAGGTACGAGCATCGAGATTGCTCTTGCTCAACATTGTGGGCCCGATGATATCATCACTCCAATTGACGAAGTGGATGAGCAGATTCGCCGCAATCTTGGCCATCGCGGGCCTCAGAACTTTGAGGTCCGGAAGAAAGTGGGGGGGATTATTGGGATTGCTCGGAGAATGTTAGGCAAGGATGTAGTGAGGTACTACAACCATATCCCAGCTGGCTCGATTCGAGATAATGTAGGGGCACAGATATTCGATTCTTATCAAAAATTCTGTGTTGTTCGGAATCCGTGGGATAGGGCTGTTTCTCTCTACTTCTGGCGCAAAAACCGCCCCGATGCTAATCGTCTCGGGAAAGAAACGAGTTTTGCGGATTTTATCCGCGAGACTTCTCCTGATATTTTGAGCGATTTTGAGATTTTCACAATTGATGGTGTGGCGGCGGTCGACCGTTTCGTCCGCTACGAGAATCTCAATGTTGATTTGTCCGCTGCATTAGCAGAATTGGGGCTTCCAGAGATTTCACTACCTCATGCAAAGTCAGGGACGCGTAAAACGAAAGATCATTATTCGTTGATTTATGATGATGAGTCGGTTGCCAGAATTGCCGATTTGTGTGCTTGGGAGATAGAAAATCTTGGCTACGAATTCGATGATCGACGCTGAGAATGAGATGACAAAACACCGTTCATCTGATGTATGCGGGGCTTGACCGAGGTTCGTGCGCGCATTAGCCATGATGTTGGTTCTGGTGATGGTTTCAGCCCCTCTAGGGGGCTGTTTTGGAGGGAGCGAGGTGGTTGTCGAAGATGATGAAATGTTCAATTTTGATGATTTATGCCCTCAGGGAATTGCTAACAACACATGGTATCACTATTCCAACGCCACAGACGCCACCAAGGTCTCAGATGTGTTCAATGGGACCTCAGTTCTCGTTGGGAATAACGCTCCTGTATGTGCGATAGGCACTTACTACGGAATTGGTCTGACTACTTTTGAGCCTACAATAGGAGTAACATCTGCCGACAACCTGTACATGACGAGTTGGGGCAATGGGGATTCTGGTTCTACAGCGATTGTTCGGTGTTCTGGATTGATTGGGATGACGAATGTAAGTGACTATCTATGCGAGGATGTCTACAGTGTGTTCGCACCGGTAGCCAATAGCAACGATCCGTATGTATATGTTGATCCGTGGACTGACCGCATAATGAAGTTCGACATGCATGCACTGCTTGGGATGACTGTTGAGTGGTCTGACAATGAAGGAAGTAGTTGGACAGGACCTTCGGTGGCTACTGGTTGGTCGGTTCAAGACCATCAAACGATTGCGTCCTCGCCTTATCCAGCGCTCCTGCACCCGACAACATGGGTGTTCTGTGTCAATGGGAACTATCCGTACCCAGTTTGTTCCTCCAGCAATGATGGAGGTCTGACATGGGGACCTGAGGTGCCAGGAGCTCCTACTAGCTGCAACAGTGGTGGTCTGACAGGGCATATTATGGGCTCTGATAACGGAAATTTCTACCGCGGAAACAGAGGTTGTGACGGGGGTGATGGGTACTCAATCTACCGTAGTACAAATGGTGGATTGACATGGACTGAGCATCCGCTCCCAACCGAAACCACTGGAACTGCTGAGACTTGGAACTTTGAGGAAGCCCAGGTATATCCTGACTCTGAAGATAATGTCCATGCCATGTGGATGGGTTCTGACAACATGCCTTACTACTCATACTCAAGAGACGAGGGAGATACTTGGAGTGAGCCATTAATGGTGGCACCGCCAATTGGACTCAATGGAACTGGATTTCCAGTAATTGCTGCGGGTGGTCCGGGACAGGTTGCTCTCGGATACCTAGGAGACTCTGGTGGAGATACCTGGAATGGATATCTGACTGTAATTTCCGATGCGTTCAGCCCTATGCCTTTGTTGACCACAGTTCAGGTCAATGCATGGGGAGATCCGCTCGACACTACGGCTGACTGTGGATTCAACAGATGTGGTGGATTTGGGGATTTCAATGATATTATCATCGATCAGTACGGGCGTGCTTGGTTCGGTTTGGCACACAATGTGGGTGGAGAGATTGGGATTTTCGGGGCCATGACGATTGGGCCGTCTCTGCGGGGTAATGGAACACTCGATGAGATACCGCCCGGTGGACCTGGTACCCTCTAGAAGACTTCAGGATACAAATTGTAAGCTTGGTAAGCGAAACTGACAGCGAAGCCAAGCATCGCCAAGCCACAGATAATCATCGCGAGACGGTATCTCTTTGGAGAAAGCCAAGTCCCTCCGCCAACAAAAATCCAAGCTATTGCCGCCTTAACTAAGATAATTGTAACGAGGAAGGCGATTGCATAGATTACAGGTGCTACTGGTTCTTGCTCTGCGGCGGAGGCCATAAGAGGGCCACCAATTAGAAACCAGAACACGTAGACATTGGGGTTGAGTAGGTTAGTCAGAACACCTCGTTTGAACGAGCCAGAAGCGTCGCCTTCCATACCTGGATCTGGTAGTTCCAAAGAGAAGCACTCGAGCCCCATCTTGGTCAGGAACAGAGCTCCGAGTGCGGATATCGTCAGTAAAACGCTGGGTTCGGTAGCCATCCACCCTGCAAAAAACAGGCTTACAATAATCAGTGGACCATCTGTGAAGATTGGGGCTGCAGCCGTCCACATTCCTGCCTTCAGACCCTTAGACAGGGACTCTCTGATTACCATGGTCAAAAGAGGGCCTGGTTTGATTCCTTCAATGATGCCAAGGGCTACTCCAGCTCCAGCAAGTTGTGCGATTAGTTCGGTGTCCATCACTCAGCGCCTCGACGCAGCGGTTAACTTGGCGAGTAGTTTGAGAATCTCTAAGTAAAGCCAGATGAGTGTGACCATTAGGCCGAATGCTGCTCTCCACTCCAATTGCTTGGGTGCGCCTCTCTGTACTCCCCTCTCTATGAAATCGAAATCCGCTACAAGACATAGTGCCCCTATACCTACAACAAACAGAGAGAATGCGATTCCGATAGGACCTGAACCGTGAATAAAGGGGACATGGAACCAACCCGAAAGGGAACCAATGATGGAAACAACATAGATCAGTATTATGGCAAGTACTGCTGAAGTGACTGCGATCCGGGTGTTTTCATCCCAAGCTATCAACCCAGCTCTGTAAATCATTATCATGGCTCCAAGTATCAAAAAGGTCAGGAGCGCGGCTAGGATACCAATACCTGGAGCCTCCAAACCAACCTCGAATAGCCATGTAATGCCCCCTAGAGCTAAGCCCTCGAGAGCGGCGTATGTACCAATCAGGAATGGGTTCATCGAATTTGTGAAGATAATTATCAGTGCTAGGACAAACCCACCTATCGCACCTATGAAAATAAACGGCATCGAATTTGGCATTGAGAAAGCCGTTAGGATGGCGGTTGAAGCAGTAATCAATAGTAGTAGGCCGGTCTTTTCGGCAACCCCCTCTATGGACATCAGGTTGGTTTCATTTTCTTCCCACCAATTGGCTTCTGAGTAGTTGCTCTTGTCGAAAGTAGAATCAGAGAGGGCGGGGTTTCCTGAGCGGTACATCTGACTCACTGAGAAGGTTGTCCTTCTCAAGGCTTAGCCCGGAAATCGCTCAGACTAGGCCCTTGAGGTGTTGGCCTGTGTAACTCGAGGGATTCTCAGCGACTAAGGAAGGGGGGCCTTCGGCAACGACTAATCCTCCTCTCTCACCGCCCTCTGGTCCAAGATCGAGAACCCAATCGGCGCATTTGATTACATCCAGATGGTGTTCAATGACTATCACCGTGTGGCCGTTCCTGCGCAGTCTGAGAAGAACTTCGATTAGTTGGTCAATATCAGCCAATGAGAGGCCTGTTGTTGGCTCGTCGAGGATGTACACAGTATGCTTTCTAGCAGGTTTATGCAACTCGGTAGCCAGTTTGACTCTCTGAGCTTCACCGCCTGAGAGAGTAGTAGCTGGTTGGCCGAGACGGATATAACCCAGGCCGACATCCTGAATCGTGGAGAGAATTCGATATATTGAGCGTTGGTTGGCGAAGAAGTCGCATGCCTCATCGATGTTCATGTCGAGGATATCGTGGATAGTCTTGCCACGCCATTCAACCTCGAGAGTTTCTCGTGTGTAGCGCTTGCCCTTGCAGACATCGCAAACCACCCAGACATCAGGCAAGAAGTTCATCTCCAACTTGGTCGAGCCTGCTCCCTTGCAAGCCTCGCATCTACCTCCTCTGACATTGAACGAGAATTGGCCCGGCTCATATCCCCTCTCCTTCGAGAGTGATGTGCTTGCGAATAGTTCTCTGATAGGTGTGAAGGCTCCGGTATATGTTGCTGGATTAGAGCGTGGTGTCCTTCCAATTGGGGACTGATCGATAACGATGGTTTTGTGGACGTTTTCGACGCCTTCGATTTTGTCATGGGAACCGGGGGTGGTATCAGCGCCGTGGAGTTCTCTGAGTAAGGATGGTGCGATAGTGGAGGTAACTAGGGATGACTTGCCAGAACCAGAAACACCGGTTACCGCAACCATGCAACCCAATGGAATGCGGACATCTATGTCCTGTAGGTTGTTCTGTCGCGCCCCTGTGATGGTGAGCCAGCGTTCGGGATCGGGTTCTGCTCTATCTTCGGGTAATGAAATCTCTTTTTTACCAGAGAGGTAGGCACCAGTGACACTATTCTTGCTAGATAACAACTTGTCCAAACTGCCATTGACCACTATCCTTCCCCCTTCCTTTCCTGCGCCCGGACCTAAATCCACAAGCCAGTCCGCTTGACGCAGAGTGGCTTCGTCGTGCTCAACGACAAGGAGGGTATTGCCCAGGGAGGTTAATTCTCTCAGAGTCTCTAGGAGGCGTCCGTTGTCCCTCGGGTGAAGGCCAATACTAGGCTCATCCAGAACATACATCACACCTGTGAGTCGGGTACCAATCTGTGTAGCTAATCGTATTCTCTGGGACTCGCCCCCGGAGAGTGTGTTGGCTCTGCGGTCCAGAGTAAGGTAGTCCAAGCCGACCAATGCTAGGAAACGTAATCTGGATTCTATCTCTTTGATGATCTCCCTGGCAATATAGAGTGATCTTTCGTCCAATTCACTGGCTTTGATGACAGTCTCGCTGTCCGGCTCATCCCTGTCCAACCTATCCCATGTATCATCCAAACCCCCCAAGCGCCAATGTTGGACGGCCGCGAGTGCTTCCAACACACTGCAGAATGAGAGTTCGGGTAGTGATATACCGCCAACTGTGACCATGCTCACTGCTCGGTTCAACTTTCTGCCATCACAATCGGGGCATGGCTCATCAGTCATGTAAGAGGTCAAACGAGACCTCGTGCGATTGGAGCTGGTGTCGGTGTAAGTCCTCCTCAAGCGGGCGAAAACTCCCTCCCATGGTCGTACCATCCGATAGGAAGACCCTTTCTGTGATACGAAATTGAAGTTGATATTAGTACTGCCTGAACCATGTAGTAAGATGTCTTGAGCGTCGTCATCGAGTTCTCCGAACGGCACCTCGACGGAGATTCCATAGTGCTCGCAAGTCTGTGTCATCTGGCTACGATACCAGCCTGACATCATGGATCTGCGGAACGGTCTGATGCACCCCTCCTCTACTGTGGCCAGTCTGTCAATCAAAAGATCGGGTGAGAAATTTCGTTGAACACCTAGGCCTTGGCAGGAAGGGCAGGCTCCAAGTGGATTATTGAAAGAGAAAACGCGGGGACTCATCTCAGGAAGAAACGCGCCGTGCTCGGGGCATGCGAACTCTTCAGAATAGGGGGTGGTTTCGCCTTCTTGGGTCTGAAATCTCATCTCATCCGAGTCGTCGGATTTCTTCGGTTTCGGGGCTTTGATACTCTCTATCGCTACTGCACCCGCACCAAGTCGTAAACTGGCCTCTATTGCTTCAGTCAAACGTTGTCTGTTTGCTCTATCTAGGCGCATTCGGTCCACCCTTACATCGATGTCGTGACGAAGATTCTTCTCCAGTTCGGGGGGGTTCTCGAAGTCCTCTTCCCTACCGTTGATCTTGCCTTGCAGATAGCCCTGCTCAACTAGGGCCCTGAACAGATCTACATGTGTGCCCTTACGATTTCTAACTGCTGGACTCCAAATTGCCAATGCATGTCCTTCGAATCTCCACAACACATCGTCGACTATTTCCTGTACGGTGCGGCGGGCCACCTGCTTACCACAATCCGGGCAGTGGGGAAGGCCGACTCTGGCCCAGAGAAGTCTCAGGTAATCCATGATTTCAGTGACGGTTGCGACTGTTGATCTTGGGTTGTGACTGCCTTGCTTCTGGTCTATGCTGATGGCTGGAGAAAGGCCTTCGATACTGTCGCAGTCGGGCTTCTTCATCTGGCCAAGGAACTGTCTGGCGTAGGAGCTGAGGCTCTCGATGTAGCGGCGTTGGCCCTCGGCATAGAGTGTGTCGAAGGCTAAGCTAGACTTGCCCGAGCCAGAAACACCCGAGAGAACGACGAATTTGCCCCTCGGAATCTTGACATCGATGTTTTGGAGATTGTGGGTACGGGCCCCTCGAACCTCTATCCATCCATCTTTGGATGCGCCGTTCTTCAGTCGCTTAGCCATGTATGAACTTCCTTGTGGAAGCATGCGTGCGCGAGGATGTCCTTGAATTCATGTATTCTAAAGATCTTATTTGGGGGGGCGCTGAGAGATTATCGACACCAAAGTGCGTCGATGATATCTCCAGCCTTTCCACCAGTGTCAGGTGGAAGTAATGTCAGGCCGTTATGAGCGACCATGCTGTGGATGTTGCCGCTTCCCTGGTGGGTGTGAACAGTAGCGACTAGGCCGTCCTCGCCGGGCTCTATTCTAATTCTCCTCATGCAGAGTTTCTTCGGGGCTCCTTTGATGTCCTCAGTCAATCTTACTCGTACTCGGTCGGCCAAGCGCGGGCCCATCTCAGGATCCGTGCCCATAGATTGGGCTAACCAAGGAGCTACTAGTGAGATGAAGACAACATGGCTACTGACGGGATTGCCTGGTAGACCGAATAGGGGTGTGCCTTTCCAAGAACCACAGAGTGGGGGGCCACCGGGGCGAATGAGTACCTTCCAGAAGAGTGCCTCACCTTCGTCTTCCATCAGGCGGCGGACAAGATCCCATTCTCCCATACTGACTCCCCCACTGGTTAGAATCGCATCACACGATTCTGCTGCTTCGTTCAGAGTTGTTCTCAATCCCTCGGTGTTGTCGTGAACAACTCCGTATCTCTTCGCTGTGGCACCCATCTTCTCGACTAGTGAGGCAATACCGTATGAGTTCGACTCGTATATCTGGCCGGGTGATAATTCGGTGCCGGGTTGGATGAGTTCGTCTCCGGTGCTAATCACGGCAATTGTCGGCTTGGAGATTGTCTCAGCCTCGTGGTGGCCCATGGTTGCGATGAGCGATGCTTCTGCAGGACCGATTAGTGTGCCTGTGGGAAGAATTTGTTGCCCCTGACGAAGGTTCTCGCCCTGTTTACGAATGTACCCCGGCCTTGCCGGGCCGAGGATTCTGACTATCTCGCCCTCCTCTGCCGAATCCTCGACCATTACTATCGCATCGGCCCCAGGTGGAACCGGTGCGCCCGTCATTATTCTGCTAGCATGGCCTGTCGATACTTCTGGTAGTTGATCGTTTCCGGCGCGGCTGGTACCGACTATCTGGAGTGTTGTCTCTTCTTTGGTACAGTCAGCGGCGCGTACTGCCCAACCATCCATTGCTGAGTTGTCAAAAGCCGGATCGTCTACTTTGGAAGAGAGAGGGGAGGCAAGTATCCTACCACTGAGTTCCGAGAGAGGTATCGTTTCTGTGTGTCGAGGGATGTTTAGTGAGCCGGCCAGAGCCAGTGCTCGCTCAAGGCTGATGCTGGTCTCCACGACCCTTGAGTTGCGGTTGAGTTGAAGTGTTCTTCCTATGTGGGCATCCTGTGCTCTGGCCTGAAATGGCAGTGGTTCTTCTGTCTCTCACAATAATCGCTGCACTCTATTCCTCGGTTGGCCATGGGGGTGGATCCGGTTATCTGGCTGTGCTCTCATTGACAACCATAGCAGTAAGTGACCCATTATGGCTCAAGCAGTATGCATGGTCTCTGAATTTGGTTGTCGCCGGCGTGGCCTTCTGGCACTACAGGAAGGGAGGTTATCTCAATCAATCTCTAGCCGTTCCGTTTCTGATTGGAAGTATCCCGATGGCTGTCCTGGGGGGATATGTACAGCTGCAGGGGTCAATTTACGATATTTTGCTTTCCTTAGTACTAGTATTCGCTGCTTGGCGGCTACTCTATTCCTCTTGGGAAGATAGGGAGATATCCAGGCCTACTGCCAGTACAGCGGTTGCCACAGGAGGGGGAATTGGTCTTGCTAGTGGATTGATTGGTATTGGAGGGGGTATTTTCCTCTCACCCCTGTTGATCCTTTGTGGGTGGGCCAGTGCTAAGGAGGCGGCAGCCACTGCAGCGCTGTTCATCTGGTTGAACTCGCTGTCGGGTTTGCTGGGTTCTTCCTTGTCGGGCCAGATTAGTGTGGAAGTTGGGTTGTTAGCGCCATTCAGTGGAGCTGTATTGATTGGGGGGTTGATTGGATCGAAGTACGGTTCTCAGATTTCTAGCCAGACTGGAATCCAGAAATTGCTCGTAGTGGTCATGCTAATCGCCGCTTCAAAGAGGGTGATTGGTGTTCTGGGCATCTGAGGTTGATTAGAGGCCAAATGTGTCTTCATGACCACACTCAGGATATGCACAAACGACCTTGTATCGATCACGCTTGGGAGCTGGGATTTGCATGATTGAGCCACACATAGAACATTGGTGAGAGACTGCCTCGGGCTCTGTGGACTCTGGTTGATCGAAGTCCTCTAGTGTTTCTTGTGAGATTGTCCAACCTATGTCTTCTGGAATTGTTTCTTCGTCATCTTTGCGAAGTCGGGTTTGCCTTAACCCGAGTTTGATTCTAATTTTGCGTGCTTTCTTGGTCGGCTTCTTGGGTTTGGCCTCCTTTTTCGGGCGCTGGCGTCGGCTCTTCTTAGCAGGAGGTGCTTTGGTCGGCTTCTGAGGTGGAGGTGCTTTCTTCTTCGCTGGTGGAGCCTTCTTCGGAGGGGGTGGAGGAGGTGCTTTCTTCTTCGCTGGTGGAGCCTTCTTCGGAGGGGGTGGAGGAGGTGGAGGAGGTGCTTTCTTGCCCTTCTTTGGCGGTGGAGCCACAGGGGGTGGAGGTTTCTTCGCCATACCGAACGCCCCATGCAAGCAACGAGTCCCTTTGAAGAAATCGGGAAAGTGATGGTTTCCTCAGGCTGGGAACTCAATTAGCGCATGTACGGGAAGAGGGTTTAGGCGCTCTCGTGCGCCTAGTCCTTGGAGCTCAATCACGAATAGTGAACCAATTAGGTTGGCACCTGTCCTTCGGCATAACTCAACACAAGCAGATACTGTTCCTCCGGTCGCAAGGAGATCGTCAATAATGACAATATTCTGGCCTTCTTTCAGAGCATCTACATGCATCTCAAGAGTGTTGGAGCCATATTCGAGGTCATACTCCACTGAATGGGTTTCATAGGGTAGTTTACCTGGTTTTCTAATCGGTACGAAACTGATGCCTAGGTGAGCTGCAAGAAGTGGGCCGAAGATGAAGCCCCGGGCCTCGGGACCGACGACCGCATCCGGTCGCCAGCCCCGTCCCTCCATATCATGTGCGAAGCGATCTACGATTCCTGACATGAGGCTGGGGTCGCTCAGCACGGGGGTGATGTCCCGGAACAT
>NZWD01000020.1 GCA_002698225.1 Methanobacteriota archaeon | reverse complement strand
CTGGAAAATCAGTTCGATGACTGACCAATACCCCGGAGTCCTTTCCGGATAGGCTTATTGCCCCTATTCAGGTGCAATGACCCGTCGGTCCCATAGGGACCGTCGGGTGTAAACTATGACTTCAGTTCCCGAGGCTTATGTCGCAGTCGCAGTAATGACCTTGGTAGGAATTGGATTTCCAGTTGGGAGCTTCATCGCAGCCGAGTTGCTGAGGCCGAGGAAATCACCGAATGACCCAACCAAGATGCGTTCGTGGCTCCTGCCAGGATATGAGACCGACCAGAGCCTCTACATCCGTAGGGACTCGACCTACGAATGCGGTGCTGAGCCATTAGGAGAGGCCCACATTAACTTCCATTTCCAGTATTACTGGTACGCCATTATCTTCCTAGTCTTCGATATAGCTTTCATGTTCCTAGCCTTCGGTGGAGTGATAGCCATCCAAGAGGGAATGGCTGACAGTGAGATGATTGGCGCCCTAGCCACCCTAACTGTGTTCACTGTCCTGATGGGCCTAGGAGTCTGGCACGTATTCCGAAAGCGAGGGAGAATATACATCTGAGGTGAACTATGACAGAAGATGGACAGAACTACTCGGTTTTCAACAGCAGGATGCTTGTGGATGTAGTTGGTGATGTCACCGATGAGGCCCTGAAGGCTAGCCGGATGAAAGATGTGATCGGTGTTCTAGCCGGGAGGGTGTTCAACTGGGGCCAGAGAAAGTCTCTGTTCCCCTTGCATCTGGGAATCAAATGTTGCGCTCTAGAGATGGCAGCAGCTGGAGCAAGCAGGTTCGATGCAGAACGCTTCGGAGTATTCTTCAGATCCAGCCCTAGGCAGTGCGATGTCCTTCTGGTAAACGGTCCGATTAGCAAGAAGTTTGCCGATCCAATAGTCAGACTATGGGAACAGATGCCAGAGCCCAAGTGGTGTATCGCTATGGGAGAGTGCGCTATCTCTGGCGGACCATACTTCCAATCATACAATGTCCTCGAGGGAGTTGATACCGTGATTCCGGTGGATGTCTATATTCCCGGATGCCCGCCTAGACCGGAAGCACTGATTGATGGATTTGACAAACTCCGACAGAAGATTATCCGGATTGGTGTCGATGTAGATGATGTGAGGCCGGAGAGTGATGCTCCTGTAATCATCGGAGACGAGTGAGGTGATTCGATGGGAAAGATAATCTCTGAATCGGTCCAAAAGGAAGCTGCAGAAGTAATCGTCAACTCAATCTCATCTCTGGAAGGAGTTGAGGCTGAAGTCGTAGAGCGATCTAGCGGAACTAATCCTAGAAATGTGATAGTTGCTAACCCGTCTCCAGACAGTTGGAGGGCCCTCGCCGAGATGCTGTACTCCGATCATGCCATCGATTACTGCTCGATGATTACTGGGATTCACTGGCCGGAGAGAGATGATGATCGCAAGTGGGAGGTAGTCTACCATCTGCTTAGGACAGGCGTCAGGGACCCACCATCAGAGGACGGTGTGGTTCAGCCAATCATAGTCAACCCCTCTACTGTAAGGGGCTTTGGAACTCCAGTAGAGGTTGAAGTCCATGTCCATCTTCCAGATTCCAGAACACCTTCGATTGACTCGGTCCAAGATATCTGGGTAGGAGCAGACTGGAACGAGAAGGAGACTTGGGACCTAGTGGGCATAGACTTCGATGGCCATAAGGGCATGAGACGAGTATTGCTGCCTCACGAGACTCCTAGGGGATATCACCCTCTGCAGAAGCAGCACAATCTGAGGTACCATGGATTCGAAGAGATGTACGACGACTCCCAAGGCTTCATGCGCAAGCCCGATGATGTTGGCAAAATCAAGTGAGGTGAACAGATGGCAGAGATGTGGATTTCCATGGGTCCTCAGCACCCAATGACCCATGGTCTTTGGACCCTGAAGGTGAAAGTAGATGGAGAGACCGTCGTCGACACCGAGCCCGATTTAGGATACATCCACCGCGGGGTCGAGAAGATATGCGAGTCTCGTGACTTCACTCAGATTACGACTTACTGTGACAGGCTCTGCTATGCCAGTGCTAACACTTGGTCACATGCATACATCTACGCAGCCGAGGACTTGCTCGAGGTTGAGGTCCCAGAGAGGGCTGAGTATATCCGACTCATCGCCGTTGAGATTCAGCGTATCGCCAGCCACCTGATGTGGCTGGGAGCGTATGGTCCAGACATTGGAAATCTATCGATTATGGTCTGGTGCCTCAGGGAGCGCGAGATGATGATGGATCTGCTGCAAGAGCTGGGTGGCTCCAGAATGCACTACAACTTCCCTAGAGTCGGCGGCGTCAAGCGCGACCTGCCCTATGGCTTCGCTCAGAGAGCACGAGCAAAACTCAAACTATTCCTCAACAGGATTCAGGAGTACGAGGCACTGTATGACGAGAGCACTATCTTCCTTGTACGAAGCCAAGGAGTTGGTTATGCCAAGCCAGAGGAGATGGTCAACCACGGAGTCTCAGGACCCAACCTGAGGGCAGGGGGAGTGAACTACGATATCCGCTGGGCTCATCCCTACTCGGTCTACAGCGAACTCGATTGGGCACCTCCAGTCGAACGCTCTTCAATCAAGGGAGCAGATTGCTATGATCGTTACAGGGTCCGTGTAGAGGAGATGAGGGTCAGTGCATCACTGGCTCTACAGGCGTTGGACAAGATTCCCGGCGGAGCCGATACGCACTACGAGCCAGAGGATCCGATGATCCTCGCAAAGGCCCCGAGCCGTGCTCCCGAGGGGACCAGCGGGGCACACCATTTCGAAGATAGCAGAGGCGAGTCCATGTTCTATATCGCAGGTGGCGGAGAAGGCAGAGGAAAGCATCCGTATAGAGTCTCAATTCGATCTCCGATTTTCATTACAATCCCATTCGCAGCTAAGTGCATGATTGGCTACAAGGTAGCTGACATCCCTGCAATCATGGGTTCGTTTGATCCTTGTATCGGAGAGACAGATAGGTGATAGAATGACGAGCAGCGACTGGTTGGACATAGTCGGGTGGACCGATTCCCTGACCAGCTGGTCGATGGATAATGTGCACGACCTGATGCCATCCGAAGATATTGATCTACAGGTCACCATCCCCAGCACCTGGGCATGGCCCGATCCCTTCACCGTCGGCCCAATCTTCAATCTCCAAGATGGATTCGCTGGCATACAACCAGCTCTAGAGTCATTCATGCATGCCATGATGATGTGCACAGTTGTCTTTGGCATGATGATGACCACGATGCTGGTTATCCCATACATCGAGAGGAAGTTCATCGGTCGTCTCATGGACAGACTAGGAGCTACCACCACTCTGAGGAGTATGTGGGTCGGAGAGAGTGGAGTCACTGCGGGAGAGTGGTGGAACAAGTTGCCCTTCGGAGTAGGTGGCCCGATTGGATGGGTCATAGGTGTACTAAACAAAACATGGGGCAACTCGCACGAGTTGGAAACAGTATCCAGAGTCAACAATAGGAGTTACCACGGATATTGGTTCCTTCTACCAGGATTCTTCCAAGCTTTCGCCGACTTCTTCAAGTTCGCAACGAAGGAACACATCGTTCCCAAAGATGCCGACAAGGTCGTCTTCGAGGTAGCCCCTGTCATTATACTCGCAACCACAATCATGGTATTCGCCTTTGTTCCGTTTGGTCCACACATCTACGCTGCTAATCCAGAACTCTCTCTGCTTTTCATGATGGCAATCTTCGGCGTCGCTCCGCTCGGTGTCTTCTTCGCCGGCTGGGCTTCAAACAACAAGTATACTCTCATCGGAGGCATGCGCTCCGCCGCGCAACTCACTGCTTACGAAATACCACTGCTGATCACTGTCCTCGGCGTCGCCGTCCTCAGCGGCTCGTTCAACATCATCGAGATTGTTGACTTCCAAATCGGCCAAGATGAGGGCAATGTCTGGAATATATTCCTGATGCCCCTAGGGGCACTACTATTCCTCGTCACGATGATTGCCGAAGTCGAGAGGATACCCTTCGACATGCCTGAGGCCGAAGCAGAACTGGTCGAGGGCTGGTGGACCGAGTATGGAGGAATTCGATGGGGGTTGATGTTCGCTGCTGAGTACATGCGCTCGTATGCAGCCTGCATCCTGTTCGCTCTGTTCTTCCTAGGTGGATGGGAAGCTCCTTTCCAGCACACCCTTGCCGATTTGCCTTGGGTAGGTAGTATCGTAGAGTTTGGCCTCTCTCTGATTCCTGGCGTTGGGTGGGTTTTACTGAAGGCATGGGCTCTGTTCGCCGTCTTCGTCTGGATTCGCGCTTCCCTTCACAGAGTTAGAACCGACCAGATTCTTGAGTTCGGTTGGAGATACCTACTGCCGCTGTCACTGCTCAACTTGGTGTTCGCTATAGCAATCAGGTTACTGTTCTGGGATGGTGGCCCATGGAATCTGTTACTACCAATCGCCATCACAGCCATATCTGGTGGAATTTTCGTAATTCTCGCTATAGATGAGGATAAGGATGCGCTGGAGATTCAGCGTAGACCGTACAGTACTCAGGCAGTTGTCAAGGCATCACCAGGGAGCCACAGGGATTAGGAGTTGATTAGATGAGTTACAAAGCTAACACTGGACACCCTCATGCGACTCCCAATTTCAGGAACCTAGTCATCCGTCCGATGTGGATGACACTGAAGACAGCCCTGAGGACTGTTCCATTCCTAGGTAGGCTGAGTGTACTCAGGAATGACTATCATGGCAAGTCGGCATCTATGGTGGATCCAGCCACCAGAGAGAGAGTTGGCGTAGATCACCCGACACTCTGGCAGAAGTTCTCTGCCGACAGAGAGACTAGCGAGATCATGCCGTTCCTAGAGCGTCCCGTGACAGTGATGTATCCCTACGAGAGACTTGAGGATCTAGAACCCTGGTTATTCGTTCCGGGCAACTACAATGGGAGAATCGGAATCATCTGGGAGACCTGTACAGCCTGTAAGGCATGTGTCAGAGTTTGTCCCAACGACTGCCTGCACATGACTTCAGAGGTCAGGGTCAATGTCCTCGACACTGCAGAAGAGGGCGATGAATGGCACGGCTATGGAAGTGAACTTGAGGAAGGTGGGTTCGCTGCTAGGAAGAAGGAGGACTTTGAGGACATAGCAGAGGGATTCGACTTAGTGAACTCTCATGCCGACGCACCTCCACAGTATGACTTCGGTGAAATCATTGAACTTTCAGGAGACAAGGCTACTGTTCGTTGGTCAGATGGGACCGGCGTGGAGACAATTGACTCCAGCACACTCACACCTGCGGAGCAGGATATCGTCTCGGGACAGATTGACATCGGCAGATGCATGTTCTGTGGCCTGTGTGCCGAAGCCTGTCCCTTCGAGTCTTTCTTCATGACTAACGAGTATGATGGCATGTCGGGCTTCAGTAGGCAGGACCTGTGGTTCGATGCAAGCAGGACCAGAGTCCTCCCAGCAGTACATCAGGAACGCGTCGATATGGAGCTGAAGAAGCGCGCTGAGAAGGAACTGAAGAAGCGCGAGAGGAAGGCTGCTAGGGCGGCGGAGGCTTAGCCATGGAATTGGATTTCGAGGCCCTAGTGTTCATCATATTGTCTGCTATGGCTATCGGCGGTGCTCTCGGATGCGTCTACGCACGCAGGGTTGCCCACTCTCTATTATCGCTGATGCTGACCTTCTTCGCAGTCGCCGGTGTCTTCGTGATGGCCGGCGCGGAGATGCTGGCTGCCATTCAGATTCTGGTCTACCTAGGATCAGTAATGCTCGTTGTGCAGTTTGGTGTCATGTTGACTCGCAAGCAGATTCAGGAGGACGCCTGAATGAGGGGAATCTCAGCACTTGCTCAGATTGGTGTATTCACCTTTCTACTCATCCTTCTCTCTGAGGTAATGTCTCACCCTATGTGGGGAGAGTCAGGAACTCCACCCACAACTGTGGAATTCGCAGTCTCAATTTTTGGAGAATGGTCGGTGGCTACTATTGTCCTCGGTGCTCTTCTGGCAATGGCTATGATTGGTGCATCATATCTAGTCCGTGACGAGCGGCTGGCTAATCTAATCTGGGACTTAGAAGGTGATGACCAATGATTGAAACCAGTTGGATTGTCGGTCTAGGAGTAATTCTGTTCTTCATTGGGCTGCTTGGTGCATTCACACGCAAGAACGCCATAGTGGTGCTGATGTGTATCGAGGTCATGCTCAACGCTGCCAATCTCAATTTCGTAGCTGGAGCCACCCACTACAGTGATGTGGACGGTTGGGTGTTCACTGCTATCGCCATAGCGATAGCTGCTGCAGAAGTCGCAATTGGACTAGCTATTCTTCTCTCTCTTTACAGCACTCAGGAGACGATTTCTCTGGATGAGGCAAACATTCTGAGGAACTGAGGTGATTTCATGGTCGACTCAAACAACGAATGGAACCTACTGGCTCCAATCATCCCCTTCGTCCTCGTGGCACCAATTCTGTATATGCAGGGTTGGGAATCGGTCGAAGCAGCCTTCCTAATTGTTGTTGTACCCTTGCTCACATTCCCAATCATTCTCGTGGTAGGGCAGGTCTACAATGGCAACGAGACATGGAAGAACCGATACAAGGAAGGCGGTATATTCGGTTTGGGCTCTCTAGCTCTTTCACTCAGTATAGCGCTATGGATAGCCTATGACTACATTGCAGGTTCCGCGCACTTCGAGATGAACTCGGTCGTAGAACCGTTCTCATGGCTTACATTCGATGTACTACATCACGACGGCTCGCAATGGGATATCAGTTCGGGATTCGCAGATATCGGCGTAGGAGTGTGGATTGACCCTGTTAGCTTGATGCTGCTGTTCGTTGCTACATTCCTTTGCTTCCTAATCTGCTGGTTCAGTCTCGGATACATGAACACTGATCCAATCAACGAAGACAGTAACCACCGCTTCTATGGAGTATTCGTCCTCTTCGCAATAGGCATGTTCGGGATGGTTCTGGCTGACAACTTCCTGTGGCTATTCATCTTCTGGGAGATTATGGGCCTGTGCTCCTACCTGCTCATTGGCTTCTACTACTGGAAGGACAGCGCGGCAGCAGCCGCTAAGAAGGCCTTCCTAACCACTAGAGTAGGCGATGTATTTCTCATGATCGGACTCCTGATGCTCTACAACATCTACGGCTCTCTCGAGTTCTCGATTATTTTTGACGACCCCTCGACGGGTGTCGGAGGAGCCTTGGTCGAATCAGCCGATCTCAACTGGGCACTACTCATGCTTTTCATAGGAGCAGTGGGCAAGTCAGCCCAGTTCCCTCTACATGTCTGGCTCCCCGATGCAATGGAGGGTCCGACACCTGTGTCTGCCCTAATCCACGCTGCCACCATGGTGAATGCGGGCCTCTACCTAGTCTTCCGAATGGTCCCATTCGTCGATGTCCATGTTAGTGGTGTGGCTGGGCTCGAGGACTTCGCACTCATCGTTGCTTGGATAGGTGGAATCACCGCATTCATGGCCGCAGCCATCGCCTTCGTGCAGAACGACATCAAGAAAGTCCTCGCTTACTCAACAATGAGTCAACTCGCATACATCTTCACAGGGTTGGGCGCAGGACTGTTGTTCCTAAACATCGGCGAGTACCACGCCGGATACTTCGTCATCGGAGCCTCTATGTTCCACTTGTTCAATCACGCTATGGCCAAGGGAATGCTGTTCATGGCGAGCGGCTCAGTCATCCATGAGATACACCATGCCCACCATCACCTGCATCATGACGACCACGATTTTGATCCCCAAGACATGCGTAACATGGGCGGACTGGCATCCAAGATGCCGGTGACTTCCACTGCTATGATGTTCGGCTCTATGTCCATCATTGGAATCCCTCTGATTGGTGGATTTTGGTCTAAGGAAGGCATCATCGCAGAGACTTGGCTGGCATGCTTGCATGAGGAGCCGTTGATGCTCGGCCCGGCAATACTTGTCCTCGCCACAGCTGGGATGACGGGTTTCTACATGACGCGAATGTGGCTGATGACCTTCGCTGGCTCTCCTAAGACAGATGTCGCAGAGCATGTCCACGAGGGAACCCCATGGATCAAGGAGCCATTGATTATCCTCACTCTAATCACCGCTATCGGTGGTTTCCTCCTCGCTCTGCTCGGTGTAGTCGACTACCTCGGCGGAGAGAAGGACCATCTGGCCATGCATGGTTTGCTGGATACACTGAAGCATGCATTCCTTCCTGATGATAACGAGTTGAGAATTGTCGGCTGGACGACCATACTTCTAGCCGCCATTCTTGGTCCAATCATAGCTTCGCGAGTTCACGGAGGAAGACTTGCAGAAGGGGCCGAGGCAAATCCATTAGTCGGCTGGCTAGTCAATCTCTCAAGCAGATTCGGTTCTCAAGATGTCTCCGAATTGGCTGACTCCCAGTTGGCCGAGGCCCTGCAGAGGAGGCTTTATTTCGATGATTTGTACGAGTGGATAGTCGCCAATACTGCTATCCCCTTCGCTTCATTCTCGGCTTGGTTCGACAAGAATATCATTGATGGATTCATCAAGCAGATTGAGTCTAACTCGACCTCCGGCTCAGTCACTGTTCGCAGCATCACCACTGGAAGTACTCGTGACTACATCCTGATGGCAGCAGTGGGCATGCTCTCGATATTCGCATTAATCTGGGGGGTGAGCGCATAATCGACGATCCGCTGTCTGTGATTACACTGCTGCCGCTGTTCGCCGGTTTACTCATGCTCATACTGACCCAAGTCCTACCAAATACTCAGGCAGAAGGCATGGCAAGAATCTCGAGAAACATCAGCATGGGTATCGCTCTGGCTGTGGCAGTAATCACCACTCTTCTCTTCATTGGCCATTGGGGCAGCATCGATTGGACTAACATCACTCAAGGAGGCTATGTTCTACAGAATGATGCCATCGACCTGATTCCATCAATCGGAGTGACTTGGAAGGTGGGCGCAGACGCCCTGTCCTTCCCAATGATTTGGCTAACTACAGTACTCATTCCAATTTCAATGCTGGTAGAATGGAATGCTAAGCGTGGACATCTATTCCATCCTCTTCTGCTGGTGATGGAAGGGGCTCTTCTGGGTGTATTCGTAGTACTAGATTTATTCGTATTCTATGTATTCTGGGAGTTGACCCTGATTCCTATGTTCCTATTGATTCTGATGTGGGGTGGAGAGGATAGGAGATATGCTGCGATGAAGTTCTTCATCTACACTTTCGCAGCCAGTGTAATCATGCTCGTCGGAATTCTCGTGATGTACTTCCACACAGACCCAATCGCTGGTCTTGGAAGCCTGACTGGACACCACTTTGACCTAGTTGCCATGACAGCTCAGAACAATCTGATTCCTAGTGAGGGTCTGAGGCACCTCGTCTGGCTGATGCTGTTGATTGGTTTCGCCACCAAGATGCCCAGCGTCCCGGTCCACACCTGGCTGCCTGACGCTCACGTGCAGGCGCCAACAGCAGGCTCGATGCTGCTTGCAGGTGTGATGCTGAAGATGGGCGCCTACGGGTTCCTCAGAGTCGCTGTGACTATCTTCCCAGAGTCGACCATCGAGTTCATCCCGCTACTACTTGTTCTCGGTATGGCCAGCCTAGTTTACGGGGCCTGGGTATGTATGGGCCAGACCAATCTCAAGCGAATGGTCGCTTACTCCTCAGTTTCTCACATGGGCCTAATCTTCCTAGGTATAGCCACAATGCAACCACTAGGAATCGCGGGCGCTCTCTTCATGATGTTCGCACACGGCATCATCAGCCCTCTGCTGTTCGCGGTAGCGGGCGCCTTCAAGCACCATTACCACACACTCGAGATAGGCTCGATGCGCGGTATCGCTCACCACAGCCCTTGGCTGGCCGCACACATGATGCTGGGCTGGATGGCGAGCCTCGGCCTACCATTGCTCGCAGGATTCGTCGCCGAGGTAGCGATAATGATAGCATTCTGGATGACATTTGGTTGGCTTGTTCTTCTCCCTGCTCTAACTCTAATCATCACGGCAGTATACTACCTATCCTCGATGCAGAGGACGATTTTCGAATCCAACGACCCGGAGAAGGGAATCCTTCCCGACACCATGCACGATGAGGAGCCTCGGGACATCACATGGCATGAGAACGCCGGAATGCTCGTACTCGCAGCAATGACAGTTCTGTTCGGAATCATGCCATTCATCTTCTGGGACATGATGTCTGATTGGAGCTCCGGATTCACGGTCGAGACACTCATCGATGCTATGCATTCGCAGGAGTGGATGCCATGAGTTCGATACTTACCGATATCGACCTTGATACGATGCTGCTGCTGCTGCCAGAGATTCTGATGCTTCTAGGGATAGTGACGATGATTCTGATCCCCAATCTCGGTGACGCTACCATGCGTATTCCACTTACTCGCACTAGAGTCCCTATCCTAATTGGCGGAACAAGGTCCGAGTACAACAATGATCCCAGACTCCCCAATCTGATTGCATGTGGAGTTCTTGGCCTTGCATTGCTTGCTTCTATCGTTTTCCTAGGGGAAGAGGGTGATGTAGGAAACGCCTTGCATGTCAACGAGTTCAGTAGATTGTTCACCCTGCTGTTCACTTCGGCCCTGCTTCTTGCGGCCTTGGCCACCTCAACTAGGATGCCTGCAAGGCCGAAAGCTACACCCCCTCTAGATTCCGACTCCGATGAGATCGTAGACTCCAAGGTAGCGGCCCTAATCGACAATCGAAGACAAGTCGACTTCCATATTCTATTGCTCACTACAGGTTTGGGCATGAGCCTGATGGCAATGGCAACTAATCTATTCATGCTCTTTGTATGCCTTGAGTTGGCTTCTCTGTCCTCTTATGTCCTCGTCGCCTTCCACAAGGAGTCCGATGTCGGTGGTGAGGCCGGAATGAAGTACTTCATGGTCGGATCCGTGGTTTCCGCGATTGGAATATACGGAATGTCGCTGCTGTATCTGTGGAACGGCAGCCTAGATATGGCTGATCTGGCATCGGCATGGTCGGCAATGGAAGGAAACGACTCACTTGCAATTGTTGGAGTCGGTCTGATGATGGTTGCCTTCGGATTCAAAGTCGGCGCTGCTCCATTCCACCTAGCAGTCCCTGATGCTTACTCAGGAGCATCTTCACCCATCGCTGGTCTCTTGGCCACCGCATCCAAGGCCATGGGCTTCGTGGCTCTAATCAGACTCCTGTTGATTGTTACCATGCCTCCATCTGGACAGGCCATCTGGATGCTCTCAATTGCACTCATCGCAGTACTGACAATGACTTGGGGCAATCTCGCTGCGCTGACCAGCGATAATCCGAAGCGAATTCTAGCCTACTCCAGCGTAGCTCATGCTGGCTATATGCTGGCAGCCATGGCGGCCATTGGCTCTGGACTGGCAGACCCCTCTACCTCCTCGATGATTGTGACAGCAGTAGTATTCCACCTTCTAGTTCTGGTGCTATTCAAATTCGGGGCGTTCCTAGTTCTCTCGATGTTGGAGGCAGAGGGTAAAGGACATCGAATCGAGGACTTGCACGGATTGGTCAGGAGAGAGCCTGTAATCGGAGTCGCGATGTTCGTATTCATGCTCTCTCTGGCTGGTGTTCCACCTCTCTCTGGTTTCCTCTCCAAGCTTTTGATGATTAACGGAATTGTTTCCGTATCCGCTGGTACCGGGGCCGTCACTTCGACTACGGTAGTAGACTGGGCTGGAGGTGTTGACCCACTATTCTGGTTGGCTGTGGCAATAGTCGTAAACAGTGCCCTCTCACTGTTTTACTATCTGAGAATCGGTCTAGTCATGTTCTTTGAATCACCAGAGAGCGATTCGGGACTCAGCAAGGCTCCATCTTTGCGACTGGCCATCTTCGCCTGCGCTTTCCTCACTCTACTGTTCGGAATCGGCCCGATGAGTGAATGGCTGCTCGATGTGGTGACCTCCGCTGTTGACACCATGATGGGATTGTGAAGAGTATCCTCAACTTCACATAGGGGACTCTCGACCGGACCCTATGGCTCGTAGAGAGGAGAAGGTCGACCCTGAGTTACTGGCTCAGCTTGAATCTGGAGGCGACCGTATTCGCGTACCGCTCCCAAAGCGCAAGGTCAACGAGATGTTCGCGATAGCCGACCAGATTCTCGGAGGCCGCCGGGTCAAGGCGGTCTGTGAGGATGGTGAAAGTCGCCTAGCCAGGATTCCAGGCAAGATGAGAAGGCGCCAGTGGGTTCGTGAGGGTGATCTGATTGTAGTTCAGCCCTGGGACTTCCAAGACGAGAAGGCGAATGTATGCATGCGCTACACCAAGACTCAGTCTCTTTACCTATCTCGCAAGGGTGTTCTCCCCGAAATCGTAGATCTATTCGGGGCCAAAGATCTATCAGAGAATAATGACATCGATATCGAACCGGTTTCCGAACCCACTCCCGCTGATGACCCAATCCAAGAGTCTGAGCCCGAGGTAACCGAAGAGGCACCATCAGAGTCCGATGAACCAGAGGAAGACATCGACTCGTTCTTCGGGTGAGAGTATGGATGAGGAGTATGATGACCTTCCAGAGGTCGACGCTCTATTGAGGGCCGAGAAGAAGCATGAGTGGATATCAGAGCCACGCTTCAAGCGTATGTTCAATGAGATTGAGGACGGACTTCAAGGAGTACTTGGAAAGGGCAAGTTCGAGTGGGTCGACAGACGAGTCTTTGACCAGGTATTCGACCGCTCAACCCTGTTGGCTGTTCACAAGCTTATGCAGAAAGGACAGATTGAGACCATCGACTACCCGATAGCCCGAGGAAAGGAAGCGCATGTATTCCATGCCAGTACCAACCATGGACCAGTGGCGGTCAAAATCTTCCATACCACGAACGCCGTGTTCAAGGGGCTGGCCAAGTACATCGACGGTGATCCCAGATTCAAGGGACTGTCAAGACGACACAGAGAACTGGTCAACATTTGGGTGCGCAAGGAATATCGTAACCTGAGCCGTATGAGGAAGCACGGACTGAGAGTACCAGAACCACTTGACAGTCTGAAGAATGTGCTTGTCATGGAGTATATCGGTGATGATAAGGGACCCAGTCCACGTCTCAAGGAGATATCGGTTGACAATCCATACGAGGTGTTCGAGGAACTTCTCGATTTCATCGCCATCAACTGGCACAAGTGCGATTTGGTTCACGCCGACTTCAGTGAGTACAATATTCTGCTAAATGACGACGAAATCTGGGTAATCGATGCCGGTCAAAGCGTCACTCGCCAGCACCCCAGCGCCGAGGAATTCCTAGTCCGCGATGTCACTCGAATAGTCGATTGGATAAACCGTCATGGGCACAATGTAGACTTGGCTGAGAGTCTCGCTAGAGTCCTTGATGACCCTGTGCCAGAGACTTCTGGTCACTCGGGCGGGGATTAAAGCGGGCGGGCTGGTCGGCCGCACCCGTGGAACTGCTAGCGCGTGTGCCAATGAATCGCATTGCCGTGCTGATAGGCAAGGGCGGGCAGACTCGCAAAATGTTAGAGGAGGCTAGTGGAGCCAAACTGGATATCGACTCCAGAACGGGTGAGGTGATGGCGGTGTGGGAAGAAGAACCCGATCCCGTGGTCAGGATGAAGATGCCCGATGTGATACTCGCTATCGGTCGCGGACTCGCGCCCAGCCGGGCCGTTCAACTCATCCGCGACGACATCTTCCTCAGAATGTACGACATCCGTGAGTGGGTAGGTAGGCAGCCAAATCAGACTCGCAGGATGAGAAGCAGACTAATTGGCAGGAACGGACGCATCCGCAGTCTAATCGAGGAGATATCGAACTGCGAGATGGCGATTCATGGTTCCACCGTTTTGATGATAGGCGACCAAGATGGAATTACCCTAGCTGCCCCTGCAATAGAGGGAATTCTAAGCGGTTCCGAACACAGTACCGTCCTTCATGGCTTAGAGCAGGACAGAAAACGCCTCAGGATGCAGTCTCGTAAACTGGACTCATTTGAGGAACGCGTCTCTCAGGAATCCTCCAAGTTCGATACTTTAGTACCCGGTCTAGCACAGGCTCGCAGACGCAGAGAGAGGAGGCATAGAGCCTCTCAAGTCGATCCATCTGATTCCGGAGAGGTATCCGAAGTGATGGAACTGTCCGATGACGAGTCTGTAAGATTCGAAGAGGAGTGAAACCGCCACGCATAAGCGTGGAAGTCCTCACGGATTGTCATGGCAAACCCTCTGGAGGAGATGTACGACTACGAAAGATGGGCCACCAATGCTATCATCGCAGTAATCGGACTAGTCTCCGCAGGCATAGTTCTAGAGTCGTTGAATATTGAGAATCCACTCTCAGATTTCCTGTATGACTACTACATCGATCCTGTGTTACAGGAATCATCCTCTGACGCTGGATACAATGTACCAAACACACTGACTTACGCTATTCTGCTAGCTCTTTTCGCAATCTCTTTGGCTGCTTGGCTGAGATATCTCGGTATTGATCCGAGTGATGCAACTCTACTTGCTCTGATGCCCTATGTATTCTGGGCCGCCCTAGGTGAGGTGATTGAGGATGCTAGCATGTTCGATGCCTCTCTAGAGAGCTACTTCGTCAGCCCGGCCATCCATTTCCAGACTGCTGCCTGGGTCATGATAGCAGGAGCTCTAGGATACCGCATAGCCAACTCTGATCTCGACTCAGATAGCATGCGCTCCAAAGCTGACAGCACTGCAATGATTCTGATTGCCACCCAGGTAGTGATTTACTACAGCTCAGTCGAAGCCGGCGGAATCGCTTCGTCCTCTGATTTTGTGAACTCTCCAATGCTGGTCTGCTTCATCGCAGCACTCCTACTTCCTTCACTCACAGCCAACAACTCAATGTTCGACTTTACTATCGTCCAGCGCACTGTATTCATAGTCGGTCTAGGTGGTTGCATTGCTTTGACTGGTCCTTTGGTATCTTATGGCATCAGTTACCCTGATGATGTTATCATCTGGCCACTATTTGTCGTCCTCGGACTACCTGCTATGCTAGTCTATTGGATGCACACAAACGGCCTTCCTGCTGCCAATGAGCTAGCTGAGGCAGGGCATATCGCAGGGATTCTTCCCCCTGGAATGACTGAGGAAGAATACGAGGAGTTGGAATCTGAGGAGAAGAATCTGATTGAGAGCCTTCGGAACAAGGCGGTCATGGCTTCTCCTGTGATTTCTTTGGCCGTCGCAGGACAGTTCCTAGACGGCATAGCGACTGGTATCGGAATCGAAGAGTTCGGATATTCAGAGAAGCATGTCTTCTCTGCTAGAATAATCGAGTGGTTCGGCTCGGCTTACGGCTTCGCCGCAATCAAACTTCTTCTGGGCGGAGTGATCTGGTACTTCTTCGCTATAGCCAACTTCGAGCACAGGCAGCAGCACCTCAGACTGCTGATATCTCTAGTGATTTTGACTGTAGGAATGGCCCCCGGACTTCGTGATGTCGGTAGGTTAGCATTGGGTGTCTAAAATCGACATCTATGATGTCGACTCCATTCAATTGAAGTTCCACTCGCTACCTCGTTGGCATAGAGCATGGACCGGTTGCCAACCAAGATTGACCGAGAGAGCGCAGATTTCGCCTCTCGATTGGAGCACAATTCCGCCTTGTGCAATACACTGAGATCCACGCTTGACTCGGTCAAGGAAGGAGGGGGAGAGAAGTATGTTCTGAGACATCGTGAACGCGGCAAGAGCCTACCTCGAGAACGGATAGCCGAGATCTGCGACCCAGCGACTCCGTTCCTAGAAATGTCCAGCCTCGCAGCTCATGAGCTCTATGATGGTAGGGCGCACTCTGCTGGCATAGTCACTGGAATTGGTGTTGTCCACGGCAAGGAATGCATGTTCGTTGCAAACGATGCTACCGTCAAGGGAGGCTCCTATTATCCGATGACTGTCAAAAAGCATGTTAGGGCCCAAGAGATGGCTGAGGAGAACAACCTGCCCTGCATCTACCTAGTTGACTCAGGTGGGGCATTCCTACCAATGCAGGACGAGGTCTTCCCCGACAAACTCCACTTCGGGCGCATATTCCGCAACCAGGCAATCTTGTCTAGCAAGGGTATACCACAAGTTGCAGCAGTACTGGGATCGTGCACTGCTGGTGGAGCATATATCCCAGCAATGTCCGACGAATCAATCATTGTAAAGGGCAATGGAACCATTTTCCTCGCTGGCCCTCCTCTGGTGAAGTCTGCTACCGGAGAAGAGGTCACAGCCGAGGATTTGGGTGGAGCCGACCTACACACTAGAGAGTCCGGTGTTGCCGACCATTTCGCTGAAGACGAGCCCGAGGCGCTTAGGATGGTCCGCAACATTGTCGAGAACCTAAATGTCCCTCCCAAGCACAGGCTTGATGTCTCCCGCCCCGAGGACCCCACCCACGACCCACAGGACCTGCTGGGAGTGATTCCAAAGGACAACAGAACGCCCTACGATGTTCGAGAAGTGATTTCGAGAATAGTCGATGGCTCACGCTTCCACGAGTTCAAGCAGCGCTACGGAAATACACTCGTCTGTGGATTCGCGAGGATTCACGGCTACCCTGTGGGGATTGTCGCCAACAACGGCATTCTGTTCTCAGAGTCGGCGCTCAAAGGAACCCACTTCATTGAACTATGTGGCCAGCGCGGTGTACCGCTCATCTTTCTACAGAACATCTCAGGATTCATGGTGGGTAGAGAGGCGGAGTCTGGAGGAATTGCCAAGGACGGGGCCAAACTCGTCACCGCGGTGTCCTGCGTTCCAGTGCCGAAATTCACAGTTATCATTGGGGGCTCCCATGGTGCAGGCAATTATGGGATGTGCGGACGAGCGTACGACCCGAGATTCCTGTTCATGTGGCCCAATGCCCGTATCTCCGTGATGGGCGGTGAGCAGGCTGCAGATGTTCTCTCCACTGTAGGCAATGCCGACCCCGAGGAGATAAGGAGCAAGTACGAGGACGAGAGCAATCCCTACTACTCCTCCGCCAGACTCTGGGATGACGGGGTAATCGATCCGAGGGACACTAGAGATGTGCTAGGGTTGTGCATCTCCGCTAGCCTCAACGCAGACATGCCTGAGCAGGACTATGGAGTATTCAGGATGTGATCAAATGATGGCAGACACAACTCCTGATTGCAGCATGTGCAGATTGGACATTGACGGCCCTAATGCGACCATCATCATGGATCGCGTAGATTCCTACAATGCCCTCAACATTCAACTGATTTCTGAGATAACCGAGCTCCTAGATTGGACGGCGCAACGCTCAGTTGGAGTTACTGGCTCGCTCCGAGACTCGTCCGGCTCCGAGTATCTACGTGTTCTCATCCTGCGTTCTTCGGGCAAGCACTTCTGCGCTGGTGCTGACATCAACATGATGCGTGATGCAGGCTCGAAGACCTCAGAGGAGAATCGAGCCGACTCAGCCAGGTTGGACAGGCTGTTCCATACACTATGGGCGCACCCTTGCTTCACTATCGGCTGCGTGCAGGGAGTCGCTCTGGGCGGAGGTGCAGGACTGGTATCCTGTCTCGACCATGTAATCGCTGAGCCGAACACCAGAATCGCCCTTTCTGAGGCCAAACTGGGAATTCTTCCCGCTGTAATCGGCCCTTATGTCTACCGAAAGGTAGGGAGTGCGGAGTTCCGTAGACTCTCGATGATCGCTAGCAGAGTAGGAGCAGAAGAAGCACTCAGAATCGGTTTGGTCAACAGCATAGCTGATTCAGCAGGAGACTTCGATTCTGCGGCTCAAGCCGTGTTTGACGATTTGATGAGCAGCGGTCCGATGGCTGTCACAGAGGCCAAGAGGCTGACAGAGAAACTGGATACATGGACGGGTTCTTTCGAAGAGCTCAGACAGTGGACTCTGGACAAGACCAGCGAGATGCGAGGCTCTCGCGAGGGGCAGGAGGGCCTCTCCTCGTTCCTAGAGAGGCGTCCACCGGATTGGGCGTCAAGGAACGGGGAAGGTTAGCATGAGAGAACTGTCATTTGATGCCGTACTGGTCGCCAATAGAGGTGAGATTGCCGTCAGGGTATTGACAGCAGCCAGAGAGGCAGGACTTAGGGGAGTAGCAGTATTCTCTGATGCAGATGCCAAGGCACTTCATGTCGAGTTAGCAGATGAAGCAATCCACCTGCCAGGAGAGACTCTAGCGGAGACCTATCTTAACTCAGACGCCATCATCGCCGCAGCACAAAGCAGTGGTGCCCAAGCCATACATCCCGGATATGGATTCCTCTCCGAGAGGGCCGACTTCGCATCTGCTGTGAAGCAAGCAGGACTGGTCTGGATTGGCCCCCCTCCAGAAGCCATCTCGATGATGGGTGACAAGATTTCGGCCAGATTGAAGATGATGGAATCCGGAGTACCTGTGATTCCCGGCGAAGAGCTCACTGTTCCCGACGGTGCCGATCACCTTGGCCAGCTGGCTGCTTGTGCTGCCAGAGTCGGATACCCTCTACTGCTCAAGGCCAGTGCTGGAGGAGGCGGTAAGGGGATGAGAGCGGTTAGCGAGCCGAAGATGCTCAGGACAGAATACGAGGCTGCATCCAGAGAAGCCTCGGCAGCATTCGGTGATGGGACGATTTATGTCGAGAGGTTATTGCTCGGAGCGAGACACATCGAGATTCAGATTCTAGCAGACTCACATGGGAACTGTATCCATCTCAACGAGAGGGACTGTTCCCTCCAACGCAGACATCAGAAAGTCATCGAGGAGGCTCCATCTCCAGTCGTCAACGCTGATCTGAGGGAGGCGATGGGAGCAACTGCAGTCAGGGCTGCCAAGGCAGTGGATTACGAAGGCGCTGGAACAGTAGAGTTCCTGCTTTCTGACAGAGGAGAGTTCTTCTTCCTAGAGATGAACACGCGACTGCAAGTCGAGCACCCTGTCACCGAGATGATCACGGGAGTAGATCTAGTCCTCAAGCAGTTTGAGGTAGCCGCAGGGATGCCGTTGGGACTCACTCAATCAGATATTGGCATCACAGGCCACTCGATGGAGGCTCGAATCTACGCTGAGGACCCGAGCAAGGGATTCCTCCCAGCGATTGGAGACCTAGCGATGTGGAGAGCACCTACTGGACCCGGCATTAGAGTCGACACGGGTGTGCGCGAGGGCGATTCAGTCACTGTCGACTTCGACCCTATGCTCGCCAAACTGGTCGTTCATGCTCCTAATAGAATCGCAGCGGCACGCCGTCTGTACAACGCTCTTTCCGACCTCCGTGCTCTAGGCGTAATCACGAACATCGGATTCCTCAGACAGATGTCTACACACCCCGACTTCGTCTCTGGGTCAATCACTACCGATTATCTTGATTCAACCGATATTTCTGAGTTCGCCGATTCAGAACCCGACCCGGCCACACTCGTAGCAATCGCAGTAGCAGCAAGTCGTTTCGGACTGGACAGGGTCGGCTCTGCTGGTGGCGACGGAGCATTCGTTGACGAGCACACAGGACACGCCGGTGATCCGTTCAGGACTTTGTCGAGGTCTTTCCCATAGGTGATGGAATGGAGTGGAGCATAGCAGAATCAATCCGATACTCGGCCAAGCTATCTGATTCAGAGGGCACTCTGAATCTGACAGGGTTCTCAGCCGACGGACAGGAGAAGCCACACGGTGAGATCAGCATCTCTAGAGACGCACAGGCAAACCGGCTTCTGGTGGAGGTCGATGGTTCGGCACACATCGCTCATGTCACAAAGGTGGGAGATGACTGGTGGATTCACCTCGATGGCAGAATCCATGTGGTAACCGGACACGAGCCAGGCAGCTCAAGTGATTCATCCGGAGATGGTGGCCTAACCGCCCCGATGCCTGGAACCATACTAGAGATCCATGTGAAGACTGGACAGAGAGTTCGTGAGGGACAGACGCTGCTGGTTATGGAGGCGATGAAGATGGAGCACCGCATCCAAGCACCGAAGGCTGGCGAGGTAGTATCTCTGAACTTCTCAGAGGGAGACAGAGTCGATATGGGCACGACTCTAGTTGAGTTGGGCGATTAGGCGAATCATAGGGTACCCTCTGACATTGAAATCCCATTGAATGACCCGAATCGAGAGAGTTATATTTGTTGCATAGAGTACCCTTTGATTCAACTAATCGCCCAACTCTACTAATGTCGCACCCATATCGACTCTGTCTCCTTCTGAGAAGTTGAGTACAACTACTTCGCCTGCCTTCGGTGCTTGGATGCGGTGCTCCATCTTCATCGCCTCCATCACCAACAGTGTCTGCCCCTCGCG
>NZWD01000019.1 GCA_002698225.1 Methanobacteriota archaeon | reverse complement strand
ACCGTCGGCTTGATGTGGGGTAATTATCCCGCGCGACTGATGATAATCAGCCGGACCCCGGTCCGAGTCTCGTTTTGCGGCGGTGGCACAGACATCGACTCGTTCTCTTTATCCGAGCCTAGAGGGGGCAGAGTAGTCTCCCTCGCACTCGACAGACACATCCACGTCACGGTCAACCGGCGCTTCGATGACAAAGTCAGACTGTCCTACTCTAAGATGGAGCTAGTAGACGACTTCGAGGACCTCGAGCACGAGCTCGCCAGAGAGGCGATGAGGATGACTGGAGTCACTTCGGGGGTTGAGATTACCACTATCGCTGACATACCTTCCAGAGGCACCGGCCTAGGCTCTTCATCCGCTGTAACTGTGGGTTTGCTAAATGCATTGTACGCGTATGCAGGGCGCGAGACCTCAGCCGAGCAACTTGCTAGAGAGGCGTGCGAGATTGAGATCGATATTCTTGAACAGCCGATTGGCAGGCAGGATCAGTACGCTTCCGCATATGGTGGAATCAATTCAATTCGTTTCGACACGGAAGGCGTGTCAGTTGACAGCATCACTCTCCTTGAGAATTCGATTGGACGAATTTCTGATGAATTCACATTGGTATTCACGGGGATGTCAAGGAGCGCATCCGATGTCCTCAGCGAGGCTCCTGAAGACGATTCAGACAAAATGGCTCGCTTGCGAGCCATTCGAGGCCAAGCTGACCAGGCGTACGATTTGTTGGCAAGCGGCGATATCTCGGCACTAGGCTCGCTGATTGGTGAGGCATGGTATGCAAAGAGAGGCATCTCTGCTAGCGTATCCGGGGGTGAGCTTGACGCCCTGCATGACCGAATCATGTCCATGGGCGCTAACGGAGCCAAACTGTTGGGTGCTGGCGGAGGGGGCTTCTTCCTAGTTCACGGAAGTCCTAGCCTGCGCGAAGAACTCGCCAATCTTGGCGTGCCTCACCGACTTATTCCACTGGATATCGACTGGACTGGCTCGGAGATTATCCACAACGGGTGAGAGCATGACCAAGGGCACCCGTGCAATCCTACTCGCACTTGTGATGGTGTTATCCACAGTAGCGGTGCCCTCAATTGCGGACGAGCCAGGACATATGCCCAACGACCCGTTCTCCAACTTCGACTCCGATATCTCCGAACTGCTTTCAGATTGGCAGATTCCTGGAGCTCAGGTGGCGGTGATGTACAATGGTTCGTTGGTTTTCAACAAGGCTTACGGAATCGCGGCTAATGGCACAGACGAAAATGGAGCTTATTGGTCCTCACCAGTAACTGACGATTCCAAGTTCAGGATTGCTAGCTTGTCCAAGGCGGTCACCGCCGCAGGGATTCTCACCTTGATTCAGGATGGCACAATCTCACTGGATGACAGAATGGTCGACCTAGCACCACATCTACTTCCAACGGAGCTTGAGGGATGTGACTACCCCAATCACTCAACATCCTACTCTATCGATGACATCAATGTCTCTCTTCTACTCAACCATCGCGCCGGTTTCAACCCCAGCGTCGACCCCACATACCGGCATTGGAATAGCTGGGTTGGTTCATGGCAGAGCGATTCATGCATAGACAAACAGTCCCTGATTGACGACTTCGATAACGGCAACCTAGCACCGATTCCTATGGAAAGGATTCTCTCAGAAGCACTGAGAAGACCCTTGGAATACGAACCCGGTACCCAATATCACTACTCGAATGTAGGTTACCAGATTCTCGGTCAGATTATTGAGGCGCAGACCGGTATGGAATACGACGATTATATCATCGACAACATCCTAACTCCCATGGGCATTGACAGCATGTCAATCGGGATGACCATGCCCGATCAAAGGGCGGAAGGAGAAGTCTCGTACTTCGATGATGGCACTGGCTCGTGTCACTTCCCTTCTGGACAGGATGAGGATGGAGACCCAATCTTCCCTATGGCACCTTACCCTGATTGCGGAGCTTTCGTCATTGAAGAGAAGGACGGCGGCGGAGGTTGGATCGCCACCGCATCGGACTATGCAAAATTCATCTCCAATATTGATGGGACTATCGATAGTGGAGTCTTCGAAGATCAATTCGAATTCTTCACCAAGAATACTTACGATTTTACTTCCACATGGCCCTACGGGGGCGGAATCGCCTTTCGGGCCGACGATGAGCAGACTTGGCGACACTGGGGGGCATTCGCTGGCTCCTCTACCAACTTCAGGAGGGAGGTGACTGACTCGGGCGAGTCCGTGGTCTTCGTGATGTTCACTAACACCCGTCCCGATGGGAATTGGAAGTCCGTCAGAGAGAACACCATCGCGCAGGCGATGATGGCAGTCGACTATGCGAATACGACACCATTGGACTCTGAGAACCAGGAGTGGGAGTGGCCAGAGCCCCTACCTCCCCAAGACGACACAATCATTGGAGAATCGATGCTGATTCTCTCGAGTCCTTTCGGAGTATCCTCCAACATCTCTGCTGATTGGCATGCAAATATCACCATGCGAGAGGACTACGGAATCGACCTACTCCCGAACAGAGAGTTAGGTGTCAGGGTACAGATAGATCAGCATCTTGGCGATGCTGACGGCAACCTTTCTCTGTCAGAGATATCTGATTTCGTCGATTTGGTGAAGAGCGCAAGAAATCTGTCTGATTCCGAGGCCATTGGTTGTTGCATCATTGACTATACTGCACTGACACCAGTCCGCGGACTCGACATCACCGTGTATCCGCCAGCTGACGGGCCAGTTATGGATAGTAACGGTAGTTGGGGCTGGATCGAGTCGGGGGAGTTGTCCGGCATTACTGACTCACGCTCCACCAGAATTCTCGACATCCCCAGAGTTGGGGGGGTCATTGAGGAAATTCCCCTCAGGGTGCTGCTGCCGAGTCCATGGGAGTTAAGGTACAGCGCTATGCAGAGTGTGATTGAGGGAAGTCCCGGCGACTTCACGGTGTTCCGACATCAAGCCCCTGTCGCTTCTGACATACGAATCACTCTAGGTGAGAACTCACCTCCCAACACCGTTGCATCGAGACTGACCGGGAACTCCTTCATCTCCCTCTCCGGGCCTACTCAGTACGCTGGGGAGTGCATAGACAGCGCTCTCGACCAGACCAGTCAATGGTGGACTGTTCACAACAACGGCACCATGATGCTGAGTATTGACGGAGACAGTCTCGAATTCACCGCTTCTCAATTGAACTTCGTTCACGGCGATGTGGCCAGCGTGGTCATGCACTGCATGGACTCGTTTTCATCTTCCAGCAACTGGAATGAAAACATCATAATCGACGGTGAGAATCCTACTTGGGAGGCATCATTTGAGATTCAGGTTGATGGTGAGATGATTGAGCTGGATAGTGATAACTCAGTTATCGAGGTCCCTTCAAGCAGCGAGTTCTACTTCCGCTTCTACGCCCATGACTCCAATTCCCTACCTGTAGAGATAGAAGTGACTTCGGACAAATCTGAGAACTGGAGGCATTCTGCATATGATCAACTTGAGTTCATGGACCGATTTTTCCAAGGTGACCAGGTAAATGGCATGCATCTGAATCTAACTGAGCGACACGAAGCTAAACTCCCTAGTGAGTACAGCATCTCCCTCTCAGTTTCCGATGATGCTTCTAACACAGTCACCAATGATTGGACCATCATTGTGTCCGATTCTGCTGGCCCGACAATCATACCAGAGATATTCGCTAATGATACTCCCATTTCACCCGGCTCGCCCGCCAGAGCCGGAGATAGCATCATACTGTCTCTGACTCAGTCCTTCGATGACCTAGATGCAATTGACGATGTCATGTGGGAAATCAGAATGAATGAACAGGTCCTGGCAGAACAGGCCATTTGGAGGGATATTGAGAAGACTGTCCTACCGATAACGGAGTCAGGGACATACATACTGCATGTGATCGCCACAGATTCTTCGGATAACATGGAGCAGATTACATGGGGGCTAGCAGTCTCTCCTAGGTTGGGAGTCAATCTTTCGGTGTTGGATACAGTAGTAATCGGAGACCTAACCGAGGGAGAAAGCATCAACATCGTTGTCAGCATGCAGAACACAGGAGCCGATTTCGGCTCTGGAGTACTCTGCTCTGGCAGTACATGTTCTGATGAGGTACTGGTCTCTGCAGCCAATTCCGGTGGACCAGGAATCTTCGTCGCTGAACTCCATCTCGACCTCAACAGTAGCAACAAGTTCGACTTGAGGTTTGACTGGACCAGCGACTCGGCATCGAGCAATGGTAGCATGGAAATCCAGCACGATTTCATCATTCAGCCATCTTGGCAGATGCCGTTGCAGGTTTTGCTGGCGGTCATGGCCTTACTGATGCTACTGGCCTGGCTCGCCCATCGCACTTGGGGACCTGAGTCATTGAGGCCATAGGATTGCACAGCTTTCCGCACACCTCTTGACCGATGACTCCCGGTGAAACTCCATGGTCCTGCTTCCCGACTACCCGCAGAAGACGGTTGAAGCACACGATTTGAGGGTAGAGAGACTGGCTCTGGCATGCAGCCTTTTGCTCATTGCAGCCGGGGGTTGGTGGCTGACACGCACAATAGTCGTTGAGACTGACGCGGTTTGGACTTATGGCCCCATGGTGATTCTATTCGCCTCTGCTTTGCTGCTAAGCGACTTAGTGTACTTCGGACCTAAGGAAAGATCCAGACTATCTGCTGCGGCAAACATCTCTTGGCCTAGCATATGGGCATTCGCGAACCTAACATATGGTTCAGAAGACCAGACCATCGCAGCCGTTATTTTGTTCCTAGTTACAATATTCTTGTTGTGGTTCACCAATCAACAATTGGGGAACAGCATCGAAACTAGGAGATGGAGAGGTCTGACTAGTATCGCTGGTCTTGCCATTGCAATGGCAGTCCTAGTTTCACTCAGTGATAACCTGATTCTGTGGGCTGTTGTAGTAGGCCCGTCCTGTTACACCATGATCCCTGACTTGCTGGTCAAGGATGATGACCACGAGGCGCGAACTGAGTTTGCTGGATTGCTCGAACAGGTCGAGTCGAGAGTTCTTGCACTGAGGGAAGGTTCCTCAGGGATGGAGCAGGCGGCCTCACTTCTCAAGATTGCCAGAGAGGAGGGATGGAGCAACCCCGAGAGAGGAATGAAACTCATCTCGCAGGCTGAGAGCGAGATTGAGAGAATATCTGCATTTTCAGGTGATCTCGATGCGATTCGGGCAGATGCTCTGGAGGCAGTCGAGAGTGCGGAGAGCATCACTACTGAGGCCACAGGACCAAGAAAGTCATTCGAACTAGGGGACAGAGAGGCTGACTTGGGTTCATTTAGGGATGCGGAACTGCTCTATCGACGGGCGAAGTCCAAGTCAGAGGTAATCGAGAAGCACTGGCAGGCAGCCTACGATTCGATTGCGACTGCAGAGTCAGACATCTCTGGGCACTCCGGTCATCAGGCCGAGGGAGTTATGGCGATTCTCAAATCAGCCAAGGAGGCTATGGAGGCCGAAGACCCGGTGGAAGCATTGCACATCGCCTCATCGATTCCAGCACATATTGACAGCATAGGCTCCAGCGACGAGTCGGCGGCAAAGTCACTGAGTGATGCTGAGCACGCTGTGGGGTCGGCAGAGGATGATATCCAGATTGTCACCAAGGATCGACTGGAGCAGGCCCGAAAGGCCATGGAATCAGGTGATTCTGCCCTTGCTAAGGGATTGGCTGACAGTGTCCTGAGGGATGTACGTTCAACCTCCGAGGCGATGCAGGAAGTTCAGCGTGCTCTACGCCAGAAGAAGCAGATTGAGACCAGATTCCCTGAGGCATCGCGGCAGGACTGGTCCAACAGGCTGCAGCAAGTTACTGAGAGTGCAGATTCAGGTGAATGGGTGAATGCTGCAGAATCGCTCCAATCCCTAACTAATGACCTAAATGCGCATGAACATAGCATCTCAGAGGCATCCGAACTGGTTCGGTTTGTGGAAGACGAGTGGAAGTCTCTCAGATCCAAACTAGATTCAGCAGGCATCGGACCGGGTGATTCCTCTAGGATGGAAGCAGAGAAGACAGTTGCCGATGCTGCCAATGCACTATCTTCAGGCGATATCGATACATGTCACGCCGCACTAGCCTTAGCAGGAGAGCATCTCGAGTCACTCGGTCGTCTTGTCTGACTCAGACCTTGTAGCAGTATGGACAGCACTGCCCAATGATGTAGTGCTCAGATTCCTGCTCTTCGGTAGAAAGCGGCTCGCGGCACTTGAAGCACATCACAATCTCAGTCTCCTCAAGTTGATGGTCAAGAGCGACCCGCTGGTCGAATACGAAGCAATCACCGTTCCAGTATGTCCCCCCGCACTCCTCGAAGTAACCGAGGATACCACCCTCCAACTGTCTGACATCCTCAAATCCAGCCTTCAGCATCACTGCGGACGCCTTCTCGCAGCGAATCCCGCCAGTGCAGTACATCACCACGGTTTTCGATCTGTAATCATCAGGTAGTTCTTCTATCGCTCCGGGGAATTCCCGGAAGGAAGCAATGTCGAGTTCAACGGCCCCATCGAACATCCCGACCCTAGTCTCGTAGTCGTTCCTAGCATCGAGCACGACCACTTCCTCACCATTGTCGAGCATCTGCTTGAACTCCCTGGGAGAGATGTGCGGTCCGGTAAACTCGGCAGGCCTGATGTCATCCATGCCTAGCGAGATGATTTCCCTCTTGCGCTTCACCAGCATCCTACGGAAGGGCTGGTAGTCGGTTTGACTGATTTTTACAGGAATGCCCGCCAAACGCTCGTCTGAATCAAGATGTGTGAGGAACGAGTCGGCGGACTCCTTCGTGCCAGCGAGGAAGAAGTTGATTCCGTTCGGACTCAAAAGGATCGTTCCCTTGAGTCCAGCTTCCATGCAGAAATCTAGCATCGGCTGATGCAACGCATCTCTGTCAGGCAAGTCTACGAAGCGGTATCCCGCGATGTTGACAATCATGCTAACATCACTCCGGAGGAACAATCCCGAGTTCAGTACTCCGGTTGGTAATCTCAGCAAAAATCTCGAACGCGAATTCATCAAGAGGAACTCCATTCCTCTGCCCCCCACTCCGTCCTCTGACGGACACGGTACCCGAGGATGCCTCGTCATCACCGATGATTATCATGTAGGCCGGACGCAATTTGCGATGGAGACGAATCTTCTTTCCGATAGTGCTGTCCGAGTCATCGACCCGGACTCTTACTCCACCCAATCGTAATGCCTCTGCCACTTTGGCAGCATGCTCCCTGTGCTTCTCTGAGATGGTGATGACCTGAACTTGGACAGGTGAGAGCCAGGTTGGGAAGTTGCCAGCCCAGTGCTCAGTGAGGAATGCAACGAACCGCTCGTGAGTAGATAGAGGAGCTCGGTGAATCACGAAGACCTCACCGTTTTCGGCCCCAGTTTCATCCTTGTAGGTCAGACCGAAACGCTCCTTGGCGGCGAAGTCCAGCTGGATTGTGGACATAGATTCCTCGCGTCCAAGCAGAGTAGTGAACTGGATATCGACCTTGGGGCCGTAGAAAGCAGCCTCGTCAATCGCCTCTACATAAGGCACTCCCAGACTGTCCATTATCTCCCTGAGGTGGTCCTCGGTGGCAGCCCAATTCTCGGGCTGATCGATGTACTTCTCCTTTTTCTCAGGGTCCCAAAGTGAGAGTCGGAAGTTGTAGTCTTCAAAACCAAAGGCTGCATAGTAGTCCTGCACCATTCGGATGTTATCTGCGAATTCCTGAGCCACTTGATCTAGGGTGCAGTAGATGTGCGCATCATTCATCGATAGCATTCTGACGCGTAGTAGACCGGTAAGAGTTCCTGAGAGTTCGTTGCGGTAGACCGTGCCATACTCAGCGATTCGCAGTGGCAAATCACGGTAAGACCGCTTCTTATTGCGGTATACTAGGTGATGCATTGGGCAATTCATTGCCTTCAGGTAATAGGCACCATCATCCATCTCCATTGGAGGATACATCGAGTCAGCGTAGTGCGGCAGGTGACCACTGGTTTCGAACAGCTGCTGTTTACCTAGCACCGGCGTTGTGACGCGCTGGTATCCGTACGCCTCTTCAGTCTCTATCGCGAACCGCTCAATCTCTGACTTGAGTATCTCACCGTTGGGCAACCATACAGGCAGTCCCTTGCCAATCAACTCGTCAATCATGTAGAGCTCCATCTCCTTACCTATCTTCTTGTGATCGCGCTTGGAAGCCTCCTCAATCTGTCGCACCCTCTCCTTCAGCGCATCCTTGCTCGCATAACACATACCGTAGATTCTAACCAATGACTCTCGCTTACTGTCTGCCCTCCAGTAGGCTTGACTGGTGCTGGTCAGCCTGAACCAACGAAGGTGAGAGGTGCTAGGAACATGTGGTCCTCGGCACAAATCAACGAAGTCGCCCTGGCGATATGCAGAAGAGCCCACATCGTGACCAATATTGTCATCCATTATCTCTAGTTTGAACTGGTTTGAAGCGAACATATCGCGCAAAGACTCGTTGTCATGCTCCTCACGCAAAAGGGCGTGATTTGCTCTAACATGCTCTGTCATCTTCTTCTCGATGGCCTTGAGTCCCTCGTCACCAATTGGGTCCATGTGGAAGTCATAGTAGAATCCGTTGTCAACCGGTGGTCCGATGGTCGGCTTGGCGTCAGGGAACAGTTCTGTGACCGCTTGAGCTAGTAGATGGGCACAGGAGTGACGCAGGATGTACAGGCCCTCATCCGAGTCGCCTATGATTGGCTGAACTGAGCAATCTGAATCCAGTATGTGCGAGAAGTCTCGCTCGACTCCGTCAACTAGGGCAGCGACGGCCCCCGACTTCTTACCGTGGACATTCAGTATGACCTCGCCAGCGGAAATACCCGAAGCGTACTCGTGGCTGTTTGCGGCACCAACATCAACCGAAATCATCGCCATACAAACCGTCCTCGACGCGTTGGCGAGGCGCATCGGATATGAAGCCAATCGCGAAAAACAGGCCGTAGGCCTGAATCATTCGAGTACGAATTGAGTACCGGCGGTACCAGTTACCATGCCCTGCATGTCAGACAAAGCTCCGATTACAGCCCTACCTCCGGACCTTTCCACGAAGTCGCAGGCAGCCTCCACTTTCGGCCCCATGGAACCCTCTTCGAACTCAATCTTACTCGCCTCATCAGGAGTAATACTCTCTATCCTGCGAGCATTCTCAGTTCCCCAATCTAGGTACACTCCATCGGTGTCTGTTGCTAGTATCAACAGACTCGCATCGAGTTCGAATGCCAGTAGGGCACTTGCCCTGTCCTTGTCGATTACAACCTCGACTCCCTCCAGTTTACCGTCCTCCCCATATACAGTCGGGATTCCTCCTCCGCCAGCACAGATTACGGTGCAACCCTGCTTGAGTAGCCAGTGAATCGGCCGCATCTCGAATATTCTCTGAGGCTCGGGGGATGCAACTACCCTGCGCCAGTACTCACCATCCGGGGCCACACTCCAACCCCGCTCCTCAGCGATTTCCTTCGCCTCCTCCTTGCTATACACGGGCCCGATGGGTTTGGTTGGATTGTCGAAGGCAGGATCCTCGGGGTCGACCTCAACCATTGTCAGAATAGCAGCCAATGGCTCCTCCATTGGAAGCAGATTACCCAACTCCTGCTCAATCATGTAACCAATCATCCCTTCAGTCTGGGCACCTAGTATGTCGAGGGGGTACTCCTCGACCTCTTCATAGGCGGCCGATTGCAGAGACAGCAACCCGACCTGTGGGCCGTTACCATGTGATATTACGAGTTGATACTCTGTTGCCAGAGGGGCCAGAGCCTTGGCTGCCACTGCCACATTCGAGCGCTGATTCTCTGCGGTGAGCGGCTCACCTCTCCTTAGCAAGGCATTCCCGCCCAGCGCGACCACGACCCTCATGCTGCTGTCGCGCGAGCATGAAGCGATAAGAACACAGGCCCGTTGGACGACACATGGTGCGACTTGGGCTATTGGCCAACCCCGACGCGGGCCTAGGTGGGCGCCTTGGTCTGAAAGGCTCCGACGGCCAGGCCGAATTCGCCCGCTCTATGGGTGCAGAGGACCGTTCCGGGCCTCGCCTGAGCGCCATGCTGGAACACTTCTCCTCAATCCACAGGGCTGGCTTCGATGACATATCTTGGGTTACCAGCAAGGGCAGGATGGGTACGGAGTGGCTACCCGATGGACAGATTGGTTCAATCAGCACCGTGCACTCAAGCAGTGGCAAAACCTCGGCTACAGATACACAGGAAGCAGTGAATGCACTGCTTGAGTCAGGAATCGACCTACTGGTCTACGCAGGGGGTGATGGCACCACTCGCGATGTGGTGTCTACATTGGACTCAGCCGGATCTCCTGAGATGCCTGTGATTGGTGTACCTACTGGAGTCAAGATGCACTCAGGTTGTTTCGCCGCCTCTCCAAAGGCGGCGGCCGAGGCACTCTCATCTTGGCTCATTGGCGACTTGCTTCTTGCAAGCACCGAGGTGCTAGATCTCGACGAGGACCTGTACAGGCAAGGGAAGTGGGTGGTCAGACTGTACGCAGAGGCGATGACTCCTGCGAGCCCTCGATGGATGCAGGGCTCTAAGCAGAGAATCGAGGCGACCGGAGAGGAGGACACAACCGAGGGATTGGCCGACCACATCCGCGAGTTGCTAGTTAGTGAGGACCGCTTGGTGATATGGGGCTCTGGTGGGACGCTGCGCGCGATAGCGGAGATGAATGAGTTCCAGCCCACCAACCTAGGAATAGACGCCACGAAAGGAAACGAGCAAGTGGGAACCGACCTGAGCGAGTCTGACCTACTCGAACTGCTATCTGACCACGACGGTCTGACAACCCTGCTTCTATCACCCATGGGGGGTCAGGGTTTCTTGATTGGAAGAGGAAATCTACAGCTATCTCCCCAAGTGCTCAGACTAATTGGAATTGACAATATTCTGGGTGTAGTCACTCCGGCCAAGCTGCTATCGGTTCGTCGACTACGAATAGAGACTGGCGATGTAGAACTTGATGCTGAGTTCGCTGAAATGCGCTACATGAAGGTCCTACAGGGCTATCGCACGACTAGAGTTCTACCAGTCGCTGTTGACTGATTCAAACTTCTTGACCAGTAGCAGCCATCAGTAGCCCAAGGAATGGCGGACTGGGCCGGTTTGGACGAGACTTGAACTCAGGGTGATACTGGGTCCCGACAAAGTAGGGATGATTATCCAGCTCCATGATTTCGCAGCGCTGACCGGTCTCATCCTTACCCACATACTTCAGGCCAGCACCCTCAATCTGTTCAATCAGTTCGGGATTGACCTCGTATCGATGACGATGCCTCTCATCGACATGCTCGGCACCACCATACAAACGCCTCATCTTGCAGTCATCCACTAGGAACGGAGTCGGCTTGGTGCCCAGTCGCATGGTCCCACCCATGTGTGTCTTTGAGATCTCAGGCATGAACACTACAGCGGGATGTGGAGTATCCTCGTCGAACTCAGTTGAGTTCGATCCTTCCATGCCCAGCACATTCCTGCAGAATTCGATTGTTGCGACCTGTAGACCTAGACAGACTCCAAGATATGGGATATTGTTGGTTCTAGCGTACTCTGCCGCCTTGATCTTGCCTTCAATACCTCTCCTTCCGAATCCTCCTGGAACTAGGATACCGTCAACTCCTCTCAGCAACTCCCATGCCTCAGCATGTGATTCTGGGTCTGAGGCAGCAGTATTGTCATCGAGATTGGCGGACTCTATCCAATCGATGACTAATTTGCGATTGACCGCGTAGGAGGAGTGCTGTAGCGCTTTGATTACACTAAGGTAGGAATCAGAAAGTCCGGTATATTTGCCCACCATCGCGATTCTGACCTCTTTCTCTACACCATCCACGCGGTCAGCCATAGACTTCCACTCTTCGAGTAGCGGCCTTTTCCCGGGTAGTTTGAAGCCCAGCCCCTCTGACAGAACCTCTGAAACTCCTTGGTCCTCAAACATCATCGGGACTCGATAGATGTTGGAGACATCATGCGCTGAGACAACAGCGTTCTCGGAGACATGACAGAAGGCTGCCAGCTTGGATCTGGTCTCATCTTCCAGTGGGCTGGCCGAGCGACAGACTAGGATGTCAGGGATGATACCTAATCCTCTCAGCTCCTTGACCGTGTGTTGAGTTGGCTTAGTCTTCTGTTCTCCAACTGGCCCCATAACCGGAACTAAGCTCACATGAACGAAGCATATGTTCTCGCTACCGACTCGGAACTGGAATTGTCTCAACGCCTCGACGAAGGGAGCACTCTCTATGTCTCCAACAGTGCCACCCAACTCGATTACACAAGCATCCGGTTCCTTGCCGTTTCCGTCGCTGGCAGTATGTGCAACACGCTCTATCCAATCCTGAATCTCATTGGTGATATGAGGAATGACTTGTACGGTCTTGCCAAGGTAGTCTCCCTTCCTCTCTTTCTGGATGACATTATCGTACACCTTCCCAGTGGTGATATTGTTGTCCCTAGTCAGGGCGATGTCGAGAAATCTCTCATAGTTGCCCAAGTCCAAATCGACTTCTCCGCCATCATCTAGCACGAAAACCTCCCCGTGTTCAAACGGACTCATGGTGCCAGCATCGACATTCAGATATGGATCAATCTTGACTGAGGTGACTCGCAGTCCAGCGGATTTGAGCAATACTCCAATACTGCTCGCAGTCACTCCCTTACCGAGTCCAGACAGGACGCCACCCGTGACTACGACATACTTCATGCAATCAACGGGGTCTGAAGCCGTTGAGTCTCGCATATCAACGTTGGCCAAGTATTCCCTGCATTGCTCTACTCCATGTTCAAGTATCGTCTGCTGAATGAGGTTGCATGCCCGAGACTCCCGGCGATGCGATTCTGGTGACTGGTGCTCTTGGGCAAATTGGCACAGACCTAGTCGAGGCTCTAAGGGCCAAACATGGACAGGATGCTGTGATTGCTTCTGATGTCCGCGAGGTCGCTAACCATCCATTTGTTGAGGAAGGCCGATTCACCCGTCTGAGTGTGCTCGACGGGGATGCAATGGACTTGGTTGTCGAGGAGGAGGGCGTAGGAACAGTGTATCACCTTGCAGCCATACTCTCGGCTACTGGTGAGAAAAATCCTGAGTTGTGCGAGAGGGTGAATGTCGGTGGTACAATCACCGTTCTCGAGACTGCCCGCAGGCACGGTCTCAGGGTTTATTCTCCCTCCTCAATTGCAGTATTCGGGCCAGATGCTCCCGACAGGGCCCCTCAGGTCACTCCACTCAATCCTACCACTACTTATGGCAAGACCAAGGTCACAGGCGAGGTGATGGCGATGAACTACTGGAAGCAGTATGGGGTCGATACCAGAGGGATTCGCTATCCCGGATTGGTCTCATGGAAATCACCACCTGGCGGTGGTACTACGGACTATGCTGTGGAAATATTCCACGCTGCGCTTAACGAAGGACACTACGATTGCTTCGTCGGGTCAGAGACAAGACTTCCGATGATGTACATGGATGATGCAATCAGAGCGACCTTGGAGTTGATGGATGCACCTGCCGATTCGATAGGAGAAGCCAGAGGAGGGTACAATGTTTCGGGAATATCATTCACAGCTGGAGAACTCGCTGAAACAATCTCCGAGCGAGTGGATGGCTTCACTTGCGACTTCAAACCCGATCAAAGACAGGTCTACGCGGATTCGTGGCCGGACTCTGTGGATGATTCTGTGGCAAGAGAGGAATGGGGATGGCAAGCTGAGTATGATTTGACTAGGATGGCCGATGAGATGCTGGACAGACTCTCAAGTTAGTCCTGATCTTCCATTTCACTCTGCCAGTCAGGTGTTTGAGCATCCTGCTTGGCCCAGAGTACATCATCTATCCTTAGCACACTGCAGGCTGCTTCAGTTGAGCAATCAAGCGCATGTCGCGAAACGAATAACGGGTCGAAAACACCCAACTCGTCCATCTTAGCGTTCTGCCCCGAACCGATATCTAGTCCCACCCAGGCACCGCCATCCTTTGCAGCCTGAGCTGCAGATAGTCCGAGCACAGCATCGATTGGGTCGAGCCCGGAGTTCTCTGCTAGGGTCCTCGGCACTATCTCGAGTGCTGCGGCATAGGCCTCAATCGCCATCTGCTCGCGTCCAGACTGACTTGAAGCAAAGGCCCGCAAGTGCCTCGCCAGATGAGTCTGAATGGCGCCTCCACCCGGCAGTAGACGAGGCTCTTTGCTTAGTCTGAGGGCAACTCCCATGGCATCGTCGAAAGCACGCTCAACTTCTTCTCTTACAGCAGGAGAGGAACCTCTGATTACCACAGTCACAGCACCTCCTTCAGACCCATCTATGCGCGTGTGCTTGATTCCGGAGTATGCCTGCTCACTGCGCGAAGTGTATGTCCCTACATCCTCAGGCCGCAGCCTCGAAGAGTCGCGAGCCATATTAGCCCCAGTCATCCTAGAAAGAATCTCAAGATCCTCACGCTCAAAGCGACGATAGGCTGTGATTCCCGCATCAGTTAGCATCGTTGATGCCACCTCTTCAATCCCATCTCTGACTACAAGCAAATCGACATCCATCGAAGCCAACTGCTCGACCTGCTCTCTCATCCGATTCTGCGCCCTATCGTGGAACTCCTTCATTGCCCCTAAATTGGTGACTTCGATTGAAGCATCCAAATCTAGACTGGGCGACTCCATACCGCCGTCGATAATCACTATCCGACCTCCCTCTGAGGTTGCCTCTGAGGCTATGTCCATCCTCGATTTTGGCAAGACTAGACCGTTAACGACCTCGGAATCCATCGTGCTTCCGTCCTTGACACGCATACGCTTCACTCGAAGCCGCTCAAGATCATCTCCGCCTTCATCGGCAGAGATTGAATCGAGGGCTTCCAAAGCCAATCCAGTCAGATGATCTCCGACAGCTGAGTCCACCTTACCTGAGAGCGAGGTTGCTACTGCCAAGCGCATCTGTTCTTCACTGATGTCACTCTTTGAAACCCTCTCAAGCTCTTCTTGGGCTTCGGATAGAGCTATTCGATAGCCATTGAGAATGACCGATGGATGAATCCCAGTTCGAACGAGTTCCAATGAGTTCTGTAGCAACTCGGAGGTCAGGATGACCGCAGTAGTGGTCCCATCTCTAGCAGCCCGGTCTTGGGCCGAGGAAGTCGAGACAAGTAATCGAGCAGTCGGATGCTCCACCTTAGCAGTCTCTAGTACCGTGACCCCGTCGTTGGTTACGGTAGCACCTCCATCCTCATCCACTAGCATCTTGTCTAGCCCCTTGGGACCGAGGGTGGAGCGGACTGCACTAGATAGTGCAACCGCGGCCTTGACATTGTTGACGAAGGCAGAGCGACCGTGAATGCGATCGGTGTCCTCGAGGGCCACTTCATGATCCGACTCGACCATATTCTGCACCGACAAGCGCCCTTGCTTTGAACCCGACCGTTTGGCTTCTCATAGCCTAGTTCTCAATGCTCTCGACCGTACGATTCATATACGGGCGTTCTATCCCACTATACAACCTCAGGTTGAGTAGTGATATTTGATGACAGGCAGAGACTCTGATGACTGGCCCGAAGACATGTTCGAAGAGATGGCCAAGATGCTCGAGCAGATGGGCATGCCAATCGATATCAAGACTCTTGAGCAGATGATGAAGAGGGTCATGGATCAGTTCGAGGAGATGGGTATTGACCCGACCAAAATCTCGCATTCTGAGTTCAAGTTAGAGTCTAGTGCTGATCCGGAGGAATTCCGCAGAGCCATGGAGTCGATGTTCGACAGCCAAGGCGGCTTCCAAGACTTCTTCAAGCGCATGGGAGTAAATGTCGATGTCAAGAGCAACAACGAGCCACAAGAGGAGGTTGCTGCTGAGGTAGAGAAATCTGAGGACTCCGAAATCTCAGATTTATCTGTGGATGACGCGTATATGTCAGACGGACAAATGTCAGTTACAATCGACATCTCAAGGTTCCTAGACATCAGATCCGAGGACCTCGAACTCTTGCTCAGTGGTGGCGGGGAAGTTTTGCAACTTCTCAGAAGGACGCAACCACGTCCGTTCAAGAGATTCATTCTTCCAGAGGCAGTCGAGGACATCCTTGACTGGGAACTGAACAACGGAATTCTAGACATTACATTCGACCTGGCTTGAGCCAAGCGAACTTAGGAGAGACAAACTATGAGCGGACCTGTAATAGGAATTGATTTGGGAACAACCAACAGCTGCGTGGCGACATTAGAGGGTGGTCAGCCCATCGTCATACCGAACTCAGAGGGTTCGAGGACCACACCTAGCGTGGTCGCTTTCTCTAAGGATGGTGAGAGGCTTGTGGGCATTACCGCCAAGCGCCAAGCCGTCACCAACTCAGAACGAACTGTAATGTCGGTCAAGAGAGAAATGGGAACCGATTGGAGCAAGCAAATTGATGATGAAGAATATACTCCTCAGGAGATCTCTGCATTCGTGCTACAGAAGCTCAAGTCCGATGCTGAGGAGTATCTCGGCAAGGAAGTAAAGCAAGCTGTCATCACCTGTCCTGCATACTTCAGCGACGCTCAGAGAAAGGCAACTCAGGATGCTGGCAGAATCGCCGGTCTAGATGTACTGAGGATAATCAACGAACCAACTGCCGCAGCTCTCGCGTACGGTGTCGATAAGGAAGAGGATCAGACCATCCTAGTCTTCGATTTAGGTGGCGGTACATTCGATGTTTCCATCCTAGATATCTACCAAGTAGATGGCCAACCTCAGATCGAGGTCAAGGCCACTAGTGGTGATAACAGACTTGGAGGAGACGACTTCGACGACAAGGTAGTCGACTGGATTGTCTCGGAATTCAAGAAGTCATCTGGAATCGACCTATCGAAAGACCTCCAAGCCATGAGCCGGCTGAGAGAGGCCGCCGAGAAAGCAAAGATCGAACTCTCAGGTACCAACTCAACTCAGATCAACCTCCCGTTCATCACCATGAAGGAAGGGCAACCAGAGCATCTGGACATGAGTATGTCTCGAGCCAAGTTCGAGGACCTTACTACGGATCTGATCAAGAGGACGATGAAGCCTACTCGCAGTGCAATGAAGGACGCAGGTGTCAAGGCAGGAGACATCGATAAGATCCTCCTGGTGGGAGGTAGCACCAGGATCCCAGCGGTACAAGAGGCAATCGAGAAGGAGGCAGGCAAGGCCCCGTTCAAGGGAATCAACCCCGACGAGGCTGTGGCAGTAGGTGCCGCTCTGCAAGCAGGAATCATCGTAGGAGACGAGGGAGTAACTGATGTCCTTCTCCTCGATGTCACTCCTCTGACTCTTGGAATCGAGACTCTAGGGGGAGTCATGACGACTATGATTGAGAGGAACACCACTATCCCGACCCGACGCTCAGAGACTTTCTCGACCGCCGCTGACAATCAGCCGGCAGTAGAGGTCCATGTCCTGCAGGGAGAGAGGGAGTTCGCCAAGGACAACATCACACTCGGGCGTTTCCACCTGATGGGAATACCACCCGCACCTAGGGGGCTACCTCAAATCGAGGTCACCTTTGACATCGACGCGAATGGCATAGTAGATGTGTCTGCTAAGGACCTAGGAACAGGTACAGAGCAATCAATCAAGATCGAGAGTCAGACCTCTCTCTCTGAGGAGGAGATAGCTCAGAAGATAACTGATGCAGAGAAGTTCGCCACCGAAGATAAGCTCCGACGTGCCGGAGTCGATTTACTGAATACCGCTGACAGCATGATCTACCAGACTAAGAGAATGCTCGAGGATGCAGCTGAGAAAATCCAAGATCTCGATTCAGAGGCTATTCACTCCAAACTCGATGACCTCAAGAAGATGATAACCAAGGATGACGGAGAGGCCACTATCGAGGTTGATGACATCGACGAGGCTGCAATTCAAGCCAAGATCAAGGAGGTCGAGGAGGAGATGCACGGGATCTCCACCAAACTGTACGAGGCTGCTGCAGCCGAGATGGCTGAGCAACAGGCCGCTGAGGAAGGCGACGAGGATGTTGTAGAGGCAGACTTCGAAGTCGTCGATTCTGACGATGAAGAGGAAAGCGACTAGCCCTCGGTTATCAGCCTGTGAAGAGTCCTGACATGGACTCCCGAGACCCCGAACTGGAATAGTGGGTTGACGCCCTCGGAGCGAGCCTTTGAGCCCGGACCCCATGCAGTGCCTGCGATATCGAGGTGGACCCAAGGTATCTTGTCAGCATCCTCGTCGTAGCCTCGCTGGGGCACGAAGAACTCTAGGAACGAGGCTGCGGTATTGGACGAACCAGCTCTACCTCCGATTGACCCGTTGCGGATGTCAGCGAAGGCAGAGTCGGTCATGTACTTCCTGAACTGGGCGTTGAGGGGCATTCTCCACACTGTCTCTCCGGAGCGGTTGGCCGCCTTCTTCAGCCTTCTACCGATGTCGTCATCGTTGGCCCACATGCCGGTAATCTGGTTGCCCAGAGCGACTACGATGGCTCCGGTCAGAGTGGCTAGGTCAACGATGTATTCAGGGTCTAACTCGCCCGCCTTCCACAATCCGTCAGCGAGGACATTGCGCCCCTCAGCATCAGTACTGAACACCTCTATGGTCTTGCCAGAGTAGGTCTTGAACACATCTCCGGGACGATATGCCCCTGAGCCAGGCATGTTCTCTGCCAGACAGGCGATTCCATTCACTCTGCGGTCATAGCCGGTGGCATGCAGGGCCTCCATCAGCCCGAACACAGTTGCAGCACCGCACATATCGTACTTCATGTCCCACATTCCTCCGGTTGGCTTGATTGAGATTCCACCCGTATCGAAGGTGATTCCCTTGCCAACGATACACGGTCGCTGGACGCCCTCATCTGCATCGGGATTTAGTGTGAACAGAACCATACATGGCTTCCTATCACTTCCTTTTCCTACATTGATGAGGCCCCCCATGCCGAGTTCGTTGAGCTTGTCCCAGTCATAGACTTCGACTGTGACATTCTCCTTGTCGGTAGACCATTCTTCGGCCCTGCGAGCATACTCCATCGGGTACAGCACATTAGCCGGCTCGTTGCCTAGATCGCGTGCCAGATGCACGCCACTGACAACTGAATGGATTCTGCTGAGCCCCTGTGCAAGAACCTCCTGATATCTCGGGCTTGCTTGGAATTGGACAGACCATGAGTCCGAGATGTGAGAATCATCGACCTCTTGGTGCTCGAGAAACTCGTAATCCCTCAGCATCATTCCCTCGGCGAAGTCGAGCATGCGCTCGCTAGACCACCCTGAGGTGAATCTTACACACGCCGAGAGCCCCTTCTTTTTGGACATCGATGCCATCACTCTCGCTCCGGTGTTGCGAGCCAGACGGTGGCCCACACTATCCTTCTCGCCCATGCCGATGAGCATGACTCTGCAGCCAGGAGTCCAAACGACCATTCTCTGGCCCTTCTTGCCTTCGAACTCGTCGGATGAGATTGCTTCCTTGACCAGATTGCGCTGGCTCCTACCGAGCCCCGAAAGAGCGTTGTTGGGGGCTCTGTCGACTCCCTCGAATAGAGGTATCAGCAGTTGTTCGCAGGCTTCATCGAATTCGCTATTGGACCAATTCATCTTATCGCCGAAGTCTGCGATTTGGTAGTAATATACAAAGAATTGCTTTGAAAATT
>NZWD01000018.1 GCA_002698225.1 Methanobacteriota archaeon | reverse complement strand
GATCATCTCGCCCGACCCCAGCCTACTTCGCTTGGCCATGCCAAACTTAGAAATGGTCAGGACGCTGGTATCAAAATCATCAGTAACGATCATTCCGATTACACGATCACCCTCCTGTAGTTTCATTCCTGATACCCCTTGACTCACCCTTCCCTGAACTCTGACTACATGAGTGGTAACGACTTCACCGGAGGTGGAGTCAGTCCGAGACTTCTCTTCTGAGGGCATGAATCTACAGGCATTGCCTCTTGACGAGACGAGCACCACATGATCGGCATCTGTGGCTGGCCTCACAGTAACAAGTGAATCACCCTCTCCACCGGCGAATCTCAGGGCATACTTCCCGTTCCGATTGATCTTGGCATACTCGGATAGACGACTCTTCTTAATACGGCCATTTGTAGTAGCGAAAATTAGGTAGTGACCCTCAGGCTCTTCAATCAGACTTCTGCTCATCGGCAATATCGAGATTACTTTCTCTTCATCCCTGATGCCACTGAGCAGGTTGCGGATGTGAGTTCCTCTACCCTGTCTGCTAGCCGAAGGAGTCTCCCATGCACGCAGTCCGTATACCCGTCCTTTGTCGGTGAAGAACAGTAACCTATCCTTGGAGAAGCAGGTTACTATCTTGGATGGAGCGTCCTCCTCTTTCGTAGATACGCCCTTCAGCCCCTTTCCTCCTCGGTTTTGTAGTCTGAAGGACTCTACTGGCAAGTGCCTGATGTAGTTGTCCTGAGTCAGCGAGATAACGATGGCTTGCTCTGCGACAAGATCCTCTCTGTCCATCGACAATGGAGTCGGGTCGATATACGAGCGGCGCTCATCACCATGCCTGTCCACTAGGCGTTCCAACTCATCCAGCAACATCTCGAGCCTCTTGACTCTACTTTCAAGAATTGATTTGTACTCCTTGATAGACTGCTTGAGATTTGAGAGCTCATCTGCAACATCTTGGACATTCAGTTTTGTGAGCTGATACAGGCGTCTTTCAGCGATGGCCTTAGATTGCCTTTCCGAGAAGTCGAACCGCTTAATCTTCGGATACTTCTCCTCTCCTCTCAGATATCTCTCAAACTGATCTCTAGAATCTGAGTTCCTACCAACTTCGATAATGTCGCTCATACGTTTCTGCGCTCTGATTAACCCCTCGAGGATGTGTGCGCGACCCTCAGCTTTCTCCAAATCGAATTGGGTACGCCTCTCAATCACTGACTCCCTGTGGCGAACATGGGTGTGCAAGATGGTGCACAGGTCGAGCTGTACCGGCTCTCCCTTCAGTATCCCCATCATATTGGCAGAGTAGGACTCCTGTAGCCTACTGGATTGGTAGAGTTGGTTCAGTACGGCATGAGGGTCTGCGTTTTGCTTAATCTCGATGACAACTCTGATTCCTTCCTTACTCGACTCGTCTCTGATGTCGCGGATTCCTTTGACCTGCTCTTTTTGCACTAGTTCGGCAATTCCTTGCAGCATCCCTGCCTTCTTGACCTGGTAGGGAATTGAGTGAACGACCAGCCTCTTGCCCGATGAGTCATCCACGACCTCAACATCCGAGCGGATGTGGAAGCGACCATTTCCTGTTCTGTACATATCCACGATCCCATCGATCCCATGAATCGTAGCGCCGGTCGGAAAGTCTGGGCCTTTGAGGAACTCCATGTATTCGAGAGCATCTATCTTTGGAGGGTTGTCAAACCCTATCTTCCGATTCTGCTCAATTACTCTCTCGACATGAAACCTGATAGCAGCAGCGACCTCGTTAAGATTGTGAGGAGGAATCTTCGTCGCCATACCAACTGCTATTCCATCGCTGCCATTGAGCAGCAGGTTTGGCAATCTCGCAGGTAGCACGGAAGGCTCATTCTCGGTGTCGTCGAAGTTTGGCTCCATGTTGATTGTATTCTTGTTGATGTCTTCCAGCATGTGTCTGGACAATTTGTCTAGTCGACTCTCAGTGTACCTCATTGCAGCAGGCGGGTCGCCATCGATAGATCCGAAGTTACCCTGCCCATCTATCAGAGGATATCTCAGAGAGAAGTCCTGAGCCATCCTGACCATTGTGTCATTGAGTGCTTGGTCTCCATGAGGGTGGAACTTTCCCATCACTTCTCCGACAGAGCGAGCAGACTTGCTGTATCCCTTCTCATGCGTATGTCCGGCCTGATGCATACCCCAAAGAATCCGGCGATGTACTGGCTTGAGTCCGTCCCTGACATCGGGCAGAGCCCTGCCGATGATGACGCTCATAGCGTAGTTGATGTAACTCTCTTTCATCTCCTCAGAGATGTCTCTGCGTAGCAAGTCCTCGGCCATCTAATCAACTCACACATCCAGCGCCGTTACTTTAGTAGCATTCAACTCGATGAATGACCTTCGATCGGGCACATCCTCTCCCATTAGAACTGCAAACATGGTATCAGCCTCTTCAGCATCCTTGATTTCGACCCTCATCATAGTCCGTACCTCCGGATCCATTGTGGTCATCCACAACTGATCGGGATTCATCTCGCCCAGACCCTTGTATCTCTGTACATCTATCTTGGCCGATGGCGACTCCTTCTCTAACGCCTTGACCAGTGAGTCTCTTTCCTTCTCGCTGTGGACCCACTCGGTCTGGGACCCCCTTGATACTGAGAAAAGTGGAGGCGCAGCGATGTACACATTACCATTCACTATAGCTCTGCGCATGAATCTCCACAGGAAGGTCAGAATGAGCGTCCTGATGTGCGCACCGTCAATGTCGGCATCCGTCATTATGATAATCTTGCCATAGCGAAGCTTCTCTGGGTTAAATGCACCCTCATCTTCCTCCTCATTACCGACGCCAGCACCGAATGCCCTAATCATTCTCTGAATCTGTTCGTTAGAGAAGACTTTGGTCAGATTCCTCTGCTGTCGCTCGACATTGAGAATCTTGCCACGAAGGGGTAGGACGGCTTGAGTACGCCTGTCTCGAGCAGTCTTGGCAGAGCCGCCCGCACTCTCTCCCTCGACAATATATATCTCGCATTCTTCAGGATCCCGCGACTGGCAGTCAGCCAATTGGCCTGGAAGTCCGCCGCCTTCAAGAACTCCCTTGCGTCGAGTAAGATCCCTAGCCTTTCGAGCAGCATCCCTAGCTTTGCTAGCCAGAACTGCCTTCTCGACAATGGCTTTGGCGACAGAGGGATTCTCCTCAAAGTACTCACCGAGTTTGTCGTTGACAATCTGTTCGACTATGCCCGAGACTTCACTTGTGACCAGCTTTGACTTGGTTTGGGCGTTGAAAGATGGATCCGGGTGCTTGATTGACACCACAGCAGAAAGCCCCTCTCTGATGTCATCGCCCGAGAGATTACTGACATTCTTGAGCAACTTCCTAGATTGAGCGTATGTGTTTACAGTACGAGTCAATGAACTCTTGAGTCCGGACAAGTGAGTTCCTCCATCCGTGTTGTGGATAATGTTGGTAAAGCAGTGGATTGACTCTGAGTATGCATCGGTCCACTGTAGGGCGACCTCGACGAATACCTCTCCCTTGTCTCCTAATTTGGAGCCGAGAATGTGCAATACCTCTTCGTGAATTGCTTCCTTCTTTTCGTTCATTGCTTGGACATATTCTCTGAGCCCACCATCGTACTTGTGCTCGATTTCCACAGGATCCTTTCCGCGATTGTCCCGCAGCCAGATTAGAAGTCCGGCGTTGAGAAAAGCAGTCCTCCTCAGGCGAGTGTTGATTTGCTCAAAGTCAAACTCAACCACATCGCTGAATATAGTCAGGTCAGGCTTGAAATTGATAGAAGTGCCAGTTTTGTCCGACTTACCAGTAGCCTTCAGCGCTGCTTGCCTGTCACCTCTGACATAGTTCTGTTGCCACTCTTTGCCATCTCGGTATATGATCATAGTCAGTTTTTCTGAGACAGCATTGACAGCACTCACACCGACTCCATGCAGCCCTCCTGCTACCTTGTAGGCCTCGTTGTCGAACTTGCCTCCTGCATGGAGTTTAGTCATGATAACCTCGGCGGCGCTGACACCTTCTTCGGGATGCTTGTCTACTGGTATTCCTCTACCGTGATCGATTACTGTGATAGAGCCATCTTTCTCCAGATTAACCTCTACTGTGGTGTTGTGGCCGGCCAAGTGCTCGTCCACGGCGTTGTCGACAACTTCCCAGATGCAGTGGTGTAGAGCAGAACCGTCGTGAGGGTCTCCCAGGTACATCCCAGGACGCTTCCTCACCGCCTCAAGTCCCTCAAGGACTTGTATGCTCTCAGCGTCGTATTCATCTGCCATTTAATCACAATTCCTGAGGGTTCCTATAGGGAACCCTCATCAATATTACTTTCCGTACATCGGGGGTTATTCAATCCTACTAAGAAATTAGACAAAATATACGAATAAGTTGGTCTTTTTTGTGCTGCCCTAAGGGCTAGAAATTCCCTCGACACGGTTAAACCAAGTCGCAAGATGGGCCGCCTGATGTCCCGCCCGCTGGTCTGCGTCACCCTCAGTGGGCACACAGTAGATGACATGCTGAAGGACGCTGCTGTGGCTACTGCTGCAGGAGCCGATCTCGTAGAGGTAAGGCTGGATATGCTGTGGGCTAGGGAGCAGGAGAGAGACCCCGTATCTAACGCCAAAGATGACGACTCCAAGGGATCCAAGTATATCCCTCCCGAAATTGTCTCACAACCTCTTGATTCCGTGGATCTAGAATCTACTCTAGATTCTCTGAAGCAAGGTATCGATCTGCCCGTCGTCCTGACTTGTCGACCAGAAAGACAAGGAGGCCACTACCCTGGTGATGAATCACAACGCATCGAGGTCCTGTCGAGTGCGATATCAAGTGGAGTTAGCTGGGTCGATCTGGAAATCGATATTCACGCCGAGGTACGAAATCCTTTGATTGAGGCCGCCAAGGGAAATACCAAGGTAATCGCTTCTTTACACTCCGATGAAGGGCCACCTTCCGCCTCAGAGATTGCCCAAGATGTCGAAGACGCTTCAGATATGGGCGAATTAGTGAAACTCTGCTACAACTCTTCAGGAAGGGCGGACGGACTGAGGCTCTTTGAGGCCTCTTGGGACCTCAGAGAGTCGAATTATAACTATGCCATCATGGGTGCGGGATGGGGAGGGGACTGGACCAGAATTCACGCCCCTCTGCTCGGACAGGCCATGGTATACGCAACCATGGAGAAAGGATTCCACCTCTCTAGGCAGGGCAGGATAAACGCCTCTGATCTCCAGTCTGCATGGAAGCTCCTAGAGTACGAGTAAATCATCCCTCGCCGGATCTCTGGTCGCCCTCTTCATCCAGATATGGCATCTGCCTAGATTCGTCCTCCTCTGACAATCCCATCTTCATGTATCTGGTATGAATCACTAGTGGCCCGATTATGCAGGCTATTGGTAAGGCTGAGATCATAATGTAGGCGATGAAATTCGGCAGAGTAGTCCTCTCCTCAACATCTACGAGAACTTCGACATTGATGGTACCTCCAGCAGCACCCCTGTCGGAAAACCTCTCATTATCCCATCCATCTATGACTAGGAAGTACTGGGTTTCAGTCGATTCGAACCAGCCAACTGATGACCACGCTGACCCATGCGAGTCAATGGCAACCGAGAATATGTGTTCAGAAACGCCCTCATAGGCATGTACATCCCTGTAGGGTAACCAAACTAGAGTATCTCTCCACTCCACAGGCATTTCTTGTACCATCTCCTCGAGATCCCATTCTCTGTTTTCGTAACTCATTGAGTACCTATCCCAATTCACATCATTCATCAGGTAGACATCTCCTATTGCTCCCATCTGAGGCTCATCCGATGGGTCGGAACTCATGCTGATGCAGAAGGTGTATTGATAACCTGGAATTAACTCCATCCTAACTGCATTGGCACTATCGTTGGAGATGGTCATATCCACGCTAAAGTCGTCTCTCAGGGGCTTGAGATCTGTGTTTGAACCAAAGTCCCAACCCCAGAAATCTTCGTCTTCCAAAGAGTGTTCTTCGTAATACTGAGTCACCCCAGGAGGGTTGCTAGCAGGAACATTACAAGAGCCAGCCGCTGATGCTGTTGGTGCTGCAATCACTGTCACCAGAACGGCTAGTATGGGCATCAGTAAGGAGATGTTCAATGCAATTGCTACGCGCGCTCTTCGCCGATCAACCACCCTCAGCGCCTCCTCGTCCGTATCGGGCGGACATATCCTGACTCCTTGTCTCTTCGCTCTTCCACTGTCAGATACTTGGGTTGAGGAGGGGGGCGGTGCTGATCCATTCCGGGCAAGCCTCCCTCGACCTCAACTTCGGTTACATCGTAATTTTCGAGCATATCTTCGGCATCCACTTCTTCCTCGTCCTTCTCCCTCATTATCAACCATCCAAGCAGCAAGACGGCTGCTACGAGGGCCAATAGGAGGGCGCTCTGTGTGTTCGGGACTAAATCTCTCCAAGTCAGGTCTGACAGAGACATCGGGCGCTCATCTTCCTGGATTGAGAGGACTGTAATTACATACTCCTCTGTCGTGCAAACTCCGACACCATCGCAGACCTCCATGAGAATCCTAATCTCCCCGGCCTGACTCCATGTCTGATTGCCCCAGATCCAGTCATTACGAGTATCTCCATCCAAATCAGAATCCTGCAGTGCGTTGAGGTCCCACCTGACAGTGAGCGCCCCGGTCAGAGGCCTGTCTCGGTCATTGGTAGAATCCCCATCCCCATTACTATCATCCGAATTATCCAAATCTAGCCAAGCCTCAATTCCATCAATTAGGTCTCTATCAATAGCACTGGAGTTGAGGAATACTGAATCTCCTATGGTTACATAGTCCGCGGAAATCGGATCTTCAGTCAAGATGACCGGGGCCCTAGAGACATGGACAGTAAGGCTGGTTGAATTGGTCTCTCCGCCCTCGAATCCATCGACCACCGTAAGGGTCACTGTGTAAGAGCCGGGAATATCGAAAGAATGCCAAACAACTGGTCCATTGGCCGTAGAACTGGCATCACCAAAGTCCCAAATCCACGAGACGACCCCATTCCATTCGGAAGACTGGGGGTCAGTAGAGGTCCTACCAACGAACTGAGGGTCGGCATCATAGCTGCCAGATCCATCGAATCGAATTGGGTCTCCGGCCGATACAAACGCACCACCCTCAGCCGTATGAGGGACCATCCATACAATTCCGTCCTCACTTGCAGGTATTCCACTGAGAACGGTACCGTTGAGTCCGGGACAACTGAACTCAAGCTCAGGAACCGGTAGCGGGTTAGCTATGTTGATTGAGTATGACTTCGTTGCTGAAGTCAATCCCCTTTCGTCAATCACCGTGAGACTAACTGTGAATAGACCGGGCTCCAAGAAAGTGTGACTCACAGATGATACGTTGTACACTGGCTCGTCTAGCCCCGAAATATCCCAAATGGTCTGCAGTAGTGCCGTGTCTCCATCAGGGTCGAATGACTCGCTAATGAAAGTGTATTGCGTGTCTATGGTTCCATCTGAGGGACGGGAGAAAACAGCCACTGGTCTTTGATTGAAAACTTGCACCAGAAGCAGGGCAGTTGATGAGTTCCCATCATCATCAGTTACTTCGAGAGTCACATTCTTCAGGCCGGGCTCCAACCATCCGACAATTGGATTCTGTAACATTGACTCGGTCGATGAGAAGTCCGAAGTCAGAGTCATTCCTGAACCTTCCATGTTGACTCCGCCCTCAAAGAACCAGTTGTACTCCACAATCAGCCCATCCGAGTCCTCGAAAATCGTAGGCATGGCTAGTGGAGTCAGTGTACTCGTCTGTAGCGGCTCGTCAAAAATCTGCTCAGGTAGCCGGTTAAGCACCTTAATGTAAATCGAATGTTCGACTTGGTGTAGGCCATCATCAACAGTCAGAGTGAGAGTATAGACAATCCCATCAGCACTGCCGTCTACCCATGAGTGGCCAGCCTCGACTAGGCCCTTGCCGTACTCTATGTCGCCATCCCCCCAATCCCAGGTGAATACAAGCTCTTCCCGAGGTACATTGTCTGTAGTCCCTCTAGCTGAGAATTGGACTCTCTGGTCAGTCATTAGAATCAGTTCGTCGATTATCACTACACCATCTACAGAGATTTCTGGAACAGGGTCAGAAATGTCACTCACCGAGATGTTCCAACTCTGGGATCCAGAGTAGTATCCACCCTGATCCTGCACAACCAAGATGACCTCATACTCGCCCGCGTTTAGGTAGGAGTGTGTAGGATTTTTCAGGCTGGATGAGTTGTTGTCACCTAGGTCCCATACATATCCTACAGGTGTGTCATTGTGGCTGAAGGTCCCATTCAACTGACCGAATCCCCATGAGTCGTAGCCAGATCCGAACATAGTCACTGGAAGCCAGGTCTGAGTGATTGATGTGGAGATCGATCCGGAGGCTATAGGCTCCATGTTGGCGAGTGAAAGCGGTAGCGTGAATGCCTGGTCCACTAATTGCCCAGTCACATCGCGAATCTCCACTCCGAATGTCCAGTAACCGGTCTCAGGAGGCGTGAACCACACGCTTTGTGGAGATGGAACGCTGTTTCCTGCAGTTATGTCGAAAATTATCGAGTCAATCAGTGAGTTGTTCACATAGGCTTCAACAGTCACCTCTAGAATCTCGAAGAATGCGTTTGATTGGACCTCAAGATCAACTCGGATACTGTCGTCCAGACCGTTCTCGTCACGATCAAATGGAGTGATGGTGTCAATGTACACCTCGGCCGGATCGGTAACTAGGCCTGCGAACACCGTGGCAGATGCGGTCGGATAGGAGCCGGTGGTGATTCCACAGGTTGCGTAATTGTAGTCACAGTCGCTGACCATGGATTCGTACCAAGTCAGCAGCCAGACCTCATCGGTGGTGTTTCCGAATCCATGCACCAATCCGGTGGCTGCACCTGTGCCCGAATCCACTCTCATTCCAGTCATGGACCAAGCCCCAGTATCTGAATCGCGAGCCATAATCGCTCCTTCGAATCCGAATTGAGTGGGCTGTACCATCAGATTAAGCGGCGCCCCAGAGCCCTGAGAGAACTTGTAAGCTCTCATACCCCATCCTTCGAAGCTCTGGCTGGAACTGTTCCAATCGTTCACCCACTGGTCATTGTACCCACTCATCTGAGCCTTGCAGATGTAGGCTGCGATACACCCTGAGGTCAGGTCGAGATTAGAGAATCCAAATGCACCTTGGGCACTATCGAGCGAGACAGCCGCACTGAAGTTCGCGAAGATTTCACTCATCGTCGTACCTATGGGTGTCGACCCCGGCTCTGGATTCTGAGCCAGATTCTCAATGGATGCACCTCCGGTGGCAGTGTCTGCAACTAGCCTCTGAATTGCAATACCTCCTCCGAGCTTATCTGCTAGGTACATCATGAACATGAATCCAGCCCCATAGTCGGCTATCCTACCATTCCACCATCTGACACTGAGGCTACTGTCCTGCGACCATGAGTTGGCATGCCCCGTCAGCGTACTCGTAACTCCAAAGCAGAGGTATGCCGCCATATCTGCAGCTCCCTCGTCTATCCAAAGATACTCGTATGGATCTCTAGCGTTGTGGAGGAGGTGCTCAAATTCGTGGGCTAGGATGGTGTTCCTCCAACTAAGATCGTCAACATCTATGAAGACTGATTCTCTGACTGAAGACAGACCCGGGGAGAAGTAGCCACCAGTCCCGCCAGCACCATCGACGGCGATGAACACTAGTTCAATCTGACAGTTGTCATCTAAATCGGGAGATGTTCCGAAGTATGTAGTCACAGTAGGGAAGATGGTCGATTCCCATGTCGAAGCGATATCGTTCAGAGTGGTCGAAGGGATAATCTGACCATTTTCTACCAAGATGGCTGAGTTGGCTGAGACCTTCTGTACCGTCACACCGACAGTGCCTCCTGCAGTGGAGATGTTCCCGGTATCTCCCTGACTCCAAGCGTTTGCACATGAGCGCAGACTTGATTTGGTGCTGATATAACTCTGGGAGAACGGGAGCACTAGTCCGGGATAACCAGCATCCCTCCACTCCATCTTGAGATGGCCAGTAGCAGAGAACACGGGACTGGAGTCCTCTGTGAACATGTACCGCTTGCCCTCAATAGAGGGAGTGAAGTCGGATAAGTCACCAGACATGACCGCAGGACCGATATCCTCCTGGCCGGGTTCGGCCAACGCTACAGGGGAGAGGCTAGCCATGAGCATACACAGCACCAGCGACACCGCGACTCTCGACGAGACACTATCAAAGCCTGAATTCATACTCAACACTCCGTGTTGCTACAGGTCTCATTGCGCTCAAAGACCTATTTTAACATCGATGGAGCATCGTTCGTACATGGATGGACGAATCTTAGTCACAGGCCGCTTAGCCCCCTTCCTCATTAGCGTACTTCTCCTGTGTTCTCCTATCTCATCAATGGCCCAGTCGCCAACTTCTGAGATGACGGTGATTTCAACTCACTCACACGACTCTTCGGCCTTCACACAGGGACTTGAGATGCACGATGGTTTCCTCTACGAGAGCACCGGCCTGTATGGCCATTCCAGTTTGCGACAGGTCGATCCAATCAGCGGCGAAGTCCTACGAATAGAGATGCTGGAGGATGATTATTTCGGCGAGGGAATTACCATTGTCAATGACCTGATATACATGTTGACATGGAAGCAGGAAAAAACTCTGGTCTTCGATCTCGATTCCTTCGAGTTGGTGGCCAACCTCAGTTACTCAGGAGAGGGCTGGGGGCTATGCTTCGACGGAACTCATCTAGTGATGTCGAACGGGAGCTCTGAACTCTCTTTCAGGAATCCTGTAAATTTCTCCATCATCTCCACCATCACGGTGAGCGATGGCGGAGTCGAGGTAGATTTGCTGAATGAGCTTGAATGCGTCGGCGAGACCATTTATGCGAATGTTTGGGGAAGCGATCTGATTGTTGCAATTGACAAATCCTCTGGAAATGTCTTGCAGACGGTAGACGCTTCCGCCCTTTCGCTAGGCGAGCCTGATGATTCCAACGCAGTGCTCAACGGGATTGCCTATGTCTCTGACAGCAATGCCTTCCTCCTCACAGGTAAGAATTGGAGTTCTATGCACCTAGTCTCATTTGTATCCGAAGAGCAGGTGAGTGAGCCAGAGGCTGACTCATTGATAATTTCGATTTTAGGTACAATCTGGCCAGTCTTGCTGTTTGCCGCACTAATCATCTTCCTTAGCTCAATGAGACTCCTCGGTGCCTTCATGCAATTCTTCATCCTGTTTTTCAGCAAGCGGCAACCTGAACAGCCTCGGGCGATTAGCAATATACCGCCACAGGAGGCCGAGGAGCAATGACCGACTCAGTCGACGATGAATACGAGGGCCACAGTGCCATGGAGCTGTGGTTGCACGACCTCTCTGTAGACTCTGCAACTAGAGTTGCTGGAGGTCTGATGATCTTCATTGGTAGCCTGCTCGGTCTGCTGCTGGGAATTGCTTTGATTTCAGCTAATGTCGGAGAGGTTCTCTCGGGCCAGTTAGATGGCTCGGATGGAGTAGCGGATGTCAATGGGATAGTTAGCACAGCGCTACAAGATAGCGGTACTGGAGGGGATCCAGCCGAGGGAGTCTCAGTCTCAATCATCGATTCTCAGGGCCTAGTGGTCGGTCAAGATCAGACAGACTCGGGAGGACGATTCTCAGTCAAAGACATCCCTCGAAGGGACTCGACTCTAATGGTCGAGCATCCAGGTAACCGTACGGTGGAAATCAATCTCGTGCCAGGGGACCACGCGCAGATTTCAGTCACCCTGACTCCGGGCGAAGGGGTCGATAAAATCGATATGTCAGGAGAGAGCCATCTCGCTGAATCCGTTCTAATTGGATCCCTAGTCGCTGCGATGACGCTCCTAGCCGGTCTAGCTGGCATGGTTGGAGGTCTAGAGGCCTACAGAGGAGACCGCTATCGGAAGACATGGTGGCTGGCATTCTTTGGCCTTTGGAGTAGAGGAATGCTGTTCGTGGGGCCTATGTTCATACTACTGGGGATGGGTATGATTAGCCTATCCAGAGACCAGTTCACCGATTACGCGGGAGACTAGCAGGAGGGTTTCTGTGTATCTGATTACTATAGAGGGCGGAGACGGCAGTGGCAAGGGTCTAGCCACCAGAGTAGTATCCGAGGTGCTGCAGAGGGACTTCTCATTCACCTCAGTAGAGGTTACCGGTGAGCCTAGGAGGGAACATCCGCTAGGCAGATTGGCGATAGATGCAGTCCGCAAGAGGAAGATGTCACCTGAAGAGGAGGCCGGACTCTTCGCCGCCGACCGAGTTGATCACTCACATGGCTGGATTCTTCCTAGATTGGAGGAAGGCAAAGTCGTCGTTAGTGAGAGGAACATACACTCCTCTCTAGTGTATCAGGGAATCGTAGGCGAAGCTGGTGTCGAAAGAGTCGCCAACATGAATTCAGCCGCATTAGTCCCTGACCTATGCATATGGGTCGATTGCGACCCAGAGGTAGCCATGAAGCGAATCCAAAGTGGCACTCTCAGATCACTGAGCGATAAGGAGGAGTACTTCGAGACCACCGACCTACAGAGAGAAATCAGGCAGGGCTACGAATCTCTTCTTTCGGGAGAGATTGAGATGCCTACGCCCTTCGATATGGGTGCACTCATCGGCCCTATACTCAACGAAGGTACTGAGGCCGAATTCAGAGTCGAACTCACTAGGAGGATTCGCAGATTCATACACAACCGACACACCCCTCTGAATGTCGATGTAGAGACGGTGGAACTCCACCTCATTCGCAGGTTACTGAGGGCCGGCAAGGGGCAAACCACTCTTAGCGGGATTGGCGTCGAGCCGTCGGACTCGAGTAAGAATTGGTTGGGAGACAACTCACCTTGGCGAACCATCCGAGATTCTCAAAATGAATTCTCGGCAGTATTGGAAGGCCTCTCGGATAATTCCAGAGTAGATATCCCGAAGAGCATACTCTCGCATTCTATGGCCTCTATCTGTGGCACACTCTCATTGGTCCCATCTGCAGACATTTCTGAACTCCGAACCGCATTAGGGCCAGTCAGGGCCGTCTCAGAACGTCACACTCAGAGAATCATCAAGTTCCTTCACGAGCAAACCGATTGGGTCCATAAGCACAAGTCACTTCTTGGAAGAGAAGCACCCCGCTCGCTCCTCAGGAAGCAATATCGTGCATTGGGGATGACAATCCTAGCCATCTGGCCACTCAAGAAAGCAATCAGAGAATGGATGGAAGACAATCCCAAGACGCATCTCAGATATGCTATGGGACAGATGGTTAGATCCGGCAAATACTCCTCTGCGATTAATGACGCCCTATCTAGAATCTCGCTGCTGGGGCCTGGAGTAGAGGGAGAGAGTCCGCCGGCAGGGCCCAGCGGTTTGGTATCTTGGTGGCAGGGCTCTGCGTAATCACTTCGTCATCAGTCTTGCATTGGCGGGAAGTGAGACTATCCGAGGGTCTCCCTCAAAGAACACAGCACGAGCACATAGGGCCGAAGCGAACCACCAACCTATCACTAGTCCGGAGAATAGTCCAGTAATCACTCTCACTGGGTTAGTCGACTCGTAATCGGTCAGAAGTTGGGTGAACCCATCAATACCCATGGGAACAAGCCCTAGAACAATCAACAACAGCATTGCTGCCATTCTCCTATCTTTCAGATATAGCGGCTCGACCATCTCATCAGGGAAAACTGACAGGAATGTATCCCTAACTGTCCATCTGTTCAGGCCTCGTAGACTGAAGATTACCGCTCCAAGTACCAATCCTAGAATTATTCCCACATCTCTAGTACAAACTGGCATCTGGTTTCCATTAATCTCCCAAGATCGCTCGTGCTTCTGATGACAGTTCAGATCACCGAAGGCATAGACAAAAGCCCACAGGGGATTCAACTCTGACCAAGCAAATGCCCCACCATGTGCCGATTGGTCATGCCCCAATTTTGCATCTTCCCCGTGGTCGAGATTCCCCCAACTCTCATAGCTAGCGTAATCTAAGGCATTAGCACGACCTGAAAGTTCTGGGACAGTACCTTCTGGGAGTAGAAGCGGTGCTAGGAAGCAGAGAAGCAGGTACGCACCGGCCACTGCGGCAATGTTTCGCGCTACTCGCTGTTCCCGCTCTCGGCTAACCAGGCCATTGCGTAGGACCATGATTCGTCATCAATCTGGAGCATTTCATCATATCTCCTCCCACCCCTGAACTCTTGAGCGATAACTACGTCCGGCGAATATGGCGGACCTAGGCGTCAAAGATGCGCTTTGGCTTGGAGCAGTGGTTGGGTCGATGGTTGCCGTCATGGCTTCCTTCGTAGTCATCTTCCTAAGTGGACTCGATAACCCTGATGTGCCCAAGGCCGTTCGTTCGGGGGCAGTTTCCGGCTTGGCAGCCGCAGTCATCGTCACGACATTCGCATTGCACCGATTGAAGGAACAATCGACTTCTGGTAGAGATTTGATATCCATCAGAGAGGCCGAGGTTATCAAGGTCAGAGCCATCCTTACTCAGATTGAGGATGCTGCATCTGAGGTAGGAGGAGCAGGGTGGACCGTCGATGAGCAAGTTAGGAGAGACAGAGGAGTTCTGGTGATTGATTTACACGGATTGAATGCCGCTTCATCATCTGCATTGGCCCAGAGACTTCTCGAACGCCGCTCTGATTTGGGCAAGCTCAAACTGATTACTGGCAGAGGAGAAATCGGAGGTCCTGAATCGGCCGAT
>NZWD01000017.1 GCA_002698225.1 Methanobacteriota archaeon | reverse complement strand
GGGAGATATCTGCGATGACTGTGGTAGCAGCCAAATGGTTCGTAACGGCACTTGCCTGAAGTGCAACGATTGTGGTTCAACCACCGGTTGCTCGTGAGTCGGTGTTGGCTCTCAAATCTCAAGTTCGATGTTTAGGTTCTGAATCAGTTCCTTGTATCGATTCCTGATTGTAACCTCAGTGACTCCGGCGACCTCAGCAACCTCACGCTGGGTCCTGCGCTTACCACACAGAACGCTGGCGATGTAGATGATTGAGGCTGCGATTCCAGTTGGGCCTCGTCCGCTTGTGAGTTCTTTCTCTTGGGCTGCGGCAATTAGCTCGTATGCCTTCGATTGGACTTCAGCATCCAAGTGTAGACCTGAACAGAAGCGTGGTATGTAGTCCTCCGGCTTGGTAGGAGGAATTTTCATCTTGAGTTCACGAACCATGAATCGATAGGTTCGGCCGATTTCCTTTCGTCCGGTCCTGCTGGCCTCTCCGATTTCGTCGAGTGTGCGTGGGTTGTTGCACTGCCTGCAGGCAGCGTAGAGGCTTGCAGCAGCAACGCCCTCAATTGAGCGGCCGCGGATGAGTCTTGCCTCGACTGCTTTCTTGTAATTCACAGCGGCTGCCTCGCGAATTGACTTAGGTAGGTCGAGACGGCTGGCCATGCGATCGAGCTCGGCTAGTGCCATGGCGAGATTTCTCTCTGTTGCATTGCTGACTCGGGAACGCTTCTGCCATTTCCTCATTCTGTAGAATTGGCTTCGGTAGCGACTAGAGATTGCCTTGCCAGAGTAGTCCTTGTTCTGCCAGTCGATGTCGGTTGACAGTCCCTTGTCATGCAGCATGACAGTCATCGGTGCACCAGTACGTGCACGCTGGTCGCCCTGCTCGGGGCTGAAAACGCGCCACTCAGCGCCTTGATCGATAACATTGTCTTCTAGGACCAGGCCACAATCCTCACAGACGACCTCTCCTCGAGTCTCGTCCCTGTTCAGATTCCTGCTTCCGCATTCATTGCACTTCACTGTGTCTTCAACTAAATAGCCATCATCGTTTGCCATTCCATCACCCTACCTTCGCAAGCAAAGGTAATAAATCCCGAAAGACCATGTTATTTAAGCGTGACAGTTGGTCAAAAGTGGCTAAATCGTTAGACTGGGTACCATTGCTCTCAGCATTGTACATTGAGAATAATGAAATAGAGCGCTCTATTGACGCAGTCTGAGGATGGTGAGTTAGTGTCGATGAGTTGGCCGCCCGAGCAGGTTTCGCTACGAGCGGATAGTAGGGTGCTCTTCCTGACTAAGGATTTGGAACTCATCCGAAAGCAACTCTATGAAGGCCTCAATCTGCGGATGGAGGACCTCGAAGTAGATGATCTTCTAGATGACATCAACACAGATGTGATGACTCCGGCTTGGGTTTGCTTCGACCATGATCCTGCGATAATCTCGGAGAATGCTTACGCTGGCCTCATACATGATGGAAGGAGGGTGTTTGAGCCTCGAGCTTTGCTTGATGGTGGGTTCGAAGTCATCGTCTCTGGGCATCGTAAAGGAACGGGTTCTAGCAGAGAGACTGCCGCCCAATGCGAGCGTTGGTCTGGAATACGGATTGTGATTGCGGCCTCGTTTGCACCAATTCATGAGCGGAACAACATCAATCTCGGACAACTAATGGGTGACCATTCAATGCTTAGGAGATTACAGGAGGGAGAGAGTTTGTCTCTGGATGAGTTCGTCTCAGATTATGATCCAGTCACTAGACTAATTGTCGAGAATGGGGGAATCCTTCCGTTCGCGCATAAACTCAAGCTCGGGGAAGTCGTGTTGCCAGAGTTGGATACGCCTCCGAGACCGATGAACATGGTTGAGAAGATGATTGCGAGTAAACTGCTAGGCGGCAATGGCGCCGCCCGATATGTCGAGCCAGGAGATGCTGTGCTGGCCCAGGTCGATGGAGGATACTCGCACGAGTTCACGACAGCGCAGGTTCACGAGTTCCTTAAACTGGAATATGGAGACAAATACTCGCTTCCTAATCCTGCTAAGTTTGCAGTCTTTGAGGATCATTTGCTGTATGCCACGGGTGTGCCTAGGTTTGGCCGGTTCACCGAGAAAATCCAGACTCTCCGAGATATGCAAGGGGTGTTTCAGCAACACACTGGTGTGAGAGACTACTCAGCTGAAGACGGTATTAGCCCAGGAATTTGTCACCAAGTGGCCAGAGAAGAGTTCATCGATGTTGGCGACTTCATCCAAGCTACAGACTCACACACTTGCATGGGAGGGGCTACTAATGCTCTGGCCTATGGGGTCGGAGCGACCGAATATGCCAATCTGGTGCACAATCAGTTCGCCTTCGTGCAGGTCCCCGAGAGCATCCGATTCGAGTTGATTGGTACACTTGACCCGGGGTGCACTGCGAAGGATGTGATTCTCCACATTCTCTGGAAGTTTGCGTCGGAGTCAGAGACGCTGGATCGTAGCATGGAGTTTGGCGGGCCTGGTCTAGCGAGCCTTTCGATGGACGAAAGAGCGACTCTTTGCAATATGGCTACCGAGTGTAGTGCCAAGACAGGGATCTGTGAGGCGGACGAACTAACTGTCGAGTGGTTGCTGGAACGGCGCTCCGATCTGGATGAGGATACGATTCTCGAGGCGTTCGTGCTACCAGACAAGGGGGCCGAATACGATGGTGGTGTCCACATCATCGATATGAGTGAAATTCGTCCTATGGTCGCTCATCCCGGGGATCCAGACAAAGGAATCCCATCTGACCCGACTAACGGAGCCTACATCGATAATCTGGGAGAAGTGGTAATCGACATTGCATATGCTGGTTCTTGCACCGCAGGTAAGGACGATGATTTCGCATACTACGCCAAGGTGACTGAGGCCGCTCTCGATGCTGGAATGACTATTCCGCCTGATGTCGATTGTTACATTCAGTTCGGCTCAAAGACGGTCAAGGAGCTGTCTGAGCGAGAAGGGTGGAGCGATATGTTCGAACAGGCTGGAATCAAGTTGATTGATCCTGGATGCGGTGCATGCATCGGTGCTGGTCCGGGAATTAGTGAGGAGGAGGATCAAGTAACTGTCTCAGCCATTAACAGGAATTACCAGGGCCGCTCTGGACCCGGAAGGTTGTATCTCGCAAGTCCTCTAACAGTGATGGCTAGTGCTTTCATGGGCAAGATAACTGCTTGGCATCCTGATTTGTTTGCACATAGTTAAGTGCGTCCCTTGTCCGCGGTTTCTCATCCAATAGAGGCCCTATACCATTCGGGTATGGGAGGACCTGATGGAGGGATGCGAATGAGTGAGGAAAATCCACCACCCGGGAAACAGAAGCAGATAGCAATCAGTGAATTCTTCGAGAAGAACAAACACTTTCTCGGGTTTGATTCTCTACAGAGATCGGTAATAACCGCTGTGAAAGAAGCCGTTGACAATTCTCTAGATGCCTGTGAGGAAGAAAGGATTCTTCCTGATATCAGAGTTGAGATAACCCGACTCAACGGAGACCGATTGGAGTTGATTTCCCAAGACAATGGCCCAGGTATCCCTCGAGGTGCAATCGAGCATGTATTCGGCAAGTTCCTGCTCGGCTCTCGATTCCACGCTATACGGCAGACGAGAGGTCAGCAAGGGATTGGGATAACCGGCGTCGTGATGTATTCACAACTTACCACCGGAGGTAAGACCAGTGTCATTTCAAAGGTAAAGGGAGAGTCTTCTGCAGTATATGTCGATCTGGGGATTGACACAAGGAAGAATAAGGCAATCAAGTCAGGCGAGCGTAGAGATGTTTGGGTTGATGGCCTGACTGGAGAGGAGGTCTCTCACGGTCTTAGAATCAGAACCGAAATGAAGGCCAAGTACCAGAGGGGCCGACAGTCAGTATACCAATATCTCAGAATGACTTCGATAGTCAATCCTCATGCGTCAATCAGTCTAGTCGTCCGAGATGGTGATGGGGATGTGATTGAGGAAGGTCATTGGATGCGGACAACAGATAGATTGCCTACTGTTGTTAAGGAAATTAAGCCGCATCCGCATGGCATTCATCTTGGTACTCTGCAACGTATGCTGAGGGAGGCCGAAGAGAGGAAGATGACTTCCTTCCTTCGGCATAATTTCTCAGGGGTCAGTATGAGAGCGGCTAGAGATATATTGGGTAAGTCGGAATTAGATGAGAGTAGGCAACCCCGCAGAATCAAGGCTGAGGAAGCCCAGAGAGTTCTCGACTCATTCCAGAAAGTCAAACTTCTCAACCCACCAATAGACTGTCTGTCTCCGATTGAGGATTTGCTAATCAAAAAGGGGCTCTCCAAAGCGATTGATTCCCGCTTCGCATCAACCGTGACCAGAGACCCCCGAGTCAGTCAGGGCAACCCATTCCAAATTGAGGTAGGGCTAGTATTCGGAGGAGATATGTCCTCCGACAGCCCCATCGAGATACTCCGCTTCGCAAACAGAGTCCCTTTGATGTACCAACAAGGAGGATGTCTACTGACCAAGGCGATTGAGGCTGTCGATTGGAAGAGATACGGACTAGATCAACCGGGTGGAAAGGGTATACCCAAGGGTCCTGCCGCAGTCCTAGTACATCTCGCCTCTACTAATGTTCAATTCACCAGCGAGGCGAAGGAGGCCGTCGCCTCGAACGAAGAAGTTCTCGAAGAGATTCGAAGGGCTCTCCTTGAGGTTGGTCGGGGTCTGAAAGGACATCTGAAGAAGAGTTCTCAGAGAAAGAAGGCGCGTGAGAAGTTTGAGTTGATTAATATCATTCTGCCCGAGATTTCGAAGAAGTCCTCAGAGTTGCTTAGCAGAGAAGAGCCTGATCTTGCCCCCGTAATCACTCAAATCATGAACGCGGTATTCTGTGAAGAGGAGTTGGGTTGGGATAGTGAGCGTAAGCTGGCTACCTGCGATATTACTGTGTTCAACTATACCGCTAGGGCCAGAGCATACACAATTCTCGCCAAGTGGCCTGAATCAGATATGGTGCGTATAGAGGATAATCCGCTTGGAGGGAGGAAGGAGGCTCGCGGCCTCTGGGCTTGGAGACTCGATACTCTCGACCCGGGTTCGTCTGCGACCATTTCATTCACAATGTCAGGATTGAGTAGAGGAGATTGGAATGACACCGAGATATTCTTCCGCGGCAACGGTGACATCATTGGGGCCAATCGAATAGACGAGAAGTTGCTAGAGGAGATGAGGAAACGCGAGTCTTTGGATGCAGCCGTCGAGGAGGTCAGAACGAGGGGAGACGCGGTTGTTTCTGGGTTGACAGAGAGGGCTGATGATACGATTGGTGAGGAAGATTTAGCGAACGATACTGAACCCGATTTAGGGTCATTAGTCGTCGATCAGGGGGTGGATGAATGAGCATCAATGATAGTAAGCCGAAGGAGGATGTCATTGAGGCTCTACACAATGTGGCCGCCGAGATGCACGACAAGATGCTGAAGGGTATTGCTCCGACAATGACTCTCCCCGTTCGTACCAAGAGCAATATCGGTTTCGATGACAAGTTGGGTGTCTACAAGTATGGCAAGAAGAAGACCGTGCGGGATGCTACTAGTCTGGGTTCTGCTCGGCAGATGCTGCGCTCACTGCATGTCACTGAATTCATAGAAGAAATGATCAACAGTGGAAAGTCGTCGACACTCAGGGAGATGTACTACATCTCTGAGGCCTGGGGGAATGGCAAATTCCACTCCCAAAACGAGAGTAACAACCTTGCCGAGGATCTTGAGATTGTCACCAAATGCCTGCGTGAGGATTTCAAACTCAGGCCTGAGGAAGATGGGTCTCGAATCATCGGAAATGTCACCTTCGAGGAGCGGAATCGTCGCGGTGACTGGATGCGAATTAACTGCCGTGATGATGTAGGTGACTCGGGTTATGGGGTACCCTACAATGTCGAGTCGGAGAAGCTTAGGTTGGTAGATGAAGATATTGACTTCATCATGGCAATAGAGACTGGTGGTATGTTCGATCGGTTAATCGAGAACGGTTTCGACGAGGAAGCCAGATGTGCTCTTATCCATCTCAAGGGCCAACCGGCTCGCTCTACCAGACGGATAATGAGGAGAATCAGTGACGAATGGGGCAAGCCAGTCGTCGTGTTCACTGACTGCGACCCCTGGTCATTCAGAATCTTTGCTAGTATCGCTTATGGTGCGATTAAGACGGCTCACATTTCTGAGTATCTTGCAACCAAGGGTTCAATCTATCTGGGAATCACCGCTGACGACATACTCGCCTACGATCTACCAAGTGACGATTTGTCTAAGCAGGACATCGGAGCACTGAAGGCCGAACTCAGCGATCCACGATTCTCCTCAGGTTGGTGGCAGACGCAGATTGAGTTGATGCAGGAACTGGGGAAGAAGTCAGAGCAGCAGTCGCTGGCTAAGTATGGTCTAGACTTCGTGACTGATACATACCTCCCGGAGAAGTTGGCACACCCTGATGTCGGACTGGCATACTGATTCAGAACCCTGATATCGAAGCCGCCCTGCCTCCGGTCATGACAGGAGCCACGATGCAGTGGGCCAAACGCCTGACCGGTGCTTCGATTCTCTTGCTTCTAATCGGCGTAGTATCCTACTACAATGCGATGCCGTCGATGTTTGAGGAATTAGACCCTGCTCAGAGCCATATGCTGGAACTTGAGCCAGGAGATAGTGGCGAGGTGGAGATTGCGGCTCTGGGTGAGTATGTCGCGCTCAGGTTAGAAGGAGATGAAAGTGCAGACCTCAGGCTTGTAGATTCCAACGGACAAGAGGATAGGGGTTCGGCTCCCACTTCATTCGATATTGTAAGGACCGGTGAGGATGGAACATCGTATGTCCCAGTGAGAGTGTTCAGATCTTCAGGAGCAGGAGAATATACTCTGTATAATGACGGTGCTACGACTCTGTGGTTCGTAGATGATGTCTCAGCACAGGCCGCTCTATTCACCGAGCCATGGTTCGTGGTGATGATGGTTGGTTGCTGTCTGGGCCCGGTACTCGGAGTAATTGGGTTGATTCTGATGTTGATTGGGTGGGGGAGTCGAGGCAAGGAGAATACCCCGGTGGTGCTGGATAACCAAGGCAGACTGCCCACAACCGATGAGTTGTATCGGCAATACCACAGTATAGAAGAGGAGCCTGGGAGCGATATTCCAGATCCATTCGCTGATACTAGGCAATCAGGAGCAATCGAGCCTGTACCTCATGAAGATCCTCCGAATGAGGAGTCCGAATCTGACTGGAAAGGGTGGGATGAAGGTTAGTCTCTCCTTCGTCGAAGCGCTATCATCAATATTGCAGTAGCAATGCATCCTGCTCCGACGATGCCAATCAAGCGGCCGATGGATGAAACCTGCTCACGCAGGTCGCGAGCGTCTTGACATTGGCCCTCATCGGCCCCGAGTATTTCGCCGATGGTACCGATCTCATCCTCGCATTCCTCGGTAATCCTCTCCTCTAGGTACTCATCAGTATACGAAGCAGCAAATGAGAGCGCTAGTAGCAGAATCCCTGCTATCATCAAAACTGTCAGGAATACCGTCTTCGCTGCTCCCATGTTGGGTTTCGACGATTGGACTGATATTATCCTATGCTCAAGTTGGGTTTTTAGAAGACCTGTACTACCCAACCTCAGGTTGGGAAGTCAATGGTAGATTTCGATGAGGCCCTCACTATACTGGAGAACCCCACACGCAGACAGATTCTGCGGAAGTTGGTGAAGGAGCCCCATTACTCCCTGCAGCTATCGGAATTGCTCGATGTCAGCCAGCAAGCCGTGGTCAAGCACCTCAAGGTGCTAGAGGAAGCCGGATTCGTTGATTCTGAAAAAGTCCCTTCGGAAAAGGGTGGGCCACCCGCCAAGATGTACCGAGTCAATCAGTCGTTCTCACTTCGCTTGGATCTCGGACCCGATCTATTCAGGGCAGAGCACCGAAAGATGCCTCCGGGTGGCCCTCTTCGATTGTCGAACAGGCTTCCCGACGAGTTGGATGGAGTGGTCGACCGTCTTGGCACACGCCGGAAGATTCCCATGGGCGAAGCGATGGGGATGTTGTCTGAATTGGATATGGCCCTTGAGAGAATTGATGAGCGTCGAGACGCTATCATCGCCCTCCACCAACAGGTTATGCGCAAGGTTTCTCCGAGCATCTCGGAGGATTCGGATACCTACGAGGAGAGGCAGTTGGTACACGCTATGATGAACGAACCTCGAAGGCCCCTAGACCTCGATGCGTTCTCCCATGGCCTTCAGATCAGATCTGATGATGCTGAGAAGATGATGGGGGAAATCAGGGAGCGTCTTCTTCGCGAGTTGGGAGCAGGCCAAGGCAGCCTAGTGGCCGCAAAGGAAGGGACTCCTCTGCCTTGGTGGTTAGCCAGATAATCAGAATACCAAGTCTTCGTCGTCGAGGTTGGAGAGCATGCTTGTCTTTTCTGCGTAGCGTATCTTGGCCTCTTCTCTTCGGCCTCTCATCACTACGACGACAACACCCAGCAGTGCTATTGTGGCACCCACAATTAGTGCCGGAACAGTGAACTGGGCGATTATCTCGATGCCCACATCGAGCACACCTAGGTTGGAACCCATCTTCTTGGATACTTTCTCCATATTGTTGTCCTCATCCGATTCGACAATGATGTTGTCTGGGTCGATGACAACGACTACATCGTGCCTTCCCGCTTCAACCATATACAACATTGCAATCTGTGGCGGTTCGACACCTTCACAATTGGATTGTGGGTTGTCACACGGCATAATGGCCTCAACTATCTGCCGGTAGACGATGTTGTCCTCGTCACACCCGTTCTTCTTGATGTCGGACTTGGTCTGATCAACACATAGGATGATGTTGACATCAGTGGCGTGAGCGTTGCCCGCGTTGATGATTTCGACATTGACTGAGAGCATCTCACCCACATCGCCCGTGTGTCGGTCGACGAACACATCCACGATTTGGAGATCGGGTGCCCTCAAGCGTAGCTCCACAATTTGCTCATTCGTATCGCAGTTGGGACGATAATTGTCAGGCAGGCCGTCCTTATTTTCGTCCAAAGTGCAGGAGTCGTCCCAAATTTCTGTCTCATCGTGGTCTCCGCCAGCCTCAGAAGAGCCATGCTCAGAGAGGACCTTGATGCCAACCTCACGATTGGAGAGCGCGGCGGCGGGGTCAATCTGGATGATTACGACCACCTGCAAAGTGGTGTACGCTTCCATCACTGGTAGAGTGATAGCGTTCGTTCTAGCTGACTTGAAGCAGGCGTCTGTCGGTTCGGGTTCTCCGAGGGTCAAAGAATCCTCACTAGTTTGCCCTACACACGGAATCTCAATTGGATATTCAGTATCGAAGTCCTTTAGCAACGCATAGGTGACAGCCCAGTTGGATAGCAACGGTGCCATCGAAGGCACGGTCTGCCATACCATAGTGTTCGAAGCGCCGGTCTGCTGAGTGTAGTTGTGCATTGTGGGTTGGTCGGGAACATTGCCATAGTTGGTAACATTCATGATGAAACGGACGGTTCTACCTGGAGCAGTGGTCTTGATTCTGCTCTCAACCATTGGATCAACTTCGATTCTCATATCGTGGAATTCAATTATCTCAATCTGTAACTCAATCTTATCTCGGACCTTTGAGCCCTCGTATGATTCCTCACTGAGTACATTGAGAACGACAGTGTACTGGCCGGCGAGTGTCATTTCAGGCACAGTGATGAGGATAGGGGTGGTCTGTGAATCATCTCGGTCTAACTCTTGGAATAGTACTCTCGGGATATCAATGTCCCATACATGAGATCCTCCTTGTGAGTCAGTAATTGATTCAACCGTGATATCATACCTATCAGCACCGTTGCCAACATTCTCGACGGTTGTGTCGAGTTGGTAGGTCTGGCCGGGGTAGAGGGAGAGGATTGTCTCTGGAACCTCGGCCTCTAGATCGTACGCTTGGATGACATTTGTCAGCAATACCACGGAGTCTCTGACACGTGGTGCTCCTTCTAGGTGGGCCTTCATGGTGAGGGAGTCACCCAATCCAGCCGTGGCATTGTAAGGTGCACACATAATCACAGTCACGGTGAAGGGGGTATCTATCACCGACCAATAACGAGGAGAGTTATCAGGAATCGCGTTACCGCCTGGGGCTTCTGAGAAGTCAAGATCAACCGTCCAATGTTCAAATCTCCAAGTCTCCTCGGAAATTTCTGGTGGTCTTTCTTCAGGTCCTCCTGGTGTGGTGAATATTAGATATCCTGGGGTGAAGTGTTTGGTGACCTCTATGTCAAACTCTGAACAATCACCGGGGAGGACATATTGGGTGGTATCTCCCATCTGGAATATGATGTTCCCCGTGCTCTTGATTGAGACATTTATCCACAGTTCTAGAACATCAAAGGTGCCTTGGTCTATGGACAGTACCGGTTCTCCCGTGGACCACCCCTTGAGGTAAATCACGAAAGTACCGGGCTCCTGAGATGTCGGGACGCTGACCTGTAGGTTCCTAGTTACTGACTGCTGTGGATCCAGAGAAAGCGAGGTAGGGAATGTTAGGCCCCACCCGAAGGGCAGTGCCCATTCGACTTGACCCTCCAGAGTAGAAGGATCGTAGAACGCGAAGGTGTCGTACACATTCCCAGTATTCGTCACCGTGATAGAGAAGAAGGCAGACTCGCCTTGTTCAACATCAACCTGATAATGACTTGTATCCAAGTCTATTCCATGTACGACATCCATTAGAGTCAGTGTGATTCTCTCATCCCTGATAGCAGGATCCTTGTATGATATTGCGGTAACAGTGATGCTTGCAAGTTCATCGGCATGAGCTTGATAAATCGAGGGTGCTCTGACTCGCATGTACATCGAAATCACATCTCCACCACGCAGGAATACTGGTGTTGAGTCGAATATAGGTGTGTGATTGGTAGTGAAGAAGAGGGTTGCAGTCCAATTGTTGGGGACTCCTTCCATAGTGACAGTGAATGTGTCTGCAACGAGTTCTGCTGGGCCCGGGGTGGGGTTTGAAATCGTCATATTGTACAGGGTCTGTTCACCCGGCTCAATGGTGTGGTAGTAGGTCTCAGTCTCTGTCAGGGCAACTTCAACGAGCCCGGTGAGCACATGGACATAGCAAAGGGTGTAGGAACCACCGTTGCTGACCTCGTTACACTTGTTCGTATCCGACCAAGCCACATGAGCGCCACTTCCAAGATCATTGGCGAATGCGGGTGGTTGTCCTAGTTCGGGTACTGCTGGGGAATTCGGTCCGAGTTTGTCAGACTGCCACTCAGTAACTGGGATTACCTCCCAAGGATCTAGTATTCCAGCAGCAAGCGAGTTTAGAGGGAACCCCGAGGGATAGTCATCATTGGTGTGGTTCAGCCTTGTGTAAACAATCGTCTCCCCTTGAGTGGCGTTGTAGTTGTCGAGCCATGAGAGATGGACATTATCGAATGAATCTGTTAGGATAGCGGGCATGTGGGAGTTAGCACCGAAGGGGCGGTCGGTTGGAATGCCATCGATGCCTTCGACATCGGAAATGGCCGAGTCGATAATCTGCTTGATACCATATGACGGAAGACCGTCTGATGCACCATTCCATTCGCCGGCTCCTCTCAGACGGAGGCGGGTGTAGTATACCTCATAGTTGACATCGATATCGAAGCCATAAGCGCGTCCATCCATCCAAGCGAGGTGTGTGTTACCAGAATTATCGACTGCGATTGCTGGATGCAGGCTGTACGCATCGTTGATTGTTATTCTAGTGTCATTGACGACCACTAGATGGCCGTAGCCGAGGCCGTCTATCGATGGCCCTAGGTCCTGGATGTACCTGTCAGCGGTATTGTCTACGAATGTTCCTGAATCACCCTTCTGCCATGTTGGCGGAGGGTTTTCGAGAAGAGATAGAGGATCCAAGATTGTCATGAATATCTCACGAGAGTTATTGGTGGACAGATAGACCATCGCCTCAACCATTAATTGTAGTTCAGCAGAGTTTGCAGCTGAAGTAGGGAAACTGTACATCTGTCCCTCAGCATCAGTTAGCCTGATGTTGTTACCCGGACATGTTCTGGTGTTCAAGCTGACAAAACCATTGGGACACTGAGCGAGATCCATCATGTGCGAACCCACACTGGACGAGCCAGACCCGAAGCCAGCTGCTAGTAATGGTACAGGAATAATTCCCGCCTCTACGCAGGCATCGTGGGCTTCATTGATGCTCTGGGTATCATCAGACTGCTGTGAAGGATCGCCTCCATACGGACCTTCGTCAGAAATTGGAATGACAATCTTGGTTGCATTGGGATTCCATCGGTGGTCGAGTTGAGTGGGGGGGTTGCCAGGGACATTGCCACTGGCATCTCTCCAAGACAAGCAGGCCCATGTCGAACCGGGGCCCCAGAATTCGCTGTAGTAGCCACCGTCTTGAGGGAGGTTGACTGCCCCATTATTGTAAACAACTTCGGTCAGTTCCCTAATTCCGCCTGAATCGTCTCCAGGTGCAATACCCAATGGGGTGGTCCTAGGTCCTTGGCTACCCGAGCCTCCGGTTTGGTATGCGGAAGCGCAGTTACCGCTGGTGGCGGCAGAAGGCCAGTTTCCACTGAGGGCGTACAGAGTCTCGTAAACGGTCATGTTAGCCCTCAGCAGCATTGGCTTCAAGCCCTCGAAGTATCCGCCGCTGGCGAAGTACCCGCCGTAGAACACAACGCACATGTCTGCCCATTCTGTGTTCATCGAACCAGATGTGTCGATGGGAGCGACCATCTCCACCTTGCCACCACGGGTATCGTCCCAGACGATTTGCACGAAGTCGTCAAGGTCCACTGCTACATCGGGGTGACCCTTGTGGCCAATGATGGGTGTCAGAAGAGTCTCTCCAACAGCTACAATTGCCTCTCTAGAGACCAAGTCTGGCTCAATCATTGAGTAGTAAATCTGAGGTTGCTGGTAAAACTTGTCGAGAGGTTCGAATGAGTCCTCCCACACAATATGCGCGTTGCCCTCCGAATCTGTATCAATTGCCGGCCAATCACGGTTCTGCGTATGGACCGAGACATCGAAGTCGTCTATTAGAGAGATGACATCGTCAATTGCTGAATCGCCGTTCTGATCGTCTTGAGAGGGGTCAATCATAGTGTACAAGATTGTCCACTGGGATGCCTTGTCGGTCCAGGTGATGTGGACTCTGTCGTCATGGTCGACAGCTATGTCGGGGTGCCATGCTCTGTGGGCTCCGGGGTTGGAAATCTGAGTCTCAGCTATTACCACATCTCCTCTAGGATTATGCATTTGGTACCAAAGGTGTTGGGTGTTCCTGCTCCAAACGAAGTGGACATTGCCCATCGAATCTGCCTCGACGGTTACCATCCTGTCGTTCGCAGAACCGCCATTGACTATCTGTATCGCATCGGTCAGTACTACCTCGCTGGCCTTCGCCTCGGGGATATCTATCGCCGCGAAGGTACTCATCAACATCAGAAGAACCATTGACATACTGTTTCTCATCTTTCCAGTTTCCATTTCTAACCCTCCAGCACTACTGCTGTAACATACATGTTTGGAATTCAAGGATACTTAACCTCGACCCTTAACGGTCACTCGCGCGCGTGTAGGCGAATGAGGTATCAGGCCCAGTCTGCAGGATCGAAATCGCGGCCGAAGCCGCCGGTTTCGTCGGTGTCTATCGTTGATGGTTCCTCGTTGACATCCGCCTTCCTTCCGCTCTGGCTCTGGGCCTTCTTAGAAATCCAATCATCGACCGGGCCAGGTTTACCAATACCAGAACCATAGCAGAATTTAATCTTGTGAATCAAAGCCAGTTTGGTCAGCCATAGGTGACGCATTGTGTGCATGAATTCGTTCTGAGTCAGGCCGTCGAACCAGATGGGGCGGGACAGATTGAATGCTTGGAGTGGGCCAGGAATATCGTTGTTCTTCTTACCCACATGAAGGACCCAATCCAAATCCGCTTGCGTGAGATGTATTCTAGTCTCGTGGAGCCATCCTTCCCATTCCTCAGAGTCGTTAAGTGAGTGTTCTGACATCTGATTCTGCTGCCCTTCATCAACTCGTGTAACTGTGTAAATGAGGACTAAATTCCTGTTCTTTGGAATAACCACATTGAATACATGCCCCTGCTTTGTAGGTGGATACCTTACATGCAGATGGAGCAGGGCTTGGTTGTCGGAGACTTCCCTTGCTTCCAGCCTCTCGCTGTTCAGCCATTCTCTGATAGAGTCGCCGGCCTCGCGCGAGTTCATGTAGGGCACGAGTGGACCGACCTATTTGAGAACGACGAGTTTTGAATCAATCTCTGAGATCAACTCCTCCAGCCTTCTGCCATCGTCTGATTTAGCCAAAGAATTTCTTCTCTTGGAGTCGCCATAATCAACCCATAAGTCATAGCCTCTCAAGAAAACCAAATTGGAGAAATGGTAGATGTCTGCGAGACTAGGATGCATGATAGGAAGAGAGAGCATGACCAATATCAGCAAGATCGGATCGGGGCCGAAGATGAAAAATCCTGCAGTGAGAGAGATAAGTGGCCACATTATGAGGGGTGAGAGTATTGCTCCAATCATGTGGTGAGTTGTTCTAGCATCGATTCCCTCGTCGGAGCGATCGCCGGCGTACCATCCTACTAACGCCTGCAATCCGGTCGATGGAATCGAGATTGGTGAAGCTAGAAGCATCATTAGAGAGCCTAGAATGGCTAAAACGAGCGGAGAATCTTGTTTATTTTGACCCCCTGAATCGAGGCTGCGGGAATCGAGATCATGTGAATGTAGTATTTGCGCGGCCTCTCGGGCTTTGTTAAGCACAGAGTCTGTGGGCGATGAATCTCTGACTTCGCGCGCTGCAAGGACTTCTTCCTTGTACGAAGTCAGTCTCGTGCCATTTTGGTGTGCTCGACGGTGGCCCAGAAGGTGCCATGCCCTGTATGTCTCCCAATCTGGTGCGTCTGGAGTAATGGGAGAGAGTTTGTCGAAAAGTTCGTCCTTTAGAGGAATTACATGTTCGGCGGGGGGCTCTATCCACTCGCCTTCGGAAACCCTACGGTGGGTCTCCTCATCTCCGACGAGAGGGATGGGCAGGGGCTCTCCAAACTCGACATAGATATCCGTCCTAAACCAGTGATGACACCTGTAGTGAAGACCAACGGGCTGAATCATTGGGGTTTCCAAACCCCGATGGTGTGCTATGCTGGCTGCATTCAAGGTGAATCTCAGGGGGCCGGTTCGCAGGGCGTGCAGATGTGGGTCCTGGTGCGATTTTCCTTCTGGCATGACAATAGCTGCGTGGCCTGATGCGATGCAGTTGGCCATCGTCAGCATGCTTCTTTGGTTGATTTTCGTAGCTAATTCCTTGTCTGCAAATCCACCTTCTATCTCTGCCTTCCTAATTACCGGTTGAGATCCCATTCTGCGAGTGAGCCAGCCAATCACTGGCATGGTCATGATATCGTGACGGCCTATGGAAATGATTCTGCGAGATTGAGATTTCATTATAGCCAGCGGGTCAACCAGGCCGTTGATGTGAATTGAAGCGTAGACTAGTCCTCCCCCGTGGGTAGGCTCTTGGTCAATCTCAACTCTTCGGAAGAGGTACGACCAGGTCATATAGACTGTATTCGAAAGGAGGCTCCAGAACGGGCGGTTTCCTGGGTGTTTGCCACTGTGATCCCAAGGAACTCGCATTAGTTTTTGAGAGTTAATTTTTGTAGCGCTGCTTGACAGGACCGGAAGGACATTTGGGGCTTCTTCGGCATCGCTCACGTTTGCTGGGGTGGGGTTCAGGTTGAGAACACACCGGGTCATCCCAAGAGTTTTCGAATGCTCTCGGCTAATATTTTACCCTCTTCGGTGTCCAGTTGTGTAGTGATGAATGGCCATGCCAAGCCGCTGCCGTCCTCATGCTTCGGAATAATGTGAAAATGGACATGGAAGACTGACTGGAAAGCCGCCTCTCCGTTGTTCTGAAGGACATTAAAATCAGTGGCTCCCGTGACTTCGAGAATAGCCCTAGAGATTCGGGGGAGCACGCTGCCAATAGCTGCAGCAGATTCGTCGCTCAATTGGTCTAATGTAGCCGCCTGCTCCTTTGGTACAACCAGAGTATGTCCGGTGCTGCACGGATTGATGTCGAGAAAGGCGAATACGCTGTCATCCTCGTACACCTTGTGACAGGGGAGTTGGCCATCAATAATCAGCGAGAATATACTAGGATCGCTTTGAGACATCCTAGTCCTCCGCGCTGACAATCTTCTCAGCTAGGGCCAACATTCCCTGAAGCCTGAGTGCGGAGGCCAGTTCGGTGTTCATGACACGTGATGAGTTGGACACGGTAATTCCCGATTCACGGAGGGTGTTCAGATCCTCGGCCGCGTTGGCCAACGAGACTTCGTCCCTACTGCCGTTGACAGTGGACATGATTGATGTCAAGGAGTTGGACACCTGACTCACTGGTTGTCCGGAGCCAGAAGTCAATTGCTCTAACCGACTTTCGGCTGCTGCGAAGGCGTCTTCGATTGAGGATGAGGAAGCGAAGTTGGCCTGTGTTGCCCACTCTCCTGCATGTTGTCCAGCAGAATGGCCCCCGACTAGGTCCTCCAACAATATATTTCCAGGTAAAAGCCCCAATCCATGCATCCCAGTATGCGCTGATCGACCTGCAGCATATAGTCCGGTGAACCACATGCTGCCATTGTCGAATGTGGTTCTTCCATGCTCATCGACTGGAGCGCCACCAGTTGTCTCTGCGACTGCGGGAGAGAGGGGTATAACTTCAGTAGAGATATCAAGACCGGTTCTGTCCTTAACTCTGCGAGATGTCTGAGCGAACCAGACCGAGGCATTAGAATCTAGGAAGCGAAGATCCAACACGCATTTCTCGCCATCGAGAACTGCTTCGGGACCAACATCCTCACCGTCCTCCCTACGAAGTCTCCCTCCTGAACCCAGCAAGTCGAATGGAAGTTTCAACCCAGTACCTCTCATTGTAAGGGCATGTCTAGGTGTGTGTGCCATTCCAGATAGCCCGACTCCTGCTTGAACTGCCAGAGCAGTTCCTGAGCCAGAGCCCTCTGAGGGGTCTGACCAGATACCTTGGTAACCCTTGGTGGCGAGAACAACTGCTTTAGCTTGAATACTGATGATTTTTCCAGACATAAGGTCAAACGCGACAATACCTCTGATCTGCTTATTGTCCATCACCAAAGAGATGGGGACGATATCGGTTCGTCTCGGTATTGACCTTTTGATTACCTGCTCCTCGAGGATTCTGGTTACTTCTCGAACTGTGCTATCTCCACAGCCTGTAATCCTCGGTTTTGTGTGGCCAGGAGCTTCAGATGCATAGGGTAGGCCAGCCTCGGTCCTGCGGAGAACTAGGCCCCACCTCTCCAGTTCTGCTAGGGTTGAAACAGCCTGAGAGCATATTCTGGAAGCCGAATCCTCGTTGACGGTTTCGCCTCCAGCAGAGATTGTGTCCTCAAGATGGGCGGAGGAGTCGGTCTCTTCGATTGAGGCGGCCAAGCCAGCTGTCGGAGCGGCACCCGAAGCTGCTCCAGTACCGTAGGAATCAATCATCAGTGGAGATGAACCTGAATCTGCTGCTGCAATGGCAGCTCGGAGAGCGGCCGGACCTCCACCGACTACAACTACATCCCAAGACTCCATGCAAGTACTACGAATAGAAGTCCTGTCATGAACGTGACGCTCGGGACTTCGTCCCGAAAATTCTCAATCGGATAATGAAAGTGCTAGCCTTCTTACTGACGATGATGCTTCGGCCATTCTCTGTGCGGCGCTCTCTTGTTGGGCATTGGGAGATAGGGTCGTCTTTACGACCGTGGCCGACAATGTCTCTCCCCGCTCACCCTTGAGTGTCACTTGAACTGGGTGTGATCCGCGGATGGTGTCTGGCCAAGCTAGGCCAATCCATAGTACGGTTGCGTCATCTAGGAGTCGGCCGAGCGTCTCTACTAGATCTGAGGTCCCTCCTTGGCTGATTCTACGAGATGGTGTGGACTCTACTCCGATAGTCTGTAGTGCAGGCTCACCCTCAGCAGTCACGATGTCGAAATTGACCTTGACGGAAGTATCTGTGTTATTGTGTAGTATCACAAACAAATCAGCCCTTCCTTGTGAGCATCGGGGGGGTATGTCTAGGTCTAGTCTCCAAGGTGTGGAATTCAGGCTTGGACCTCTTCTGATGGCAGCGTCTTGCAACCGGTCAATCAGCCTGAACAGGCCGGGCTCCCATGCTTTGGTGTGAGCCAATAAGGCACGAAGTGATTTTAGATTGAATTTGTTGGATTTATCGATTAGATGGTCGGTAGCACGAATCTTGAATACCTGCTTAGCCTCTGTCATTAGTCGATCGTCATCAAGCAGCCCCTGAGCATTGAGATGCAGGGCGCGCAGCAGATGTTCAATCGCCGAACCGGGCGTCTGATCTTCTCTGACACTTTCTGCCAGAGTTATCTTCCACTCATCCCATGCAGCAGCAGTCTCAGGATCCAAGTGTGCAACCATCAGATCAGATAGTGGCCTGGCTAGAATGCTGTTGTGAAGTGTTGGTGCATGTAATGAAAGGAGAGGAAAGGAATTCGAACGCATTGGAATCGAGTTATCCAAGTGGAATGAGTTCCACAGACAGAGTGCTCCCAAAACACCGGACGAAGCCAAAAGCAAGGAGTCGAGGGTAGGGCCCGCATCCAAGTTCCATACAGTGATAATCGAGAGTAAACCAAGACTCGAAGCGAAGAATCGGATTCTCTCTCGCAAAAGTCTCTCCTGTAAAGAATTCAGAATTCTTTCCACACCGGGATACGCATCCATAGTGCTCTTGCTCCCGTCTCTTAGTTTCAGACGGTCACGAGCAGACATGCGAGAGAATATTGCAGCTAGATTGGTTGGAATCAATAGGATAGTGAGTGCTGCGAAGATTGCAATAGCAGTCTCATGGTAGGCATATGACCAATCTGTCAAGAGAAGTGTTGCAGAAATAGGAGCAAGAATGGATAGTAGCAGTCGCAGCGAGGGTGTTGGGCTAATGACAGATAGTTTGGTCCAGAGGCGTCTGCCTGCATCTCTTGCAGCGACTCTTCTTGATAGGGCGCGCTGCCGTGTGCTTCCGAACCTACCAGAGGCAGAGTAAGGAGTTGGGAGGCGAGATTTCGAATCCTCCATGGAGTGACGGGGGACGTTAGATGTTTGATGGCATCGGCTGGTTCTAGGGTGTCGGCGGTCGATTTGCCAAGCGTCACCTTTCTTGGGGGGTGGGTGCTGGCAAGGTCGGGCGCGTAGCATAGCCTGGATAATGCACCGGCCTCCTAAGCCGGGGACCGCGGGTTCGAATCCTGCCGCGTCCGCCACTCAACCAAATGCGAGACCATGTTGGTTTCCAGCCTGAGCGACTCTATGGAGGAATCTCTCAAACGGGACTCTGGGAAGGGAGGAGCGTCTCAGTTGTACCTCGCATTCTGCTAGGGCGTCGAGCATTTGCTCGCGCAAGTCATCCGGCAGGGAAAGGCGTCTTCCGACTAGAACATCGTGCAACTGATGAACTACATCGTCGGAATCCAATCCGTGATCATTCATCATCCGATCAATCTCAGCAAGTGCACCTGTGAGAATCCTCTTCTTTCGACCTCCTTGGCTCTCCCATCTCCATTCCACCACCCTCCCTCTTAGAGCGAGTTCAATCAGATGTCTGCCTGCTTGCATTGTGGTAGACTGTACCAGTGAATGGACGGCAGAACGGTCGTTTGCTAGGCCCCTTAACTGCAGCATCTCCAGAGTGAAGATAGCCTTACGCAGATTGCCCTCAGAGATGTACACTATGTCCTCAACAACTCCCTCGGCGGTCTCGACTCCTTCCAAATGAATCAACTCTTCAAGGCTAGATAGCATGGTGGATTTGGAAGTTGATGGGATTCTCACCATCTGAGTTCTAGAGCGCAGTGCATCGATTATCCTAGATGGTGCCCTAGCAACTAGTATGAATCTCGAAGCTTCGCCGACCGTCTCCATCATTCTGCGTAGGTAGGCCTGTCTGATTGAGCCTAAGTGGTCGGCATCCTCGATGACTATCAGACGACTGATTGGTAACTTCCCCTCAGTAACTGTGTTCTCTGACCCAGCCGGAGCTATGCCGTCATTATCTGAGGAGGAGATGCTGCGATCGAAGGCGTCGAGGCTGAGTCTACCGGTTAGAGTATCGGCGGAGCCGGATCCTCCTGGTCGGAGGAACTCCTCGAAGGTATTCATGGCTCCTCTTTGTCTCACGAGATCTCTGGCCTGCAACACATGGGTGGTCGATTCCCATCCGGGTCCGAGGATTTGTCGAGCAACTAATCGCCAAGCAGCACTCTTGCCAACCCCCGAAGGACCTGTGATTAACAAGTGAGGGGGATCAGGAGATTGGCTGGCAGCGGACAAGGTGTCCCTGACACCTTGGGGCATGGCCAAATCCGAGAATGATCGAGGTGCGTGTGTGCTAAGCCAGCCGGACACGTCACTCCGTTGTATTGGAGGGTCTTGAAGACCACGCTACTTACTCAGCCTTGAGTTCCTTGTAGCGG
>NZWD01000016.1 GCA_002698225.1 Methanobacteriota archaeon | reverse complement strand
TCCCATGAGTCGTCCTCGTAGTAGGACTCCTCATCATCATCGTAGTAGTAGTCGTCATCAGAGCGGCTTCGCATCATAACCAAGGCTACTGCGAGTACTGCCACAGCAGCGGCTGCGGCAATGATGACGGCCTGCGAGTCCGATCCGCCCTCTTCACTGGTCACGGGTTGCTTGACATTGATTCCCGTGATGGCTTGATATGGGTTATCGAAGTCCTCGTCTATAATCAAGTATAGATTAGGTTGTCCTGCCCTCCATGCCTCCCACTCGAACACCGCTGACACGCTAGAGCTCTCAGCAGGCAATACAATGGTTAGCTTACCATTGGTTTGAGTAGACAGTGCCTCTCTCCACTGAGTTCCGTCAACCAACTCATACAATCCTACGACGAGTTCACCATCTCTCTTTCCTGGGTTCTCCCAGAAGGTCTCGATTGTCATTATGTCGTTGATTTCCGGAGTCATAGTCGGATTGATTACAGATCGAGAGTATGAGCCGAGGAATTCCATTATCCTAAGAGTGACTTGTCTCGGAGCAGAATCGCTTCCTTGGCCGATTATCTCATTGCCAGACTTGTCTGTCGAAGTAATCCAAAACCAGATGTAGTCTCCCGACTCTATTCTCATGTCGTTCAACGGGTTGAGATCGAGTGAAGATTGGTAGATATCATTCATATCACCATCGATAATCATGGTCAACTCTCCGCTGTCCTCAGTACCTGCAACCGGGTTGTTTTCTCTTACGAATACCCAAGACACTTGCAACGGTCCATCCATCATTCCTATCTCGTCCACCATGGTGACGGTGACGATGACATCACCTAGGAGATCTGAGTCCAGTAATGTCAGAGAGGAGTCAGGATAATCGGCGAGATTGAACAGGGCCTGTGGTGACTTGCTGTCCACGGTTACCGAGATGTCTGTATTTGGTATCGATGAGCCCCCTCCGGGAACATTGAGTACGGTTGTAGAGACTGGCATCTCGGGATTGAGTGGAACTCTTGATGGCAGAATCATTGATCCCAAGAATCTTCCATCTTGACCCACATCGACTACCAAGTCAATTTCCTGAGTTCCATAAATTACCTCAATCTCGACTTGCAAGCCGTTAGGAATCTCTGAGGCCTGCGCCTGTGAGCCAGCATAGACAATCGAGCCTTCGATTCCGAACTCATCGCCCTGCTTCAGGTATAGCATGTCTCCAACCGGGTCGATGTTTGGAGGAGTCAGGTCAGCGATTGTATCGGGTAGCGCCATGAGTTTGTTATCGAGGTCCCAGGTCAGCTCACCAATATTGTTCTGATAGGCAACTGTGTCATAATCATCCTCAACGCTCACACTGGGCTTGCAGCCAATCTGGCCTTCCTCCCAAGGATAGTCCCATGACAACTCAAAGCCGAGGTTTAGTTGGGTAATTGTCGAGCTGATTGCAGAGGATTGAGCGCTCAGAGGCGATACCATACTGTCGTCAGCCGTCCAGAGTGTCCCTCTCGATGGGTCGTAGGTGAACTTTCCAAGGTTTGATGCCCCATCACCACAAAGCATGATGGTGATGTTGTCTAGTGTGTGGATTCCGTTCGGCTCCTCAATCTGCATGGTGAATACATGAGGGATGCCTGCGAGCAGGTAACCCAGTTCGCGATCTAATCCATAGCCTGAGGAAATTAGTGTAGTGGGCTCATCTGTTGCGATTACCACGGTAGCCCACGAGTTCTCGGCTCCCGGCCCTCCTCCGGTTCCGCCCTCCTGATAGGTGTAGCCTGCCCAGTCAGTTCCTTCGATGTACATGTGCACCATGCTGTTGAACGGTAGTCCTGAAACATCAATTCCGGGGAACTGCACCTGCTGCTGGCCTGTCATTCCCGATGTCATCGGCATTGTCAGGGAGAGGTACTCATCCTCATCTGCGACACCATCTGAATTAGCATCATCATCGGTTCCCTCACGCCAATATCTCAAAGTGATGGATTCGCCACGGGCTTCCGCCTCATCTGAGGTGACAAATATGGTTAGTGGATTCCCGGGCTCCCAGACCTTTCCATGAGCTGGTTGCAGACCTATGTCTGTGTTGACTTCGAGTGGCCCTAGGGTCGGTGGATTGTAGTCCACAGTCACAATCACTTGTGGAGGGACTCCAGTCACATCCTCGGCCCCTGTGGCCGAGCCAGTAGGGCCAACTACCAGCATCATCGGAGACAATGCTAACTCAGACAATGAACTAGGTGGAGTAATGATGCCTGAGAAGCCACCTTCATCGATGGATGACAGTGCGAATAGGTTTCCAGACAGGTTGAGGCCGACCGCGTAGTCAGAGGAATGAGGCCGGTGGCTAGTGGAATCCTGGAATCTGACCGTACCCGAGATATTCATGTCCGAGCCATATAGTACCGGGAATGGATAGAATGGAGAGAACTGGTTGGAAAGCAACCTGCCGGACATATCTCGAACCTCGAAGGAGTCCACTTGGATGTCATTCTCGACTGCCTTGGCCCCAGACTGGCCACTGAAAGACACCGCGGGCCAGACCGATTCTCCGGTCGAATCAACTGCCTGAGCAACCCATCGAATATTATCGACATCGTCCCAACCCCAACTGACTTCGAACATCCAGTGTACGGCGATATCTTCCCAGCCGTCGTTGTCAACGACATTGTCCGTGTAACTGGATTGCTCGTCTAGATCTGCTGATGAGTCTCCTGCGGATTGCCCGAAGATCGGAGATGAGCCGGGGGCCCACCCGTTAATCGGATCCTTAGTTACATCGAACTCAAGGATTACTCCGTCTGAAGCGGTTCCTCTGAGTGTAATCTTCTCAATTTCCGAATTGTCAAACAGATGATGGTGCTTGGTGACTATCTCGATCAATTCCCTATTTGGATAGAGTGTGTTGGGGACTTGGAAATCCCTGTTCGTCATGATGTAATCGAATTGAATATCGCCATCGATTGAAATCGACCCCATCTCAGCCGAGACATTGACGGGTATGGAAATCTCATCTGGAGGAGGGTCGTCCTGAGTCTGTGAGTCGTGATATGCGGTGACGGATGATGAAATCCCAGAGACATTCTCAAACATCATGTATCCTATTCCCATTCGAGTCAAACTGACAGTCTGGGCAGAGTTTGAGTCAATAGAAAGAGAGACATCCTTCCATAGCCTTCCCGTGTCAGCATCTGTGTGAGATGGCGGTAGAGAGTTGATGGCGAGCAACTGTGGGGCGTCCAATACATTGTAGAATGGGTGATTCGCATTGCTGCTGGTCTGAGAAGCGCTACCAACTGATACAGTTACAGGAGATTCAAAACCATCATCATCAGGGGAAACTGCGATTATTCCAGAATTGGCCGAGCCCGCTGCAGGGATTCTGAAAGTCAGTGATGTGGGGTTGCTGCCGTCGAGATATATTGAGGTCGCAGTAACCTGGTACTGTGGTTCGCTTCCAATGTTAGAAAGCAGTGATTGCCATCCATAGTGACCGTAGTCATTTCCGAATGGGAAACTCCACTCGTGGGTCTCATCCTCAATCACATCGATGTCGGGATTCAGAGCAGGTTCTGCGAAGTTCGCAGTCAATACCAGTTTCTCTATCCACCCGTTGGTAGGAATTGAAACCGAAACACCGAATCCCGGTTGCGGGTAAGTGAAGGATACGCCGCCCTGAGAGGCGGTACCTAACACTCCTCCATTTGGTCCAGTGAAAGAAATTGAAAGGCCGCTGGAGAAGTTCCCTGAAAGGCCGACGCTCTTGATTGGCCTAGATGAGTGTAAGTAGTCCATCGAAATAGTGCCGGCGACTCCAGTAGCATTCAGAAGACCATCGATTAGTGAGACACTAGGGCTAAACTCCCAACCATTACCTTCCAAAGCGGGTGCGTTCAGAACTCTCTTTCCACCGATGTGGATCTTGGATATCCTGGGAGTCTCCTCCTCATCATTCGTGCCCATGTGGATTCGCAGTTTCATCTGAGGGGTGACAGTAGTGTCCACACCTGCCAATGAGATTGGGAATGAGACATTGGAGTATCCTGGCACAGTATCGCCGGTTGAGGAGTCGATGAGTGATGCTGTCACCCATGTGGATGGTGAAATGGATGATTCAATGTCTATGAAACCCAGATTAAAGTCGTTGATGTCATCAGCCTTGAACACAGGACTGACCCAATCTCCGGGGGCACCATAGTTCGAGATTCTGATTCCGACATTATCTAGGTACCAACCGGCGTAGTTCCAAATTGAATCTCCGCCGCCATGGAAACGGAATTGGACATTGTCACCTGCATAAGCAGCTAGGCTGGCTTCCTTCGACTCAAACTGAGTTGTGCTGACGGTGTATGTTGAGCCTGAGCCAGTACAGTGGACCGAGCCGAAGTAGTTGGAGCCCTGGGGGATTGATGTGTATGTATATGCAATGCTGGGCGTGTCATAGAAGTTATTCCCTGGATCCCAATAGCTCCAGGAACCTCCGTTTACCTTGATGAAGATTCCAGCCCCGTCCCAGTTATTCTCAAAGCAGGCCCAGTGGTCCATCACGAATGACGCCGTTGAATTGGCTGGCAGACTGAATGTTGGCGAATACAGATTTGCATTCAAGCTAGATCCATAAGTTCCTGCTAGATTGATAGCGACAGCATACGGGAAAGAGGGTTCGTCAGTAGGGCCGGAGTTACCTGTAATTTGCCCATATGACCACTTGTTTGAATTGGATCCCGAATTCGGATTCCTAGTCCATCCCGAAGGCATGTTTGTAGAAGGGTTGCTCGCAGTTGAGTCCTCAAATCCCTTGGTTATGTCTTGGTTACCGCGTACGAACACATAGTGGGCCCAGTCATCCGCTCCGGCTTGAGTATTGGAGGAAGGATAGGGGAATACTGCCCCATAGTGGTGGGCGGTCGTAGTGGTCTCGAAATTGTCCTCGAATACGATGGTACCCGAACCGTCGACTACTCTGATATTGTCGACTGTCAATCCCTCTTGCTCATCACCGGGAGCGCTGCCCCCATAGTGAGGAGCATACGGATCGCTATCGACGATGAAACGAATCTGGACATTGGCTTGGTTCTGGAACGAAGAGGGGATGTCAAAAGAGACAGTTCTGATTCCGTTACTTTGATCTCCGCTGACACCATCGTATCCGCTTACTCCTGGAATAGCTCCAGCCCTATCCTCGCAGTTGTAGACTGTACTCGTCCCGGACGAGGAAATATCCGTCCAAGTGTTGTTATTTAGTGAGAGTTCAATACATGCGTTATCAGAGTACGAGCCCTGTAGATCCCACTCCATATCGACTTCAATTTCATACGAACTGTTTGTCCCAGTCAGGTCTATCGCCCTCTGTAGGGCACCGTACTGGGCGGCAGTATAGGCACAAGGAGTACCAGGAGTATAGCAACCACCGTGCCACGCCCCGTATTGGATTCCGTCATTATTGTAGTGTATATTGTCAAGGAACCAGCCTGGGCGCTCATTGGAGGAGCTAGGGTCGGTCCAAATATGGAACCTAAATTGGATCTTGTTTGCACTAGCTATATCAGAAATTGAAGACATCGAAATGTTGCTGGTCGTCCAACCACTATGAGTAGGGGATGCGAATACCGGAACTGCCCCTGTGGGTGCTCCTTCGGGACTGGGGGCACTGGTTGACATTGTACTCGGATACCCTCCGTCGGGGGCTATGTAGCTCCAATTCGACCAACCATTGTTGAGGGTTCTATACTCGACCCATGCTCCGTCGCCACCTCCGGCAGCAGTGCTATCGAGATGATACCAGTGATCGAAAGTCATGTAGTAGTTGTTGATAGTAACAGTTGCAGGCACATCGACCTGAGGCATCAGGAAATAACCTGCGGAACCTGCGGGCACAGGAGAGCCTGGCATTGTACCTACAGCCACTATGCCCTCGGATGCTGCGGCGGGCACCACTCCGTGAGATAGATTCTGCTGGTTCCCGAAAATTGTGCCATTCAGATTACTGAAGGTGGTCGCCTCCCAGAGTTGGTCCTGATGACAAAAGTAGCTCTGATTAGTGACCTCGCTCGAGTCCAGTTGGTTATTCCCATTCGTATTCAGACCTGCCTTCATGAGATTTCCGCCAAACTCGCAGTTAGATCCCGAAGACTCGGAGAAGAACTGGAACAGGTATCCTACTGTACTGCCATTCACAGTTGTGTCACAGAAGTATTCTTCCCACAAGACCTCATCGCTGCCAAGGCTCTGATCGAAGTCATTATCCCAACCTCTCTCTACTAGGCTGCCGTTTCCGCCACCACAGCCAGAAAGACCAGTATTGTAGTAGCCGTAATCATACACATGCTGCCAGCCAGGAGAGTACTTGTAGACGCTATTTAGGTTCACTGTGATTTCACCTTCATCGAATGTGCTGATGTTAGACCTAGTGCCATCGTCCGCCAAAGTTAGAGATTCGTCATTGACCATCTGAGTACCGAGGAAGCTCCCAGACGACAAATCAGCTCCAGCCCAAGTGATGCCATCATCCAAGGAAGCCGCCATGGGAGAGTTCGTGACATGGAGCCAGCCATCTTGAACGGTGGCGTTCCCAGGTACTCTGAATCCAGTCAGAGTAACAGACTCTCCTTGTGGATTCACTGTGGAGGGACCGAACCAGTTGGAGGTCCCTGCAGTTGCAATTGGTGCTAGAAGCATAAGGAGTACAATTGCTCCCGCTAGTCTCTTGCGCTCGGCTGGCATAGGTGCACGTGGATTTAGGTACATTATGAATGAATTGGTACTGTTCTACGAACAGGCTCATTTGGTTAAAATTTCATTCGTAAAATACGGCTTAGAGATGGAGCCACTGGGGGGAATTGAACCCCCGACCTTCGCCTTACCAAGGCGACGCTATACCTCTAAGCCACAGTGGCGACGGCCCTTCCATCGATATCGTTGATTTAATCGCTACGATAGGGCTGATGGGGTTTGGCCATCAACAGGCTCAAGTCGAGAATGTTACTCGTCGGGTTGCCAGCCGAGATCGCATAGCCCGGTATTGCGCATGACTGGAAATCATGTGGGATTTTCCCTCGGGAGTTCAAATCTCCCTCTCGGCGCCACCACCAATCTTCAGGCGTCAGCACTCTCCAACTAGCGCGTCCCTTATTCGGTGCCTCTATTCGGGGCTATTGTGGGCGAAGGCGAAGCAGGAGGTCCGGGTGTGGCCGGAGTGGACCCTAGGACACTCCGCCTAACTGATGTACAACTTAGGCACAGTCTGTCTGATCGGGACGAGAGATTGAGAATACTGGATATTTTTCGCGAAGATTTAATCTTCCACACCGCCATGATTAGGAGTCGGTGGAGTAGCGCAGAGATTACCAGTATAGGGTTGGCCTTCGTAGCCTTAGTTCTAGGCTCTTGGGATCTCGGGATAGGAGAGTTGGCTACAGGAGGTGACTACAATAGAGTCGGATTGACTGGGTTCAGGAATCTGTCTGACATTTCGCTGATGGCGGCTCTGCTGTCACTAATTGCTTGGGCTGGGGTCTTCATCACAATGTGGACCAAATATCCAATTATGCGAGAAAATCTAGTCTACCTGTGGATAGGGATGATTGCCATTCAACTCGGTTCAATCAGCGCTCATTCCAATTCTCCTAACTTCCCGAGCGATTCGAGCAGTATGGACTGGGTAGTTCTGGGTATGTCGAATCTGATTTTCTTCTTTTTGGCAATTATCGTAGTCCATCGCGCGGTCATCGAGACTAGGGACATTCATGTCCAAGAGAGGCATGCCCATCCTGACCCTCGCGTCGTCCAGAAGGCCTGGAGGGATCACAGTCTGAGAGCGTGGAGCCTTAGTCTGGGGGCTTGGATGATAATGATCAACCTGATGTCGTGGTCTGGCGCTCATGCAATATCTCAACGACCTCCTATTGAGGATTATAGCAATCTGCTGGTTGCGTTGTACATAATCACTGGGTTGGCTGCTTCGGGATTTCTGGTGCACATCCTGTGGTACCCTCAGTTCATGCTCGGAGAGGCCGAAGATAGGATTCAATCAGTAAGGGCCAGAGAGGTCTCGGGTGAAGCTCCCGAACCAACCTCAGCAGGAGAGCAGGGCAAGTGTCCTATATGCTCAGGTAGTACTCCTGCAGTCAGGCACGAAGGAGGCCGAATAGAGGTGCCTTGCTCTGAGAGTTGCTCTGGGTCGGGTAAGCCGGGAACGAAATGTCCCGAGTGCGACACGGCTCTGCCCATCAGGATTGAATGTCCAAGTTGTAGGTCAAACACTACTGTAGTGAGTCATTTCAGCAGACCAGAAGCATGGTGATAGCCGTAAGATGATATATTTCGGAATCGTTTAATTGGTGGAATGAGAGATGGTTCGATGGTCGGGGTGGAGAGTTAGAATCATTCTTGATTTAATCCCAGAAAAGGTTCGAAAAATCGTTGGTTGGATTCTGCTAATTTTCGGTGCTGTAGCAATATTGTGGGGCATGTACGCGGATTCCTCCGAGTTCACTGAGATTCTCGGTTTAATTGCCGTTTTTGTTGGTATTTATTCTGCAGCTTGTGGTTTCAGAGTTCTTGTGCATGATTTGGGGTTTCCTGGACATTCTGATGAAGATAGTGGAGATACAGAGTTTGAAGATGAGTTGGTTGACCATTCGGAATCGAAAAGCGGACAAGGAGGGGCTCTGAGACTAGTCATTGGGATTTCTGCAGGATTGATTGTTCTACTCAGTTTGGCCATTGCAGGCCTATGGATTATCTCTCAGGCTGCAAACATAACAATTGGCGGGCCGCCTTCTGCATTACTGACCTGGGAAGACGAGTATAGAGACATGACCGGGGTAGATGCTGTTTCTGGAGACGGATCTGGAGTAGTGCTTTGTGTTGTT
>NZWD01000015.1 GCA_002698225.1 Methanobacteriota archaeon | reverse complement strand
TCTTCTGATAGGCCGATGAATCCGGTAGGCATTTCTGAGGTCACCTCCAGATCTACAGGCTCGCCGGCTACTGGAAGTCCCTCTGGTTGAACTGTGACAGTGAATCTGTAGGTATCGTCATCGAGGAGATCGCTGGGAGGGGTGACGCTGACCTGAACCTCTCTGGTTTCTCCTGGTGCGAGCTCGAACTCATCAAAGTCCACATTCACAGTCCACCCTCTTAGAGACTCGCTGGAGAGTACCTCGACATCCTCGAGGACATTCCCGTGATTGGTGATGAATAGGGTGAAGTAGGCCTTATCGGGATACTCGGCGCTCTTCGAGTCCTCTCCCTCAAGTGTGAATCTCAAATCATGAATGGTCCTGATTTCGACTACGATGTCAACAGTGGTCCTGTGAGCCGTATTCTTCTGTGAGGAAGCACCCACTTCGATAACTCCTGAGGCGCCATTGGCGACACCTTCAGAGACTTCTAGATGAACTTCCAGTAGAACCCTCTCACCATTACCAATGGAGAAGGTTCCGTCAATCTCAACTCCTTCTACAGTCATCGTCCTGATTACAGAGGACTCCATTCCTGAGACGGTGATGACTGCAGTATCTCCCCCTGGATAGTCACCTGTGTTCTCGACCCAGAACGAGGAAGTCATTGTACCTCCAGGAGGTAATGTAGCCTGAATCTGGTCAGGTATCTCTCCGGGGTTCTGGGGAGAGATAGCCATTGCGTAGTTGTAATTAGATACCACAACCGTGACTGTATGCTCATCCGCGACATTGGTGCCATAGATGGCAATTCGAGCGAGTACACTCGCCGAATCTGCGTCTTCCTCACCCTCTACCAATACATCGAGGAAGACTGTCTTTTGCTGACCAGGATCGAGGACGATTTGCGTGATTGCATTCCCCTGTACATCAGAGAAGGAAGATTCCCACATAGGCGAGTTACAACCAGTCTGATCATTTGGATCACAGGTTTGCAACTTGAATGTGTCTTGGATATTGCCGGAGTTAGTCACCTCGATTGGGAATTGTACCGTCTGGTCAGAGCGCCCGGTCTGTTGGGTAGATAAAATCGAGGTAGTCACACTGTGCTTGGCAGCAACCGAGATTGTCAGATCCTTGCTATCGTAGGGGTCGCTTCCTCCACCCCTACCTACTGTAATTGTGATGACGGTGTCCTCGACCGCGCTAGCGTCCTCGGGTACAAACACCTCGGCCGTGACAGTCTCCTTGTTGTTACCGGAATTGGCACTACCCACTGTAACTGATGTCTGAGAGAATGAAACCTGCCAACCAGCAGGGAGTCCGTCCACTCCCACAGACATCGTCTCCATGCCATTACCTTGGTTCGTAATCTGAACTGCGAGGGTGTCGGATGAGCCGGGTTCGACATTGTTGAGTTTATTCTTGCTTAGAGTGAGTGAAGCGGCGTGGCTTTGACCCACGGTGACTGTTAGAATCTGCTCGCAGCCTACTGAAGTCCCTGCGCGACCTTGTATCTTGATTCCCACCTGAGTCCCAGACTCAACAGAGTCATCTGGAGTCACGCTGAAAGTGAATGTGTGGCTGTCTTGAGAGCCTCCGGGCTCTGAGAGGAGTTTGCTCAGAGGGCTGTCGAAATCAACCCATCCTGATATATCGTAATCCGAGTTCTGGGCCTGAGAATTGGCTGTTACTGTCCACTCCGTATTTCCAATATTCTCCACCTCAAATGAATTAGTTGCCGAATCTCCCGGGTCGAGGTTATGCGAGGTGAACTGTAGGTCGGGGTCACATTCCTTGCGCTCAGGAACCTTCAGTGTCAGAGTCAAATTGTCCTCAGCCTGATCAGCAGCATTGGGATCATTGGTAACTGTGGCCCTGAGAATGAAGCAATGCTCACCGGCTTCGGTAGAGCTTCCATCGGGGATATCTACGGTGACCTCGACAGTCTCAGTATCCTCTGGCTCGAGTTGCAGAACTTGTGGATCGACGGTGGCATCTAGAGTGTCGGACTCGCAATCGCTGTCTGAAGTCATCTCTAGTTGCACATTGGCCTGCTGCTCGCCGTTGTTCTCCACTTCTACATCCCAAGTGACGCTGTCTGAGCCAGTAGTTTCACCATCGTAGTTTTTCAGTTGCTCGTCGGTTGAAAGGCTCACGGAATACAGGCCACCGCCGTCTCCAGCAGTGGTGGTTACGGTCACATCGTCGTTGGCTGGAGTGCCGACGCCGGTACCAGTGGCTTGAGCGTTTACAGTGGTCTCACAATCACCATCAGCCTGATCATTGACTGATACAGTTAGTTTGACTGTCTCGGAACTACCTTCAGAGACTGAGACTTGGAATGTCTCGAGAGATGAGGTGAAGCCATTGCAGTCGTTGCCCTGCTGTGTACTCAGAGAGACGGAGATGTCCTCGTCTCCATCATTTTGCACTATGATGTCGTACTCGGCCTCATCATCAGTAGTCGCCTCCTGGGCTGTGGGATTGGCTGAGAGTGCGACAGATACCTCTGCAGCCGCCATAGGGGATGTTATTGAGACTAGTAGAATCGCCACTAGAATAGGGGCCGACCTAGTATGTCGCATTGGAACTCCGAGAATATCGCCCCTCTAAGGACTTCGGGCCACGCGACCCCTAGGGTCGCGGTTCTCTCATGCTTCAATCAGGTCGTCGGTTGAGGTGTCACAGTGTAGGCAATTACCCATTGAGACGATGTCACAACCTGCTACTTGTCCATCCTTGTGATACCTCGCTCCGCACTCAGAGCAGGCCCATGCTTCTCCGATCGTGATATCCCCGCTACAGATCCAGCAAGGGATGCCACTGGACTCTTCCTCTTCCTCCTCTGTCAGCCCCAAAGAGTCTGCAATCTTGTTCAGTGAGTCCGGACTGATTAGGCTAGAAGAGTCATCTCGGCGTGAGTACAGGAAAACTCCTCCTGCGATGAGCGATACCACAACTATGGCAATGATTAGCATCCCCAGAGTAGAGGAGTCCTGAGTAGAAGAAGCTGGAAGTACATCAATTTCCAGAGATAGCGATGATTCTTCGATAATTCCCTGAGTATCAACAATACTCACAACCAGAGTGCCGTCACTACCAGTATGTGGTGTGAATCCTACTTGGAGAGTTCTGACTTCTCCTGGCATCAGATTCACAACAACTCCGTCGAGAATTAATGGGTTCCATCCGTCTGGCCCTGTAACTTGGAGAATATCTGAGACCTGTGAGTTCCCTGTGTTCTCTAACTCTATCTGCAGAGTGGCAGGGTAGCCCTCATGGGCAGAGGCTTGGCTGATTAGTGTCCACGAGACTCTGTCAACATGCTCGACAAGCAGTGAAATCGGGTAACTGACCTCCACTCCTTCTCCTTCCATAACTAGAGTGATGACAGGCTCTGATCCAGCCTCGGCCGAGAGAGGAATCACTACTGTGCACCAGATTGTCGAACTGGCTCCTGATACTAGAGTAGAGGGCGCGGTGCATGAGGAAGTCCAATCCTCATTTGGGACCTCTAGATATGTCGTTGGCCTCCATGTAGTGGAACCTAGATTCTCTATACTCCATGCCAAGTCGAAGCCGAGGCCACCGACAGGGTGGTATGGGACTCCTAGAGGATGGTCGGCAGAGGTCCCATCAGGGAGTGCTATCTGTTGGAATTGTAGTACTGGAATGGCTCCTGATAGAACATTCAGAGTCCTGTTCCAATCAAATGAGAATCCGTCTTGGGTTGCGAAGCGAATCTCCAACTCACCGCCCACGGCTGCTCCATTGCCCTCCAAGATGAGTGAGATCGAGGTTGAGTCTCCTGTTGGCACAGTGATCGTTTCGAGACCGTCGATTACAGTCCAGCCTCCGGGAATGGTTCTCAGATACGGCTGTAACTCAAGCAGTCGATTCCCGTGGTTGGTTATCTCGAGATCTATCTCAAGGATAGAATCAGGGGCAATCTCCTGCTCTGCACCGCCTGAAGAAGGAGTGGTGCTAACCTCGTCGATGTCCATCACTACTAGAGAAATATCCTCACTCCAAGAATCAGAACTCACTCGAGAATGAATGATTAATGCTGCATCGAATGTACTGCCAGCAGGAATCATCGCACCGGGAGGATTGATTGTAATGTCAATAGCCCTGCCTGCATCCTTCGCTAGAGTCCCTGTAGAGCCATGGGAAGAGCCAGCGAAAGCGCCGAGTGAATCCAGGCCGAGATGCCATCCTGAAGGAGAGACAAGTTCGACATCGTAACTCTGCGCCCCATTTCCTTCGTTGAAAACTAGAATCTGGAGTTGAGTCGGTTCCAGAGGACTGACTAGGAACTGGCCTCCGGACACTACTATGTCCACTCCCGCAAGTACTGGCACATCGAAGTACAGAGTCAGTTCCGAGTTCACATTGTTCTCGATGTCAGTACCGGTGACCACCATCATGTAGAGGCCGGGCGGAGGTGGTGCGGGATGTATCATTGTCAGGCTCACATCCGTGGTCTCGGCTGGTTCTAGGTTGAATGTATTCGAGGTGAATGAGGTGAACCAATCGTACGAAAGGCCTGTCTGAACCCGTACCGGATCAGTAACCTCGATGGTAGCATTGGTCTCAAACAGAGCCGTATTCATCAGAGAAAGTTGCCATGTCGTTGAACTGTCAGAAGCGTCTGCTAGAGTGATGGTTTCTTCGAGCGTGGAAACTCTGACCCCCGGGGCGCTGACAATTACAGTTCTGGATAGGTAATTATTGGATTCTGAAACCTCCTCAATCAAACCACTCGGATCTATGTGGAAGGTGAACTCGACATCTCCCTCCTGGTCAGGCGTCCAATTCCACTCCAACTCTGTTGACTCACCGGGAGACATGCTGATTTGGTGCATACCGAGCAGGTCAGAATCTACCCTTGCTATCACAGAGAGATCAGCGATAGAACCAGCTCCCTGGTTCTTGACGACCACAGAGATGTCGATATTCTCACCAACTTGAGGGATTGGAGAGGATATCTCGAACGAATCTTGCACGAAAGTCGGGTCCGGGGTCAAATCGTTGACATTGACACCACGCACAGCGAGCGAGTAGGGTTGCCATGATCTGCCTCCTCCATGCTGAGCGTCCCTGACCCGTACTGTCCATGTTCCGGTCGCAGCGTTGTCGATTAGTACGACTTCTACATTGTTGGTGGAGTCCTTGGTCCCACCGGTCACCGAGCGACCGTTAACGAAGACATTACCCTTGTACGAGACTTGGCCATTTGGAGAGATTACTTCGAGGTCGAGGTCGTTGCGCAACTGTGTTGAAGATGATGTCGAGCCAGGATAATCTGACCAAGTCAGTACTACCTTCATCGGCTCGCCTGATCTAGTAACATCGAATGTATAATCGCTGGTCTGGCCGCTGGACAGTCGGGATCTGTCATCGACGAAGATGCCGACATCGCTATCGGGAATCAGCGAATTGACAAGATTCAGTCTACCCCATCCCTCGTCGCCATTCGGTATGTCGCGAGTACCCATGTCTTGGGCACCTAGAATCAGTAGCCCCTTGATCAGAGAACCTTGGGGGGCCGGCCTGTTTGCCACCTCCATCAGGTACTCTCGAACCAGTACTGAGGCTCCTGCTGCTGCAGGAGTGGCCATCGAGGTACCGCTGTACTCGAGATACCAAGTATTGCTCCATGAACCCTGGGCACTGTCAGCCTCCTGGGACTTGCAAGATCTGACATAGTCTCCCGGGGCTACTAGGTCGGGTTTGATTCTGCCATCATCAGTCGGGCCACGGCTGCTCCAGTAGTACATCTCATCTGGAGCGCCGCTGTATCGGTTCTTGTGCCCTCCAATGGTGATTACATTCTTCGCTGTCCCAGGGGGGGAGACTCCAGAATCACGATCATTTCCTGCTGCGAATAGTACTGTCATTCCTTGATATGACCAGTACTGGTCCCAAGTTGAAGTCCTATCGTCTGCGTCCTCTGATTGAGTTGAATAACCGCCGCCTCCCGAGCCAGAGCCCCAACTGTTGCTGTGGAATCTTGCCCCTCCGTTGTAGGCCGAGTTGAGCATGCTGTTGATTCCATAACTGTACAACTGACCTGTGTCGTCATCTTCCATCGCTTGGAAGTACAACTGTGCCTCTGGTGCGATTCCTTGGTATGCCCCACTACTGCGGGAGCCATCTCCAAGAACGGTGCATGCTACATGGGTGCCATGTCCATCACTTAGGTCAGCTGTGGAGGAATCTCCCGGTGTGACTGAAGTGAGAGTGGAAACTCTGCCGCCAAAGTCGCCGTGATCGTGGTCGAGTCCCGAATCTCCGACTGCTATCTTCTGCCCGCTCCCATTGAGGCCGGTGATAAATGTCGTATCGACGGTGTTGATGCCCATGTGATTCCTAGCCTGATCATTGTGCATTACCAGTACAGGCATAGGTGCAATGTATGCAACGGAGGGGTGTCTAGTGATGTCATCGATATGTTCTATGAGAATAGAGCCCCACAGTCTGCCCTGCTCGGGGAACCAAGGTTCGGAAAGCCATTGTGAAGCATCAAACAACGAGTCCTCGAAACTCAGACCTGGTTGATTTTGTCTAACAAGATCGGTGTTCTTCCATCCGATTACTTCGACCAGTATCTCAGCCTGCCCGGGCATCATTCTAAGGTCCGGATGAATTAGTAGTCCCAATGGCACCTCATGTAATGCTACGACTTCCTGTAGGCCTACAATGGAGGAGAAATCCCCAGGTTGGGCTTGGATAAGAAATCCAGAGGGAGGGATGGTCGACCTGATTTCCACATCGGCTGCCTCCAGTATCGCCTGTCTAGCATCCCACAGTCCAATGTGTCCATCCACGATGACGATTGCTAAGTCTGTTCGATGTTTGGCAAAATCTAGGCTCATCTCTACACCTGGCAGTAATCCGGCCTCGGTGTACACTCCTACACTCGAGTCGGCACGGTTGGCTCTGAGGTCTTCATAGCCGTCGTAAATCACAGGCGCTCCGAGATCTTGAATACTGTCTGGATCAGGAGAGATCTCAATCCTGTCTGAGTTGTATTGCAGCACTGTCTCGCCGTCCGAAGAGGAGTCCAGCGACAATGGTGAATAGGATAGCAGGAGTACTGCCAATACGAGTACCACAGTACGCTTCTGCATGGGTTCCGCCCGAGCGGAAGCGATTTGAGCGTATGGGTTCTACGAACCCATGCTGAGTCATCTGTTTAGAAGAAATGGAAAGAGGACCTGTCGAAGAATAACTGCATTGTCCACCCGCCGACATCATGAGTCCATCTCTCACTTCTCTCAGAATCGTAGGAGTCGTAATACAGGATAATCTCAATCGTGTAGTTCTCCCAAACAGACGCTCCATCGATGAGGAGTTCCAATTCATCTCCCGAGACAGAAGAGTGAGCTGACAGAGCGTCTCTCGAGAAATCTTGTCTTCCGACTTCAATCCCATCGGAGTCGATGAATCGTATTGTCAGGTCTACATCCTCAATAGTCCTGCTTCCATCATTTCCTAACTCCACGAGGACTACATGACCAGGTCCTCCTTGACGGTATACTACATCGACAGCTACCCTGTCATAAGGTACAACCCAGGAGATAACGAATAGACTGGCGGCTAGCATCAGCAGGACAGCAATGGATGCGAATACGACTCTTGTTGGAGAGATATGTTTTCTAGCTCTTTCCTCAATCCTCTCTAGTACATCATGCGCCAGTTCAGCATCGGCATCAGACTGCTCCTTATTCTGATTACTCATTTTCTCGAGCAGGCCCATTCAGTCACCCCCGAGAGTGGTAGCAAGGATGGTTAGAATGGCCGATGAAAATGGTTCTACTACCATGAGATGCTTGTTCGAGTCTCCCATACCAGGAACCATGTTCAGCATAGACAGATCCGATGCCATTCCGTTGACCCCCAGAGTAGTCCCAGTAGGCAGACCGCCTGAGAATTGGGCGTCGAGCAGGACACCTCTGAGGTCAAATTCGGTGTCCTCTATGGTCGCGGAAGCGCGTGCAGAGACGATTATCCTACCACCTTGAACATCATCAATTTCGATTACGCTGTAGAACGGTCCAAGCAGCTCACGGACATTTATCGTCGCTCGTTGAAGATTCTCACCGAGTGCCTCGAGCTCCTCCAAGACGACTGGTGGGGTGGCAGGAATGTTGCTCATGCGAATGTAAAGTCTCTCGACTCCTTGTCCTCCCGAACGGATTGAGAGTCCGTATGACTCGGTCATCTTTATCGACATGAAATCGGTCATTCCTTCAGCTAGAAGAATGACATCACCCTTCTTGTTGATTGCCTTACCAAAAGCCTCGATGTACAGAGAGGCTCCTTCCATCGAGGCCCTGAACTCCAAAGTCGGTGAACCTTGGAATGCCAGTGTCTTGGTGATGTCGAAGTCGACCGATGGGGCTGTGGTCAGATTAATCCAACCAGGCACATTTGTCAAGAATACCGTGGCGGGCCACCAAGCAGAATCCAGCCATTGCATCTGCTGCAGCATCATCGAACCGACCGCTGTGCCGTCCCTGCGGTACTCCTCGGGTACTGTCATATCGATGGAAATCGCGGTTCCGATACTAGCCTGTAGATCAACTGATTCGGGTATATCCTCAATCATGACCTCTGTCCTACTACCTGCAGCCCTGTCAATCAGGAGTACATGCACCCAATCCAATCTCTCCGATAGGACATAATGTGTGGATGTCGTAACTTCAGTAATCTGTCCTACTGATCTAATCTCAAATTGGGCATCCAATCCTAGATTGGTAGACGAGTCAACGGTCAGACCCTGCAGTGTCAGAAGAAGGTCTTGTCCATTTATGCCATAGAAATGGACCATTAGTTCATTATGGCCCGGTATCCAACCGACCATTCCAATAGAGATTGACCAGTCTTCACCTTGGGCCTTCATCTCTCTTGTCACGGAGAAATCAATCTGAGGCGGAAGTCCGGGTATCCAGATTCTAAGATAGAATCCGTCTGCTATACCTGAAGGGGCGGCTCGCAGAGCGATGCCGTGTACCCATGTCGGCGCAGGGACCGTTCCGTCTCCGTGCCACGCCTCGACCGCGAGATCGAACGAGGAGTCGGCATCCAGCAATATCCCGAAGGAGAAGTCCTGCTCCGATTCCGATCCGGTCGAGATGTCGGATGTCACGCCTGCGAGGACGCTATTGACAGAACGCCCGAGATCGGCTATGCCACTGATGAAGAAGGCCACTCCAGATAGTCCGTTGGAGGCGTTGAAGTCGGGTATATCTAGACTTGGCCCAGAATCAGAGCCTGTCGGAATCTGAACTCCGATTGTCGAGGGTAATGGGTCGATTGCGGCTACCACAGAGAGTTGTTTTCCATCCAGTGTGGGAGCTTGATTAACATCTATGCCCAGACTCTTTGTGCCAATAACCGACATCTGCGCGGTACCTCTCCCTGCTGGTCCAGATGCTCCCTCCTCCTCAGGAGCAGTCCAACCGATGCTGCTAAGTCCGGTGATTCTCGTAGAGATAGATGAGGTCTGACTAGCCTGATCGTGATGGAATAGGAAGTGATCGCCACTCATGGTCACTGGGTCAGATGAGTTTGTTATCTGGGCCTCAATTGATGAAATCGGAGTTTCGGAAGACCATTGTGTCACGGTTCCGAAAGTGGTGGTGAAAGAATCGGGAACTCCGATTATCCTCGCGGCTTGCCGCTGATCTCCATCCAAGCCGGAGTAACTGATTGAGTCAATCGAAGTAGAGGCTTGGTACTGTATGCCATCGGGAGTGATTTGTACAGAGAGATTATCGGGGATGTCGCTGAGTGTGAGTGCTTGGAAAGATAGGTCCTCCAGACTCCCTGAGGGATGTTCAATGTAGGTGAATGAGAAGCTCTCGTCAGATGCAGTACGCAGTACCGCGGTCTGTTCGTCTAACTCATTATTATCGATTAGTGAAAAGGCGGATAGTCCACTGAATCTGAGGCTTGCAGCGACCGGAGTAAGTGGCTCCACCGGGCCGTTCCTACCTTGGACCAGTCCCAATCCTCTGTCCTTCGACAAAAGCAGATGGTCTCCCTGCCCAACCGGGTGGTCGCTCGAGCCTATCTGTACTAAGAGACTGGTCAGAGGCATGTCTGATCTAGTGACAAGCCAGTTGTCTGTAAGCAGAAGATGGATAGTTCTGCCATCGAGACCGCTGGCGCCATCCACGCCGCCGCTGATGACATCGACAACCGCGGAGGGAACATCGTTCAGGATGGTACCGATATCTAGGAACAGATCGACTATGTTAATCAGGACATTATCCATCACCTTCGAAATGAAGTCTAGATTGTCCTCACTATCGAATTCACTATCGCTGTTGCTACCTCCCAACTCAAAGGAGCCGTATAGAACCAATGCAGTAGGTAGGTCCCTTGCGTTGATGTGTATCTTCCTATGGTCCTCGGTAGCTCCGTGTCTTGTGAACCAGGAATAGTAGTCCAACTGCTCAATCGGTTGCACCGAACGCAGTAATATCAGGGTCTTTGGGGGGTTCGCAGGATTGACTGGTAAAGTCGGGTCGTCGACATTCTGACTGTTGTCCCTGGAGAAGTTCTTGATACCGATGATAAATCCTAGACGATTAGGAAGTTCTCCTGGTAACTGCGACTGCGAGCCATCTGATCCTAGCATGCGGAATACTCTCTCAATTTCTCCCTCCGATAGGGATCCTTCTGGCATTCCTCTCAGCCAACCAAGGGAATCAGTGACATTACCAATTGAACCATCACTAGATTCCTCGGGCGGTAGTTCAGATCTGTTCTCATGGAAGTGGATATGCAGGTCTGCCCTCTCATTCGCCCAGTATTCGATGGTAGTCAGACCTCTCTCTCCATCGACGATGTTATTCTCAGGTAGGACACTGTCGGTTCGGATAACCACCTCTATTTCCTCGGGGATTACGACTGCCTGCCTGTTCGGATGGAATGAGAGTTCGATGTAGGCCAACTCCCACAGATCCCTCAGACCATTGTCATCAGGAGGAGAGAAGTGCAAGTAACCAAAACCAGCAGAGACACCGCAGTTTAGATCCTTGAAGGGCGCAAAGAGTAACTCATCGGGAGAATAGCGTTCTGGGCAATCACCGCCTCCGGGGTTCGTTATCTCTATTGCATATGGTGCCGAGATTGAGGCGAAAGTGATTCCACTCCCTTCAGCTCCCGGATTGATGATTCCAAAGGTCAGAGCCGTAATAAGTGAGGTTACCAGATCAGCGCTGGCTCCTGTGATGTCGAAATACAGTCTCTCTATTCCGACTCTCAGGTTGAATTGCTCAGGAGGAACTGTGAATCTGGAGTCAACCACCCAGACATATGTTTCGCCTTCTCCAAGAGCGAGGATTGTGTCCTGACCGGAGTATGAGAAGGCCTTGATCAAAGAGACGGTCAAAGTGTCCATCTGATTCCAATCAGGGTCGTTTGAACTGGAGTCTAAGACTCTGACTTCGAACGATATTCCCGGTTCCAGCCACAGAGTCCCTCCTTCAACTCCCCATCCACCTAGGAACTCCCAGGCAATTTTTAGTCCGACCTCAATATCGTCATCGCCGTCGTTGTCAATGTCAACCTCGTGCAGCAAAGGCTCTGAATTAATGTCCAACAGGGATAGAAGAGAAGCCGAGAAGCTCACAACCTCAAATTTCTCGACAGTGTTACCCTCGAGGTCGGTGAACTCGGTGCGAATGACATAATCTGTGATATTAATCATGGTCTGCCAGATGTTGAACACTTGGCCTGGGGAGTTATCTTGGTCCACCAACAACTGGTAGGTGCTGGGATGGGCTGGCTCAGGTGGCGAGGTCTGCACCATGCCAATCCCCTGAGTTACCGCATCGATGCTGGACAGAGGATCTGAAGAAGAAACAGGAGTGACAGAGTTGCTCACACCTTCGATGATTGGTCCTGCCAACTGTCCCACGGAATTGCTGTCAAGCATCTCTTCCCTCTCCTCAAGGACATCTGAGAGTTCATCGAGGATATCGAAGTCATCGGATTCGAATCTGGCTTCACCATTGGCAGCTAACATTGGAGAGAGTGCCGGCAGGAGTATCAAAGCGGCGATGAGGATAGTATGCGAATGCCCGGCCCTAGGGGCCTTGCTGACCAACCTTACAGCGTCGCTGCTCATGTCCGCACCTCCTAGAGGTGCGCTAAAGGGTATTGCCCTGCATGAATCGGTAATTCCACGATACAGCGAATTAGGCTTCAATCTAGAGAGATTGATTCGACAGAGCCGCAATGAGGACATTCTGTCCTAGCGGCGTCGACTCCTGGGGGCATGGTGACCTCGAACATCTCCTCGCATGAAGAGCAGTTCTGACGAACAGTCCTGTCTGAGGTCTGTGGCTCCGTTGCAACGGCTCCAGTATCAGATGCTTCTTCCTTCCCCGGCTCCCAATTCGAAACCTCGTCCTCGGAGTTATCCTCATGAGAGAACTCGACCTCTTCTCTTTCGACTGCTTCGTCGTCCTCGAAGGCAGACAGTAGATCACTGCCTAAGCTTGGAGTATCGGAACCTGACTGGGATTGGGATGAAGCCTGTAGCAACTCAGCAATATCGGGGTCAATCTCTGCATCTTCCTCTTCACCCATGGCCGCGGTGATTCCCTGAGTCGATCCTGACATGCCACTGGAGAAGTCTCCAAACACCTGCTGCTGAGGTTCAGGCTGGAATTGAGATTGTGTAGCACCTGCGTTGCCTCCTCCCCACATCTGCTTCTGCTCATCTACTGAAGGGGGCGCAACTACATCTGTTTCCTCTTCCTCCTGTTCTGATAGCATTGCAGCCAGCCTACGATTGGACATGATTCTCCAAGCCACGAGGACAACGAGAATGAGGATCACTAGTCCGCCTCCGGCCATAATCAGGAGTCTGGTGAGGTCTGAATCATCTGATTCGGAACCACTGAGAACATTGACGAGAATCTCAAACTCGGAGACCAAGCCGGCATCGTTCTCGATGCGGCACACCACAGTAGTGGGACCTGACACATCATAACTCCAGAGAACCGAGTCTCCGAACTTGTCGGCATCGTTGCGTGAATCGCCATCCAAGTCAGAATCAACCGAATCATCGAGATCCCATGTGAACATCAGATCAGGAGATTCTGAGTCGGAAGCATTCGCCTCAAAGCGGAAAGTCTGCCCAATCTGGAGGCTAATCTCGGTTGGATTATCACCTATCGATGGAGGGGTCGAGTCGTACAAACTGACTGTGGCGGTATCCTCAGATACTCTACCGGAATTGTCAGTTGCACGCATGGTTACGGTATGAGGGCCAGCAGAGAACGACTCGTTGAACATGTAACTGAACACCGTGGCTCCTTCATCATCTCCAGAGTTGGTTCTCATCAGAACGCCATCAATTAGCCACTCGATGGTGTCGACTCCCCAGTTGTCAGTGACCTGCCCGCTGAGAACCACATCCTCGCCATATGTACGCTCTAGAGTAGATGTGACTCCGATGCTTACCTCAGGGTCGGAGATGTCCCTTACCTCAATTTCCTGATAAGCACTCATGCTGCGAGCATCGATTGCTACTACGGTGAGTCTGATGTTCAGCGGTTCGACGGTAGGATTGGACCAACTGACATTGATGATAGGGCCGGTGGTGTCGTCAACACCATCACCGTCAGTATCCCAGCGGAATCCGGATTCGGGAATCTGATTGGAGTTGTTGGGGGTCTGGCTGGCGTCCAGCATCACGGTGGAGCCTACATCAACCACATCGAGTGGGACATCGGAGCTAATAATTGGATCAAGTACTGGTGTGAGTGAGAGCATAACTGTCACGGCGATAGATTCGGTGCCGGCACCACCTCCGGCGGGGCCGGCTCGGTTGTCCACTACCAGATACAGATCCTCTCCCTCATAGGTCTCAGTGGCTAGCCACACCATGTCTCTCTCTTGGGTGATTAGCAGCATGTCTGTGCCCTGTACACGAGAGGCGGCCGTACCTCCTTGCTCGTATGTATCGACTTGCGAGGCTGTCATCAAGAATACATCGGGCGCACCTTCCATCGTGTCCGCTTCCATCCTGACTTGAGTTCCCGCATCGACAACGAATGGTCCGTGGAGAATCGAGTGCTCGCCCGGGCTAAGCCTGACTATGGTATCTGCTAGGGTGAATGGTCCGGGCGTCACAGAGGATGAATCGAGAGTGACTGATGCGATGGATCCTCCTTGAGCTCCGCCGCCGGAGTCTTGGGGATGAGCGAGGTTATCCATTACCAGATACCAACGAGTTGGGTCCCTGTCGTCAGGTACTGTCCAATGCCAAGACCCGGTTCCATTGAACTCTTCAAAGACGGAGTTTCTCTCCCAGATTGCGTCGCTCCTGTACGACTGTTCGTTCTGATAAACTGAGATTGAGTTGACCGAGAACAGTAGGATATCTATTTCGGAATCTGTGATCAGATCGAATGAGAGGATCTCATCGGGCACTAACTCTCCCAAGTCCACTCTCACACAGGATTGGTCGTCGATATCCCAAGTGGCTGGCATCATCGATAGGTCTGCATTCAGACAGGATATCACTCCCTTGGGAGTGGCCTGCGCGAGAGGGGCGCTACTGACTATCAGTAGGGCGATTAGGAAGGCAGTAGAGGCTCGGCGCACACAGAACGGTTTACCTTCTACTTTTGAATCGTATCGCAGTCGCGTTCATCCTATGCTCAGGCCAGTCCAGGCATCACCTTCACGCCTACTCACGGAGATTTCGCCCCCCCACGAGACCTCAATGATGTCACCATCCTCACAAACAAATGATTGATTGTGGTGCCTTCTGGCCTCCTCTTCCAACACGCTTGGATCGGAAATCCTAGAACTCAGATGTAGCATTCCTAGCAATTTCGCTCCCATCACTGCTGCGGCTTCAGCCGCATCCTCTGCAGTAGAGTGGCCCCATACCTCAGCCAACTCGTGAGTCTCGCTAGAGTAGGTCGCTTCGTGGATGAGTACATCCAACTCTCCCCCGATGCTGTCTGATTTGAACGAAGTAACTCCTCTCGATGTGTCACCTGACACCATGAGTCGTCTCTCTGGCCGCTTGTTCGAGGATATCATCCATGCCACGGAGACAACTCCGTGCTTGGTAGGGATTGCTGTCAGATGGAGATCTTCTAATGGCTGGAAAGGAGATTCTATGGGGAGTTCGTCCTCGATTGGTATCAGGACCCAATTCACCTCATAGCCCATCCTGCCTCTGGAGTATTCGTCCTCAATCATCTCCCTCCAGGCGCCGAATAAGTCATTGAAGTCAGGCTTCGAGTCAGACCCATCAGGGGCTCCGGGAGCGATGATTGTGAGAGGCTCGGTTCTGCCATCGAGATTCATGGTATGCAGGAATGGGATTAGTCCCCAGCAGTGATCTAAATGGCAGTGGGTTAGCAGAATCGCTCTGACCTTCGATGCCTTCGCGCGCTTGCCAGTCTTGCTCCTCTTGAGTCTCAGATCCTGCCTGACAAGTCTCTCTTGGAAACCCTCACCGCAGTCGATTACCAAGCCTCCGTGGGGGGTCATCAGGTAATTTCCCGAAACCGACCTTGTCGCAGTAGGTCGCGAACCCGAGGTCCCTAGGATGTGCAGAGCGAACATTTCCGTGGGTGCCTGAGAGCGCTGCCGTATTGAACTATGAGGCGTTCCTCGGAATCGGGGTCGGTGGGAACCACCTGAGAATCATCACATCACCGATTGAGCGAATCCAATTCCAGGGTATAGCGACATGGATTCTGCCTTCGACTAAGTCTGCTGGCGGGTCGGAGACGAAGACATGGGTACAGCGCCATCCATCGGTGTCGATTACAGTATCATGCACAGTTCCGAGGAGTCTGCCGTCCGGGAGGATGACCGGTAGGCCACGAATATCGGAAACTTGGCTATCCGCCATGGCCCGCGCCTATGTTGAACAGGCATCAACCTGACGGAAGCGAGACGCTTACTTGCCGCGGTTTTTGTTGGCCTTGAGGCTGGGCCGGAGCTTCTCGGCTCCCTTACCCTTGTTCATCAGACCACGGCCGCGCTTGCCCGCACTGGTCTTACCACGGAAGGCCCTTCCGCGGTGACTGTTGCCGCTGGAGACCCATCCGAACTGCTTGTCCGACTTGATGACAGGGTGAGATGGATCTAGGAGTATTACTTCGTAGAACTTGTTCTTGCCGTCCTCGCCTACCCAGTAGGAGTTCAGAACTTCGAGGTTAGGGTAGCGCCTGCTGACTCTCTCCTCTGCCATTCGCTGAATCGACTTGCCCATTGTAATCTTCTTGATACCTGCCTTGGAAGGCTTGCGCTTCATGTGGACCTTGCTCCTTCGCAGACCACCACGGCGCACTCTAGTCCTGACTACAACAACGCCTTGCTTGGCCCTGTAGCCTACTCTGCGCGCGGCGTCTATGCGTGTAGGGCGCTCGATTCTCTGGTATACTGGCTCTCTCCTCCAGCTAGCCATGCGGTCACGGCGGTACCGGGACGGCAAGGATGCCTTGGGGGTCTTCCAAAGGGAACGAACATGTTGCTGCACACCCATTGTATTACCTCTCAGCGCGCCGCCGACCAAACTCCCCTTTATGAGCCTGCCCACATTGCTCGAAGAGCTGTTGAGGACGTTATTGGTCCGCGCTCCCGGACTTGAACCGGGGACCCCCTGATGGCTGCCTACAACCAAGTGTTTCCAGTCTACAGTCAGGTGCTCTAAGCCAGCTGAGCTAAGCGCGGTTATACCTGTGGAGCGTCCACCTGCTTATCTCGCTTTCCGGAGACCCCTCGATAATCGCCTCCATGGGTCGTTGTAATCCCTCAACGGTTAAGAAGGCTGAGAAGTGCACTTCGTGAAGTAGGCAGCAATGCCGGGGATGCATTCGGGGTAGGATGATGACAGGGGCTCCAGCGACGACCGTTGATCAGATTCCGGATGGTAGGATACCCACTGCGCTGACCGATAGGGAGCTAGAGTCCTACGGCCCTCCAGATCCGAAAATCCTCGTCTGCGGATGCGGCGGCTCGGGTAACAACACAATGAACAGAATCACGCACATTGGTGTAGAGGGCGCCACTACTGTCGCCATCAACACCGACAAGCAGCATCTGGACCACACCAGAGCGATGCAGAAGTTGCTTGTGGGCAGGCACATCACCAGAGGTCTCGGGGCAGGGGGAGACCCGGTGATGGGCCGACGCTGCGCTGAAGCGGGCAGAGATGTCATCTCAAGGATTGTCACTGGCGCCGATTTAGTCTTCGTAACCGCTGGATTGGGCGGAGGTACAGGAACCGGGATAGCACCAATCGTGGCCGAGGAAGCCAAGCGCTCTGGGGCCCTCGTGGTTGCAGTAGTCACGACTCCATTCACAGTCGAGCGCAGACAGCGCATGCAAAGAGCGCTTGAGGGACTGGATCTTCTGCGCAAAGCGGCCGATGCAGTCCTAGTCCTAGACAATAACAGACTACTCCACTTCGTACCCAACCTGCCTCTCGACGA
>NZWD01000014.1 GCA_002698225.1 Methanobacteriota archaeon | reverse complement strand
CCCCATCAATAGAGGGTTGGTAGAGATAGGGTCCCAATTTCCGGATTGGATAACAAATATAATAGGAACGGCTTGGCCATTCTTGGTGATCAAGATAGGTGCTGCACTTTTAGTAATTTATATTTTTGATAAGGAAGCGATGGAAGAAAACCCGAGCTGGACTATTTTGCTTTTAATTGTAATAATAGCAGTGGGTTTAGGTCCAGGAATGCGGGATTTACTAAGAGCGGTTTTGGGAATCTAAGGATAGGGATGATGGGGCCGGTCTAGTCTAGATCTAAAGTTACCAAGTGAAGCAGGTACAGTTCGTGCTCGAGATCCGAAAAAGGGTTTCTCGAAAAAGAGGGGCTGTGCCTTGGGGATAAGTATACGAACGGCTTCGAATCCTATGGTGGCTATATCAGGAGGAGTGAGTTGGACAGAATAAGAAGACAAATCTAATGAATGTAAATGAGTTAGAAGGAAGAATAGTTCTTCAGTTTTTTTGGAGAAAGTAGGAATGGAAAGATCGTTTGAGGAGAAGGGTTCACTATGCCCTATGAAAGATTGTGCTTCTTTTGGAAAATTAGAATAAGTTCCTATTGCAGATGATTGATTGTTTGCTATATCAGGCCCCATAGATCGCAATTCCATCCAATTCTGTAATGCTTCAGATAGAGCACCAATTGCTGCGTGGTTTGGATTGATATTTGCACAAGAACCTACAGCGAATTTCGGCCATTTTGAAGATCTATGAACAGCTACGGTAACTACGGGGATGTCTATATCCTGAGTTACTAAGAGAACGGTAGAATCGAGCCCTTTGGAATTGGCCATCTGGGATAAAAGATCGAACTCGGGGTCGTCTGGTGAAAATATAGAGGGCGGGCGGTTGGAATACCAAGACAACATGGTTGCGTCGCGTTCTATAACTTCGTAGAGGCCTGAAAGTTGGGCTTCTATGAGTGAGTTCCCTATTGCGAGTCCAGTAGTTATTGCGGGTTTGTAATATTCAGAGGGGGGCGGGAATACAGCGAATTCTGCAGGTAGCAAAACGGTTTCATTGGAATGGAGATTGATTCCACTAATCCAATCTATTGATTCATCTTCATAAAGATCGGGAGAGGGTTGGACGAAAGAAGAAGGAGAAATTGAATTTTTGAAACTAGAAGCGGGACCGGATGTGAATGAATCGGCGTCATAAACTCCAGAACTGTATCGCTCTAGAGCTTCTCCGATTGTCTTAATAAAAGCTTGGTCCCAATTGATGGCAACTCCAGCGGATTGTTTTCGGACTGACTGGGAAGTGAAGGAAGTTGTGTCACATAAATTTGCTAGATAATAAGGAGCAGGAAAAGACTCGGCTTCAGAGATTGTATTGATAATTCCGATGCGCTCGTCAATTGCATATTCTGCGCGCTCCATGGTGTTTCCAGGAATACAGATCGGGAGGGAATGGTCATTTGAAGAACAAGTAGGGAGTGGGAGTAAAAGTCTATGTGTGATGGCATCATTCCCCCCACTTATGTGTTCTATAGATAAATCTGAAATCTCAAACACATGGCTATGGGTCATATCGGGAATTGGCACGGAGTTCATTATGTATGCTGAAAGGGACCCAATTAAAGATTCGGAGGAGGGGGAAATGGGAATAATAGATTTGGGATTTAATTCTTCCGAAGTAGATAAATTTGATTTTACTCTATTTCGAAGACATGAATAGCAGGCAGTTGCAGGATTAAATAGAGAAATTGAACCGAGGACAGAGGGTATAGAATAACTACCAAGACCTCCAAGTTCTATTGCGATCCAACTTGTAGCTATATCAGTATTCACTTTGTCGAAAAGTGGAGATCCGACGTGGTCAACTACCAGAACAATGGAAAATTCTTTTAATTTAGATTTAGAAACAGATTCTATAGAAACGGGGGTGACGGAGATTCCAGATTGTTGGAGTGCGAAGTCGATGGAAGTTGAAGTGGCTCCATCTCCGATAAGACCTATTTTCACGGTATAACCTGTGCATCACAGATGTTTATCCATTGCGAGGGAGTAATTCGGTTGCGGTGGCTAATAATTTCTCAGGAGGGCAGGTCTCGAGCAGGGGGTGAGTTAGTCGGAGACGGAGACGGGGTCTTCCTACATTGACTGGAACGGTTTCGGTTGTAATCAAATTTAGTTGCTCTAATAGTTGTTTGGTTCGTGAAAAAGTTGCCCTGCTTGCTATGCCTATGTCTTCGCCCCAGCGCGAAAGATCATATAGAAGGATTTGATTGCGTGCTGCGATTAGTAAACTCAATGCAACTTCGTCTAAAAAATCATAGGCTGATGGCAGTTTTTGGAGGGAGTAAAGAGCGGTGGAAAAATCAGATTCGAGGGTAGTTCCAAATTGAGACTGAAGGGAATCCAAGACGAGAGAAAAGGGAGGAGTTGCTATATGGAAAGGTATAGATTGAGACCACAGATTATTGTAGAAAGTGTAAACATCTTCTGTAATGGGTTGGGCAGGGGTAGTGAGTGTCAAGGTTGAATTTCCGGCGTTTATTAGGGTGATGAGAGAAGTACTAGTTAGCAATAGCCCGTTCGTAGGTAAAGTTTCTGCAGTTCGGAGTTCCAAGAGTCCAGTACTGGACAGTTCAGAGAGATAGCTAGCTGTAATAAAATCATTTGTCGTTTCTTTGACAGTGGCCCCATCAGATAATATTCTAATAGAGGGAGGATCGATTGAAGTGAATAAGAGATTAGTTATAGAAGTGATTAGTCGCTTAGAGGGACCGATTAAGAAAATTTGTCCGATATTTTCAGAAAAAAGTGTTTGTAACGTGGAGTCCAAATCGCGGTTGAAAATAGAATCCATTTTTCGTAAAGGGACTATTGATTTTCAGATATATACTTGTTTTGGCTTAAAGGAGGGGAGAGAGCCATAAGGAGAATTGGAAAAAAGGTCACCCAATGTGTTGATTTGAATCAAAGGTGAAGTAAAATTGTGGCATTTGGAACCGTAAGTACATTGACTTCTTTTCCTTCGTCTGTTTGATATTCTTCCATGATTTTAATCGCGTCTGGATTTATTGAGACCTCAGAGCCGTCTATTTCGAGTTTGAGAATGCCATTTGTTTCAAGTTGGAGTTTTACGTCGGATATGGGCATTTTCTTTATTGCAGATACAACGGTATCGGATTTGTCACGGAAAATTGGGCCGATTAAACTGTAATCTATTTGGATATCAGAAGGTACAAGATTAAGATCAGGTTTTCCAGATTTTAAAGAGATTGGGGCATTAATGGCCGCCGATAGGTCCAATGTATCGATTTTGTTTTTGCCGGAGACATAAAGCTCTACATTATTTATTTTTTCATTAAGGGCCATTCCAGAATTTGCTTTCCAAGAACGGATACTTTGAGCTATATCGATTATGAGCCCTCCAGAAAAACTGATATCGGTAGTATCGGATGATTCGGGGAGGTCCCTAGGCCAAGGTGATGTGTGGACACTATCGGTTGTTTGAGGAAGTCGAGAATATAATTCTTCACAGATGAAGGGGGTGAAAGGGGACAGCATTACAATAAGTGCGCGTAATGTCAGATACAATGTGTGAAGTGCTGCAGATTTTTCGGGGGTCTGGTCGCCGTATATGCGCCCTTTAACTAACTCAATATAATTATCAGCAAGATCGTGCCAAATGAAATCTCGTAGTTTTCTCAGCGCGGAATCGAATCGGTATTTATCCATATCCTGAGATACTTCCAGTGCTAATGAGTTCAGTTTAGAGAATAGCCATAAGTCAGCAGTTCGATAAGGTGGATTTTTCAAGGAAGGTAAATCATTGGAAAAGTGGGTTGATGAAAAACGGACGATGTTCCATAGTTTTGTTAAGAAACGAGATGCGCTGATGACCTCTTTCCATTGGAATTGGATATCACTTCCAGGGTGACCACCCAAGGCTATTGCTTGTCTAAATGCATCTGCAGAATATTCTTCAATGACCTCGCTTGGTTGGACAAAATTATTTCTTGATTTCGACATTTTATAGCCATCATCACCAAAAACCATTCCATTGATGAGAGCTTCTTTCCATGGTTGTTTTTGGACTATTGCCGCAGTTCTCAATATAGTATAAAATGCCCAGGTTCGGATGATGTCATGTCCCTGTTCTCGGAGCGACGTGGGAGTAAAGGTATTTTCTGGCCATCCACGGATATATAGGGGAGTTATTGAAGAATCCATCCATGTATCCATCACGTCTGTTTCGGGGGACCAAGTAGAAGAACCACAATTGGGACAATTTTCAATGGAGGGATTAGTTTCAGTTGGATCTACGGGCAATTCGTCTTCTTGTGCAATGGTGATGTAATCACAAGAAGAACAAAACCAGGCAGGTATGGGTGTGGCAAATACACGCTGTCGACTAATAACCCAATCCCAATCCATACTTTCCGTCCACTCTTTTAATCGAAGGAACATGTGTGCAGGAATCCAATCTATCGAATCGGATTTTTTGAGTATATCTTTAGAGTCTACCTTTACAAACCACTGCTCGCGGCTTAAAATTTCAATGGGCGTGTCACAACGCCAACAGACACCAACGGATTGGTCTGTTTTTTCACTTTTGACTAAGTGTTTTTTTTCAGATAAAGAAGTTACAATTGCACTTTTTGCTTCGTTGATTGTCAATCCAGCATAGTCCCCAGCTAGTTCTCCGAGATGACCATCCTCTGTGAAGACGTCTCGGAGTGGCAGATTATATTCAGCCCACCAAGAGACATCTTGTTTACCTCCAAAAGTACAAATCATAACAGCACCGGTACCAAATTCGGGATCGACTGAATCGTCTGCGAATAGATGAACTTCGTGTTCGAATAGAGGCACTTTGAATGACTTTTCAAGTGCCCAGGAATAGCGAGAATCGGTGGGGTTAACAGCGATAGCGACGCATGCTGCTAATAGTTCGGGGCGAGTAGTAGCTATTTGAATATCTTTTTCCTCAGTTCCAGAGAATGTTAGATAGTGGAGGCTCGCTTCGCGATCTAGGGTTTCTACTTCGGCATCTGCGATTGCTGTTTCACATCTAGGACACCAATTTACAGGATGTTCACTTCGATAAATATGCCCTTGAGAATGCATTTTAAGAAAAGATAATTGAGTTGTCCCCCAGAAGGAAGGGTCCATGGTCCTAAATTCGTAGTTCCAATCTTGAGAAAATCCTAGATCCAACATGACCTGTTTCATAGATTGTATTTGTTTTTCGGTGTATTCAGAACACATTTTGCGGAAGACATCTCGGGATATATCAGTGCGGTGAATATTATTACTCTCTTCTACTTTAACTTCTGTGGGCAATCCGTGGCAGTCCCAGCCCTGAGGAAATAAAACGTCGTAGCCCTGAAGCCGACGGTAGCGAGCTGCGAAATCCATATAACACCAACCGAGTGAGTTTCCAATGTGGAAATTTCCAGTAGGGTAAGGAGGAGGAGTATCAATTACGTAGTCTTCTGCCCCGGTATCTTCGTAGCGATATAGTTGAGATTCAAACCAATGGTCCCTCCATTTGGGTTCGATTTCTTTTGGATTATAAAGTTCTGGAAAATCAATCATATCTAACTTCTGTTAAAAATACGTCGAATAGGAAATTGGGAAATCTCTTCTATTTCTTTTCATGGTGCCCCCCAAACATGAATCTCATCGCGGAAAGAATTTTATCGGCAAAAGGACTTGATCCCTGAGAATTGAATCTAGCAAACAAAGCAGCTGAAAGAGCAGGGACAGGTACTCCTAAATCAACTGCAGAATTGATAGTCCAACGCCCTTCCCCACTATCTGAAACCCTTCCAGAATAGGTATCCAATCCAGGAGAGTCCCGGAGTGCGGCTGCGGTGAGGTCTAGTAACCAAGATCCAACTACACTGCCACGACGCCACAATTCTGCTACTTCTGCGATGTCTAGATCATATTGATAGTTTTGAGGATCTTCCATGGGTGCTGTTTCGGCGTCAATGCCAACATATTCTTTGCCTTTATTTGCAGATTTGAGTATATTGAACCCCTCAGCATAAGATTGCATAATGCCATATTCTACACCATTGTGAACCATTTTAACAAAATGTCCTGCACCCCAGGGGCCACAATGTAACCATCCATTCTCTGCAGGGGTGACAGTAGAATCGGGTTGGGTTCTATCGATGGAAGCTATATCAGGTGAAAGCGCATCGAAAATGGGCCTACAATAAGTTACGTCTTCGTCTGTCCCGCCTATCATAAGGCAATACCCACGATCTAATCCCCAAACTCCGCCAGAAGTGCCGCAGTCGATATAGCCAATATTTTGATCCGCTAGACGAATTCCCCTATCCCGGCTGTGTTTAAAATTACTATTTCCGTGATCGATAATGATATCTCCAGGACGTACGTGGAGGAGAAGTTCAGATAGAGTGTCGTCGACAGATCCTGCAGGAATAACCATGAGGAAAACACTTTTTGAATCAGTGGTGTCGTGGACCGAGCTTACCAGTGCTTCAATATCATTCGCATAACCATCTAGAGCATCGTCTTCGAAGAGCTTCTTGGCTGCTTCGACATTTCGTCGATATCCCCAAACTTCATGGTTATTGTTGCGCAATCTGCGGGACATATACTCACCCATTCTACCGAGTCCTATGACTCCAATTTTCATGTGTCGTCTTTGTGGACAAGTGAACTTAAGGATGATTACTCGTTTCTATGAGGATAGACCTAAGGAGATTCGCCGGTTTCGAGGCGCAAGTCAGATACTGGATAAGCAACACAAGTGAGACAATATCCAGAATTGAGTTCGTCTTGAGATATCATTTCTTGATCATCGTGGAAGGCCAACTCTGCTGCAGAACCATTGGTGATTTTACCTGCACAAGAGAGGCAACTGCCTTCTCTGCAGGCATAGGGCATATCCCACCCCTGTTCCTCTCCAGCTTCAAGTAAAGTTTGATTTTCTCGGACTTCGACCGTGAGTCCTTCTTTTACATACTCAATTTTAAATACTCTAGCGTCACTGTCCGAGATGTCCTGGGGCCGGTGTTTAGAAGATTCTTCGATTTCCGATCCCATATCTTCAGTGAGAGAATCGGTGGCAACAGAGGCTCCAATTACTATGGTACCTGCGGCCCTACTCATTGGTTCCGGGAAAGTCGTCTCAGAAATGGCCAGAGCCCTTTGTGCTAAAATGGACGGGGCTATGTCTTCTTTAGATTGCCATTGTTGCCCTCTAGAAAAATGAAGACCTACAAAAGCAGCTGTAAGAAAGACGCCGATTGCCATGCCCATTAAATCAACCATATTCCGGATTATGGATGGCTAGTTTAAGGCGGTTTTGATCCCGAATCATAAAAAGAATATCTGAATTTTGGAAATATTCCTTAAAGGGAATGGATAAATTTATTGAAAGCTACTATTGTGTAGAGATCAATGGAAAGATTGCAAGTAGCCATTTTAGATGCGTCTTACAACGATAGCCATGCCCGTAGGAACTTTAGGAGAGAAATAGGAGTGGAAACTATTGAGTTTGATGTTACAAGAGGGGACTTGCCGCAGACTTTTGACTTTGATGCAATTGTCGTCACAGGGTCCCGTGCTTCTGTGTATTGGGAAGATGAATGGATTGGAAATCTAATGGAATGGCTTGAGGAATCGATTGAAAGGGGAATTCCCCATCTTGGTGTTTGTTTTGGTCATCAGATTATGGCGGTGGCATTGGGGGGGAAAGTGGAATCTATGGGTGACTTTGAAATTGGATATAATGAGATCCAGAGAGTAGGGGAAAGTAGGCTTTTGGAGGGAATTTCAGAGACATTTGTCTCGTTTTCTACCCATGGGGATGCGGTTGTTGAGATCCCACCTGAATCGCTGCTTATTGCAGAAAATGAATATGGAATACAAGGGTGGAATAAGGGGAATGTGTGGACTGTTCAATTTCATCCGGAATATGATTTGGAGACTATTAAAAATACTACACCTAAAAAAGAAGGTCCACTTATTCCTCGTACAAAAATTGAAAAAATATTAGCAAAATCGACAAAGGATACATATCATAAAATAAGCGAAACTAAGCGACTGTTTGATAATTTTATAGAATTGGCGTCGGAGGTGAAACAACATGGAACAAATTAAATTTGGGACAGATGGATGGAGAGCAACTCTTGATATTTTTACAGCAGAGAGAGTTAATTTGGTAGGGGAAGCGATTGTGTCTTATGTTAGGTCTGTCGGTCTCGAAAAAAAGCCAATAATAATTGTGCATGACGCCAGAGAATCGTCTCCAATTTTTGTCAAGGGGCTATATGAAAAGATGACTCAATTGGGTCAAGATGTAATATGCGGAGATAGAGACTATCCAACTCCAATGGCTGCGTGGACAGTTGTGGATAGAGACCTTGCAGGTGCAATTGTGATAACTGCTTCACACAATCCACCAGAGTATAATGGGATAAAATTCATACCTGCGGGTGGCGCTCCAGCCCTTCCAGAAGTGACTACAGAGCTAGAGAAATATTTAATGAATCCAAACAGCGTGTTGAAAGGAGGAGGAAAGGTGGAAGTGGTAGATTTTATGGGCCCATATGTTAAACATGTCAATGAGTTAGTTGGAACAGACCTCAAGGGATTGGAGGTTGTGTATGATGCCATGCATGGTAGTGGGAGGGGAATTACAGATGAAATTCTTAGAGGATCGGGGGCAGATGTTAAATCAATAAGAGATTATTTAGACCCTACATTTGGTGGAACCCCTCCAGAACCAAAATCCGAAAATCTAGAGTTGCTAGTTGAGTCTATTCAAAGTGGGGAAGGGGATATTGGGATTGCGAATGATGGAGATGCAGATCGGGTGGCGGTTGTGACCCCACGAAGAGGGTGCCTTGATGGGAATCTGTTATTTGCGGTGCTTTATGAATATTTACTTGAAAGAGATACAGGTCCTGCAGTTCGAACGGTATCTACAACGTACTTAATTGATAAAATAGCAGAATCCCATGATCAGTCGGTAGTTGAAGTTCCAGTGGGTTTTAAATGGGTTGCTCAAGCTATGAAAACTCACTCTGCTCTATTTGGAGGAGAAGACTCTGGTGGTTTTTCTATGAAAGGGCATGTTAGAGAAAAGGATGGTATTTTAATTGCGCAATTGGCGGCCTCGGCAGAATTAGAAATGCCATTGGATGAAAGAGTGGATTTAATTTTAGAAAGGCATGGTGAAGTTCACAATCTAACGCAAAATATAGTTTGTCAAGAGTCAAAGAAAAAAGAAGTACTGGATAAAATTCATCAGGGCGTAGGAGATGAATTTT
>NZWD01000013.1 GCA_002698225.1 Methanobacteriota archaeon | reverse complement strand
TGATTGATCAATCGACTGTTGACACACTCTTCGTCACCGCCCCACAAGTTTTCTTCGGAACTGAGATCACATCTAACTCCACAGCCTTCTCAGGGAGTAGTTATGCCTATGACTTGCCTAACGATTTCTTAGATAGGAGTAGCGACTATGTCGACCAAGTTACTCAGAATGCAATTAATGAGTCAGGTGCATTCACTGCTTGGGACAAAGTGCTCGCGATACAGGACTTCCTGATTAATGGAAATTCAACCACGAACTTCACTCTCAATCATGATGGCTCAGGCAGGGTCGATGGACTCGATGCTGATAGTGACATCGCTCACTGGATACTTAACACTACCAAGGAGGGAAGCTGCGATGAGTTCACCACTGTATTCTCTGTGATGCTTAGACTCGCTGGCATCCCTACGCGCAAGGTCACCGGTTTCGCCGGAGGGACTTGGACGGGCAAGTCGTTTGAGGTATACGGCAAGGACTTCACTAGATGGGTCGAGGTCCATCTAGAGACTAACCAGAACCAAGGCGGACTAGATATGGGTTGGATACCATTTGAAGCATGCCCCCCAATGGCTGCCCTCGAGGTTGTTGACGAGGAATGGGGCCCGACCTGGTTTGAGAGAAATATGTCGTCAGGAGACATCTGGCTGAATGGAACTCTGCAATTCATCGAGAACGCTACCGGAGCTGCCAACATTTCAGTCTACATGTACCTAGTCAAGTCGAACGACACAGGAAATGTCCCCGGCAGCGCTGCTATGTCTGAGCATCTAGTTGCAAACGGGACTACTGATTCAAATGGCACATTCTCACTTAACGGGACCCCTGAGGAACCAATCGATCCCGGGTTTGGCTCTCTGGTGCTACACCTCTTTGAGAAGGGGTATGTAGGCTCCCAAGGAATCTCCTTCACTTGGAGGCTGAATGTATCTGATGATTCTAACCTGAGCATACACGAACCTCCTCCGGTCGATCAACCAATGTTGGGTGCTGGAGTCGAGACTCTGGTCTCTGGAGATTTATCCCTGGCCAGCACTCCCTTCACCGACCCATCTACTCTCGATAGTATGCAGGTTATTCTGAACTACACTACAGTCAATGAGGGCCCAGTTAGCCTGATTGCAGATGTGGGCGCGGGCGGTTACTACGAGTTCTCGATAGACATCAACGAAACCGAGCCTCTGGGAACCATCAATGCATCACTCGAGTTCAACGGATGGCACGAGGAAGACCTCAACAACGCCTCGATCCCATCATACCACATCAGACCAGTCTCTAAGGCATTCATGTTCAACATCACACCCGCGCCTAATCTAACGATAACTCTCGAGGGTGGGGGCTCAAACAACAGCATCCTTGAGATCGACTCGTTGATTCATCTCAATGGAACCGTTCTGAGCAGAGGGCCCTCGCCAGAAGCACTGAACGGTACTTTGTATCTGAAGATGAGGAGGGCCAACACAAACGGCCCCTATGTCACTCTAACATCTTGGGATTTGGATGACAGTAATTGGACATCCACTCCTGGAGAGTTCTCCCTAGACTGGTTGTTCTCGGCCTCTCGCGTTCCGCTGCCTGCAGGAGAGGTGCAAGTCAAGTTGGAGTTCGACTCTGATGGGCTGAACGCCAATGACCAAACTACTTTCACTGACCAGTTTGGCATCAGGAGTTATGTGTTATTCTCATATCAGCTCCAAGCAATCCCGAGAGGAAACCAAGCAGTAGTCGAAGTGGTGATGACTGATCACACCAATACCTCTCTCGCTGACTTCTTAGGAAGTTACACGCTTCTTCTGAATGGAACCGAAGAGTGGAATGCCAGCGATCCAGATATTCCCCGGTTGGATGTCGCATTCACACCTCCCTGGGAGACATTTGCGGGAGACTACTCATGGGTTCTCAATTACAGTGGCTCGACATGGCTACAGCCTGCAGGTGTGACTGATATAATCAGAATTCAGGGAAGAGCCAACGCTACGGTGCAATTGGGCTTGGATTGGACGCCTAGAGGATCTACCAACTGGATATCCGGCTTTGCCAATGATATCTTCCACGATACTCCGATTACAGGTAACAACTCATCCATTGTAGTCCAACTATTAGTTCCATCCGATCTGCCTCCAGCACCCGATGGCTCCCCCTCCCCTCCCGTAGTCTACCGCTTGGCTTCCGGGTGGATTAACCAGACTACGGGTGGCTACAATCTTACTTTCCTGATGCCCACAGGTGTTGGTTCTGGCGTCTATGACCTCAGAGTACTCCTCGATTTCACTCAGAACCCCCCATCCGGAGGTGAGTTCTTCAAGGTTCAAGACGACGCTGAGTACAGGACCGGAATACAGACAGAGTTCGTAGTCGAGACTTCGCCTGAGGCAATCATTGTAGTTGCTGGCTCCTCGATGGTCATCAACGCGACAGTAACCGATATAGAGGATAATTCACTACTACAAGGAGTTCTTGCTGACATCTACTTTGACTGGGGAGGTCCCAATGAGCAACTGATGGAGAATCAAACCACAGGCACCGATGGCATAGCTACCTTCTCTCCTGTGATTCCAGCGAACACGGCACCCGGATATTACTCGGTGCGGGTACACGCGCCTGATGATGTATCAGATCCTTTGATTCTCGATGATGCCGGAAGGTGGCTTGGTAACGAGACCTTCGTCAACCTCACCGTTCAGGTAGCCAGCTTCGTTGAGATAGACATAATTCCTCCAGAGGTCACGGCCGGTCAGGCTTTCTCGATTAGCGGCAGAGTATTGGATGCTATTGACGGCAACCGCTCGGTTAACGGACCAATGGCATTGGAGGTCTTCTTCCTAGCCGACTCGAGTGAGACTCTGGTCAATAGCGTCACGACTACGAGCAATGGTTCGTTCACGATCTCAGTTCCCACCGATCCCCTTGCAGATGGTGTAACCAGCGGAATCAAAACTGTGGTAGTCAGTGTGATTAATGGTAGCACTCCATTCTATCTGACGGGGACAGGAAACGCCACGATTCTCGTTAGAGGAGTAACTCAGTTCGTCGATAAGACTCCCATAATCAACACAGTTGCAGATAGGGGGTCATCGATTAGTTTCGGTGCGAGATTAGTCGAGTCCAGCGACAACGACAGACAGTTGGCGGACTCAACCATCGCAGCCAAGTTCCATGACACTTGGTTGCCTGAGATTCAGACTAATGGGGCCGGAATAGCCAACTTCACCTTCGATGTGCCCCATTCTCATCCTCTGGGACTGATTGCAGTGACTTTGTTCTTCAACGGCTCCTCAACATTGCACTCAATCTCCTCCCTGATTACCACCATCACAGTAAGGTCCCCTACCAACTTGACCGTAGATCCGATTATTGCCAATCCGGCTGCAGGAGAGTCTTTCACAGTAAGTGGTATGCTCACATCTAGTAATGGAAGCGGAATAATCGATCGCAACGGCAACACACTCTTCCCGACCTTGACATTCTCTATTGATGGCCAGAGTAACACCTTCACAATTTCACATGGCGGGCACGCACATGTTGCTCCTAACGGTTCATGGTCCGCAGACATAAGATTGGATTTGACATTCCCACGAGGTACTCACGATTTGATGGCCTCATTCACACCGAATGTCAACTACTACGGCTCTAGTTCGGGCAACGAGACCTTCGATAGCAGAGGATACTCGCTATTGACCATACTAGATCCGATTGACCTAGATCCAGACAGTAGGACGATTAGAGGAGATCTGATTAGCGTCAATGTTTCACTAATCGACAATGCCGGCCAACCCATCATCGCCGAACCTGTCGACATCTTGGTTGAGGGTAATCTGGAGTGGAGGGGCTTCACCGACATCAACGGCACAATGAACGCCATGGTTACTGTCGATGCATTCAGAACTCCTGGCCCAATGACCATTTCAGCTGTGTTCGCAGGCATCAACGGGACAACTGGCCTACTAGGGGATGAGACTTGGACCCGTGTCATAATTCTCGCACCGACCGAACTTCGAATCAACTCAATCACTGGGTCCGCAATCGCAGGCGAAACAGTCACCTTCAGCGGCACCCTGTTGGATGAGCATGGTCAAAATCTGTTCCACGGAGGTAATCCCCAAGGAGGAATTATCCATCTCGAAATAGACGGAGTTACAATCGGTCCAGTCTACTCAACCCAGTCAAATGCTACTACTGGAGAGTGGGCCATCACCTATGACCTGCCTCTGGATTCGGACTACGGAGCTCACACCATGACTGTCAGATTCCTTGGCGGTTTCACCTGGGTCGACCCGATGGGGCAGGGCGACTCGCTCAATCCAGAGTACTACCTTCCTTCCTCATACTCGGGAGAGTTCAATGTGACCCAGACCTCACAGGTCGTCCTGACCACTCCCCCTGGCGAGGTTGACAGGAACGAGCTGTTGCTCATTGAAGGAATGTTGACTGACGGCTCCGGACGAGTACTTCCCAACAGACAGCTTGAGGTTTCGATGAATGGCCAATTCCTCACCGGCTTGTCAGTGGACGAAAACGGCACCTTCAGCCTCTACATCCCAGTCCCACCGGATATGGAACTGGGGCCTCGCATCGTGCTAATCTCGTATCAGGGAGAGGAGTTCATCATCGGATCTAACTCCTCGACCATATTCACCGTTTATGGTCCGGTTTCGATTGCCATAGAAGAGCCTTCAGCAGTAGCGGTTGGGGATCCGTTGATGCTCAGTGGCACAGTCAAGGATAACCTGCCTGATGGCTGGTTGGCCAACCATTCGCTACAGATCTTCGTGGATGGAGTTCTGATAGGGATTACCAGCTCCGATGAAAACGGTGAATGGTCTTACCTCTGGACCGTCTCTGACTTCCTAGATGTAGGTAATCACACACTCACAGTCAGGGCTCCAGAGCAAGGATATCATAGACTGGGGACTACTGATACAACCCTAGTAATTGCATATCATTCGGGAATGACTCTACAGGTTGATAATGCCATTATGACTAGAGGAGGGACTTGGAACTTCACTGGTAGACTATTCGATGACGACTCTACGGGGCGTCCGGGACTCGAGGGACGGGAAATTTTGGTTTCGCTGGATGGAGAGCATATAGGGTCAATCACTAGTTCCATTGATGGCACCTTCAGTTACTCCCACGAACTGGGATACCTGATTGCGAGAGGCCCACATATCGTCGAGTTTTCATTCTCAGGAGAGACATTCTACCTGCCGACGCAGTACAATCTCACTGTCTACTCAAGGGCAGACATAGAGATTGAGGTCTTCCCAAATAATCTCTACATCATCAGGGGAGACCCAACCGCTCCCATCAAGTTGCAAGGTAGGATACTGGAGATTGGCGGCGAATCCAATGTGATGAGCAACATGTCAATATCTCTCAAGTGGGAAGACAGCCTGTTGCCACTTTCGGGCGACCCTTGGTCGGACGATGGAACTGAGCACTTCGGCATCATCACCAATGCCATCCAAGTAATGCCGCCCGGACCACTATCTCTAGTCATCACAGTCGAGCCCGACGGCTCGAGATATCTGAATGGCGCAACCTTAGAAGTCGAAGTCGACATCCTGATTTCAGTTGTCTACAGGTTCACCCCTGATTCTCAGCATATCTCGGAGGGACAGCGATTCATTGACGGGTCTGTCAATGTCACAGCCTTCGATACAGGACAGCCAGTAGAGAACTTCCCTATGTCAGCTTATCTCGTCAACGGTACCTGTGACCAGAGACACTCATCCACTCATTTCTCCGTGGTCGGGTTGACCAATCAGGACGGCTTGTTCGCCTACGGGTTCGAGGCTTTCACCGGATTGCCATCGTTCCATAACCAGACCTTCTGGGGTGCCCTGAGAGTCTGCTTCTCGACCGATTCAGAGTTTGTAGATCCAATCAACAAGACTTGGCTGGCTAATTTCCATGGGGGACTAGATGTCACTTACGAGAAGCAATCATCGCAAGCGTTCGGATTCACCACAATGCTAGGGCTTGTGTTGATCGCTATCCTGCTCGCCGCTGGTGCCGCCATGCTGATTCGCCGCCGCCGGAAGGCTACACTTGACGAACTTGCAGGAGTGTTCAGTTATACAGCCGAATTACTCGCAGCAGGCGATGAGGTCAGAGAAGCCATCTTCAACTGCTACGAGAGCCTGTGTCAGATTCTGATGAGCAGAGGTTTCCTGAGAAGGGACTTCGAGACCGTCCGAGAGTTTGAGATTGCAATTCGAAATGCCTTGCCGATTAGCGAGCAAGCCCTGGTAGCCCTAGATCGGATATTCGAGGAGGCAAGATACTCCAGTCACATTCTGGGCGAACCTCATCGCCAGAGCGCTCAGATGGCACTCTCGACTGTGCTTCAGGAGATAGACGAGTTACAGGAGTTCCCTGAAAGGGATTCTTACATCGCTGATGGTAATTAGTTGAGTTCGAGTACCAACTCACCATCAGACCATCGGGCCCCAACTATTGAATCTCCTTCGGTCAATGAAAAGTGTCTGATGGTGCCCCCGAATCTTTCGGGCGCAATCAGCCTAACCAGCTCGCCACCATCTTCTGTCATCGTCTCAATCACCAGTTCCCCAGGCTTCGCAGTAGGAAGTGGAATGGTTATCTCGCGCTCACCCATTGATCCACCCAGTTCTGAAAGTAACTCCCCGAGAGGCTGCAGCTCCCTTGATACTGCCCTCGCCGCTTCCATTGCTTGTGAGAGTTCGGAAATAACTGCATGATGCTCTTCTCTCACCTCATCGAGATGAGGGATTGAACCGATGAAATCATCGTGCATCTGTTCAGCAGTGGCATCCAGGCCGGACTCACCGACTCCAAGCCGTGCATCCGAGACAGCGCTGGAGCTAGGCATCTCAACTTGTATCCTCGACCACTGCATCGACACTCCGAAGCAAGGGACTCGGATGAACCCATTGCTCACTCAATGTGCTTAGCTGGATCGGGATTATTTCTGAAGAATCGCTCCGCATGACGTTCGGTACGACCCGAATCGATGCTCTCAACCAAATGCACCCCTTTGGGGAGGCAGAACTTGTAACCTCTTTGCAACAGCCTCTTCTCAAGAAGGACCACTAATGCCCTATCTGCCGCCTTTCTGATGGGTCTGCCGATGGCCTGCAGAAGCCTGTTTACTGCGGGCTGTGAGCTTGCATATCTCCAAGCACTCTGCTTACCATAACGCTCCTCACAGTAACTCCTCAATGCTTCTTGTCTAGAACTCGGAGGAGGCAGAGGCAAGCCGATACAGACCACTGCATCGAGGATGTTACCAGGGTAGTCCACACCCTCGGCCAGTTTCCCGCCTAGAACACCGGCGAGTATGGCAGGAGTCTCTTCACGCCTCAATCGATGCAGAGTATCAACCACCCTATCCATTTCCTCTTTTGAGGCCCCAGGGCGTTCCTGTAGCATCCGACGACTACGAACAATCCAATCTTCATCCTCTAGTAATATCTGTTCCAGCATGGCGTAACTAGGGGCGAAAACAGCAACATGTCCCGGGGTCTGCTTGAGAATAGATCGGATGTGTGCTCTTATTCTAGCAGTATTTTCATCTCCTCTGTCGGAAAATCTGCTAGTGACATCCTTGGCGATAAGGACTGGCCTTCTTTCAGATAGGAAGTGAGAGGTATACTCTTTGACTATTGAGACCCTGTCCTGGGGCACCTTGAGAAGATCATAGTACATCTCTGGAGGGAACAGTGTGCCGGACATCATTATGGCGCCGCTGCACATTTCTAGAAGGCCACCTGAGACTACTCCCGGGTCAAGCAGATGTGTGGTGAGGCGATGCTCCTCTCCGCCCATCTTGTCATGCACCAATGCGAAGGCGGGGCTATCGTGATTCTGCATGCAGGTCTGTAGCAGGATGGCCAATCTCATGCAGGCTGTCTCGTCCTCCAATTCCTCATCATTCTCATCGATATCGACCCTGATTCTCTGTAGCATCCTGACCAGTGCATCGATCTCTACGGCCCTCTCGACATCCTGAGCTAGTATTCCGGAGAACCTTTCGATAAAGTCAGTCATAGAGACCTGCTGATCCTCGCCCAAACTACCTTCAAGACCTCCCTCGATTTCTGCGAACCATCTAGGCAACTCATCCCTCAACCTCTTCATTGCGGCCTTCATTCTTCTGAGTCGATCTAATTCGGATTCATTGGCATCGGAATCCTCACCCTCTAGGGATGCACCTTCGGACTGAATCCTCTCTGAATGTTCCTCAATTTCGAAAATCGCATCACGAATCACTTTCATCGTAATTCTGCGTTCGAACCCTCTGCGTATCCGATCTGGTAGATTATGCGCCTCATCCACGACCAATATTATGTCCTCGAGTTCCAATCCCATGGCAGATAGTGATGATTCTCGGACCGCTTCGACGAAGATATGGTTGTAGTCGCAGACCACTATATCGGCGTAGGAAGCGGACTCTCTGGCGACCTTCCATGGACAGATGCCGTATGGTTTCTCATCATCCCGTCCTTCACATAACGAGACCAACTCATCTACATGCAGTGGATCATGGAGAATGCGAGGCCGGATGAGCTCAGAGTCAGCAAGCCATGGTTTGCAGGTTCTAGAGCCCCGCTTATCGGCACAAAGCCTCGAGAAAAGGGCCCTGTGCTCATGCCTAATCTCGTTGATACACATACCTTGTTGCCCAATCAGGTCTACCAACCTGATCTTGCCCGTTTCCGAATCTAACTTCTCATTAATTCTACGGACTGTCTCTACAACTATCCTGTGCTGAGACTGCCTACCTGTGAGGAACATCACTACCTTCGGCTCGGGAGATTTTCTCGATGCGTCGAGAGCTGCCGCCAAAGCGGCCGCTGTCTTTCCGATTCCAGTAGGGGCAGATGCAAGTAGGAAACCCATTGCCCCTAGGGCTGCAATTCCATCGACAATCATCTCGCCCTGAGAATCCCTCAGCTCATCGTGAGCGAGAAAACTCCCGAAATCCCCGGATTGGTCGGCCCTCATGGAACCTGACCTGACGATAGAACGACCAAGAAGATTGGCCATCACTTTGTGATAATTGCCTCGGAATCGCGACTATCGAGAATCACCTTGAGTGGCCGCTCCAGTCTTATGTGCCTGAGCGGACCCGATTCATTAGTTGGCTCGAAAGAGTCCAGCCAATCCCAGTCGAGAAAGTCATCTGGGCCTATAGTGAGGTAGCCGATGTTGAATGTGATAATGTTCTGGAAGAAGTGCGTGCCTTGGGAAGGCTCGACATGGATGTCGGCCATTGGCACCTCGATTATTGCTTTAGATCCCATAATCTGTTCCCATTGCACGGGAATCCCCAATGAAGGGTCGGACGAACCCCATCTACCCGGGCCTATCAGGATATAGGGCCGCCCCTCTTCTCTCAAGACCGCATCAATCGCCTCTACTTCAGAGGGTAAGTCAGAAGTTTGCAATCTATCCAGCCTTTCTGGATGCACATAAACAACATCTCTCAACCCCTCGATGACACCGTTGCCCAAGGACTGGCTACAGATACAGATTGCCTTGTCCCTATCTACTTCATCCAAATCAACATCGATGTCAACCGACTCGTCCATCATTGGACGCACCTGGAGAATAGCGAAACGCTTCGACCCCGAGGCACCTATCGATACAGCGAACTCAATCTCAACGGGAGAGCCGATGTAGTTTTCACATGATGTCAGGACTTGGTGAAGAATCTCAGACAATGGGAATCTACCGTACTTTAGGACTGGGGCGAAGGTCACTATCCTGGGCCCCCCCTCAACCTTCACCGAATCCACGATTCGGTCATCTGAGGCGATGTAAGTAGATCCGACGAGTGACAGACACCCATCCTCTTCTGCCTGCTCAAGACTCAGTTTGAGTAGGTTATCCTCTTCTGAAGGGTGGACAGGACCACCCTCCTTACTCATTGGAATAGCGTAGAAAGTTCTCTGCGAGGAATCGAGTGTGGATTGATTGTTATGGAACTGGTGTATCCTAAGGGGCTGCCCCGGGCTGTATCTGAGACACTTGCCTCCAGTAGCTACCTGTCTCCCCAATCCTATGCATATCGCTGCGATACCATCCTCTGGTAACAACGGCTCTACAGGGTAGTGATTGTGACTCCTTGCAGCCCCTGAGATCTTCGGATAGAATCTGCCATTCACCTCGTCCCCAATCAGTTCTTGGATAACCACGGCCATTCGTTCATCTTCTATCGTGCTCGGAGTAGCAGCGACATATGCTTTGGCAGCACTATGATATGTCGATGCATAGACCAACTTCACAGCTTCGAGTAGCCGCCTCAGTCGCACTTTGGATTCAGGATGGTCGTTGGCCAGCATATGAGTGGAATATACTCCCGCGAATGGCTGATGACTAGAGTCTTCAAGCAAGCTGGATGAGCGTACTGCCAAAGGCCAATCGATGTCCTCAATCATCTTCGAGAACTCATCTACGACATCTGGTCTGAACTTGGCACTCAGGAATGCTGAATCAACAGTTTCGTCATCATGGTCTTCATATGCAAATTTGGCCAACTTGTTATCATCGATGAAGTCCTGGAAAACACCTGTCGCCACGACAATAGAGCGAGGTATGACAAACTCAACCTCAGGATGAGATTTTCCTAGTCCGAGTTCAAGCATCCTAGTGAAGAAAAATGCCAAGCCTCTGCCTTTTCCACCTAGGCTACCTCTTCCAATCCGCTGGAAACCAACTCCTCCAACGCTAGAGTCGAAGTCCCTGATTGTACGCATCCTGACCTGCTCGATATGCTGCCGGAGGGAATTCGCCAGATACATCCTGACTCCTTCGGCATTCTCGAAATCATCTATTGTCATCGGCCTCATGCTGGCAGCAAGCGAGAATTCAGTACGGGTCCTCAACCAGTGTGAGAATTGATTTCTACGCGCATGATGTTCTATGCTCTCTATCGGGGCAGTCTCTATTCCTTCTGCTAGTTCTTTGAGATTTGATGCTCTGCCAACCTCCTCACCATCCGACTTACGGAATACGAAATCGCCGAAATTCATCTCCTCTACCATGAAGTCCTCAATCCCCTGATACAACTGGCTGTCTTCCTTGTGCAGGAACCTGACTCCCAGAGCCTCTGCCTCTTCTCGTAACTCCAAGTTCTTTGATTGGAATAGGATCGGCAGGTAGCGATGCCCCTGCTGAGCATATCTGACCAGTTCTAGACCCGCAGTATCTCGATTCCCTCCTTCGTTTGGGAATCTGCCATCAGTGAAAACTCCGATGAGATTCTTCTGGTATCGGTTGATAATCGACTTCGCCGATTCCATGTCCGAGGCCAGTAGAATCTTGGCTCTGGCCCGAAGTCTCAATAGTTTCTCATGAAGGTTGCCTCCTTCGCCCATAAGTCTAGTCGTCTGATTGACGAGTTGAGTATACAACAATGGGAGATAAGCGGAGTAGAACCGCCGACTATCCTCAACCAGAAGTATCACTTGGACATCCCCGTCCCTAACATCATTCTCCACATTCCTCTCGTCCTCGATGAGTTTGCAAATTGAGAGTAGGATTCTGCTGTCACCGGTCCAAACGAAGATTCTATCTATTCCCTCACCAGCACTTAGAGTAGCTAGTTCTCGAGTATTGTGGCTGAGCATCATGACAGGTAATCCAGGCCTAATTCTCTTGGCTTCAATGCCGAACGCATTCACATCCATGTCACCCACCCTAGCCATGGTGATGACCACATCGAAATCTCGAGCCCGTAGCAGCCTCAACGCGTCTCTGGCCTCAGGACTATGGATGATTCGAGGCGATTGGGACAGATTTAGGTCAGAGTATTCTTGTCTCATAATCTCAGCTAGATATCCAGATTCCTCGAGCAGATAGTGATCGAAGTGACTGGCTACTAGCAGTACATCGCGTACCCTAAACGGGGTCAGCCTCTCGAACCGACTCCAGTCCGACATTCCCTTGTCCACGCTGCCGGATGAACGTTCAACGCATCAAGGTTCAGACTGAATCATTAGGGTGCCCCGCACGAATGTGCGGGACGGTGTGTGTTGATTCTCAAAGCAGATTGTCCCTTTTGGGACGATTTGGCACTCTAGGGGCTTCATGAGCATCGTATCCGGCCGCATTGGAGAGCTTAGCCCTATGGACCAGTCCCCTCAGGCCGTGCAGGGGTTGGGCGAGGGGGCGTCCACGACGCCCCCCCGCATTTCCGTGCATCCCATCCTCGCTCAATCTCTCACCTCATAGAGCGTTCGAATCTTCATCGAATCGAGTACGCAGCTCATCCATGCGCATCTCTAGGACCCTGTCTACTGTGGCCCCTTCCAGTGTTGCCTTTGCAATATGCGTACGAGCAGCCTGACGCAGAACGGAGGACGGAGTCTCTCCGTGCAACTTGCAGAAATCTCTCATTCTAACTGTCAAATCAGGCCCAAGATCTACTTGCACTCGCTCTCCCATCGAAGGCAGAGGAGATGCTAGGTATCTGCGAACAGCCTCTCGAATCACATCAGACCTGTTTCTCATACCATCGAGCCCCACTCTCTGGTCAATATCGAGCAAATGGTCTTCGGGTATTCTCAGCGATACCATCGGACTGACACCGGCCACCTCGCATTCCTCCTGAGTCTAGCAGACCGGGTAGGGCCTATTAATTGTATTGCAAATGAAAGACAATTGAATTGCAACTATTCGTGACAATAGAATACAATCTTTCCATTACGCAGACATTCGCGATAGTGCGATTCAAGGCAGAGTGTCCGTTCGCAACCCCGCAGGGTCTGCGATGAAGGTAATCAACGACGCCATTCACGGGCAATTCAGAATCGAAGGAGTCAGGGCAGATTTACTGAGTACTCCCGAGATGAATAAACTAAGCCACATCAAGCAACTCGGGCTCGCCCACCTCGTATTTCCCGGTGCTCATCACACCCGCTTCGAACACTCACTGGGAGTATCACACATTGCTGGAATGATGGCCGAGTCATTGGGTCTTGATGAGCATGAGACCAACACCGTACAGGCTGCTGCAATGCTCCACGATGTTGGTCACGGCCCGTACTCGCATACTCTCGAGCACATCCTGCACGAGCGTGGAGGGATGGATCACATGTCTATTACAGAGGGAATCATCGTCGGCGACTACGATGTAATGCGTGAGGGCGAAGAGGCTTCTATTCCGAATCGCAAAACTATTCCCGAGATTCTTGACTCGCACGGACTCGATCCCAAGGAAGTCGCCGGACTGATTAGAGGTCCGGGAGCAGGAGGAACCGAGCGCTCATTGAGCGCATGGACCACTGGAAAGGAGGACTTCGTGGATCAAGACCTCACTCTAGCGCATCTGGTACACGGCCCTGTCGATTGCGACCAACTCGACTATTTACTCAGAGACTCTCACTTCACTGGAGTCAAGCACGGAATCGTAGACCATCGTAGACTGATTATGTGCCTTGAGAGGCACGGGGGAGATATCGCGGTCGAGGAAGGCGGACTACCTGCTCTTGAAGGCATGATGATGGCACGTGCTCTGATGTACAGTGCAGTTTACTTCCACCGAGTTACTAGAGTCACCGAGGTCATGTTGTCTAGAGCGGTCGAGAGGAGTTCTGACAGTCTGCCTGATTCGATTGATCTTCAGCGCCGAGTGGATGCTGAGATATGGGAGGCTCTAGCCGCAGCAGGTGATTACGCACAGGACATGATTCGGCGCCTCAAGTACAGGCAACTGCTCAAGGTTTGTACAAGCAGGCGCAGAGAAGATCTCAGCGAGGAACAGGCATCTAACCTACTGAGCATTGTAGAGAGCCCTGAGAATCGCCGTCAGTTCGAGGACGATCTAGCTCATCGAGCTGGACTACCTCCTGGCTATGTAGCTGTGGATGTTCCAAATATCAAACTCCTTCTCGCCGAGCCCCGGATGTCTCAAGTCGATGTTAGGGTAATGGGTGATGATGGAAGGACCCGATGGCTGCGTGAACACACCCCCATCGCTGATGCACTGAGGAACCGTCAAGTCAGCCAAGCAGCCGTGTATGTAATCACTCTCCCCGAACATCGCAACAAAGTGGCGCAGTTGGCCGATAGCCATCTCTTCTCATGAGATTATCAGGCCCACCAAATGCCCTCTTTCTGAACATCTTGTGATGATACCATTCAAAAGCCCCCCCTCGGTCGCGCAAGCGCCCGGTCCCTCAAATAGGAATCGTTGAAACCCCTTGGTGAGCCAATGGACAGCACAATGAAAGAAGTGTACGACAGCGTAATCGCAAGAGACCCGAATCAGCCTGAGTTCCATCAGGCAGTGGAAGAGGTCCTAGACAGCCTAGTCCCGGTAATCGAGGCTCACCCAGAGTATCTGCCCGTGGCCAGAGCTGTGGTAGAGGCCGAGAGGATAATCCAATTCAGAGTACCATGGTACGACGATGATGGAAACTTCCATGTCAACCGTGGCTTCAGAATTCAATTTAACAGCGCAATTGGGCCATACAAGGGAGGACTGAGATTCCATCCAAGCGTAAATCAGTCCATTCTGAAATTCCTAGCCTTCGAGCAGGTTTTCAAGAACAGCTTAACCGGACTTCCAATGGGCGGAGGCAAGGGAGGATCAGACTTTGACCCTAAGGGTAAGTCTGACGCTGAAGTAATGCGTTTCTGCCAGTCGTTCATGATGGAACTATGGAGGCATATAGGAGCTGATTTGGATGTCCCTGCAGGAGACATCGGAGTTGGTGGAAGGGAGATCGGCTACCTCTTCGGGATGTACAAGAAACTCGCTAACGAGTTCACTGGAGTATTCACAGGAAAAGGAATGTCATACGGCGGCTCCCTAATCAGGCCTGAAGCCACTGGATATGGTCTAGTCTACTTCGCTCGCGAGATGCTAGCCACCAAGGGCAAGAGCTTCGATGGCGCTACTGTCGCAATCAGTGGTTCGGGCAATGTCGCTCAGTTCGCTTGTGAGAAGGTGCTAGATCTCGGCGGCAAGCCAGTAACCATGTCTGATAGCAGCGGATTCATCTACGACTCAGCGGGGATCAACAGGGAGAAGCTCGCTTGGATAATGGACCTGAAGAATAACAGGAGAGGTAGAATCAAGGAGTACGCAGACCACTTTGAGGGAGTAGAGTACACTGCATCCAAGCCAGAGCCTAACCTGAATGGATTGTGGGACACACCAGTCAACATCGCTCTTCCTTGTGCCACTCAGAATGAGATTAACGGCGAGGAAGCCCAGATGCTGGCCAACAACAATGTCATCGCTGTGGCTGAGGGGGCTAATATGCCCTGCACCCCCGAAGCAATGGAGTGCTTCCACGCGAATGGAATCCTATTCGCCCCTGGAAAAGCTTCGAATGCCGGCGGAGTGGCTACCTCGGGTCTAGAGATGAGTCAGAACAGCCTGAGGATGAATTGGTCTCGTGAAGAGGTCGATCAGAAGCTCGAAGGAATAATGGTAAATATCCACAAGAATGCCTTTGAGACTGCTGAGAAGTACGGTATGGCTGGCAATTATGTTGCTGGAGCAAATATCGCCGGTTTCCTCAAGGTCGCCGAGGCGATGCAGGCCCAGGGAATGGTTTAGGGAGTCAGGCAAACTCTCTTTACTGCCCCAACTCACCTCTCACCAGTAGCTTCGCTCCCTTCTTCATGCACTTGTTCGGGGACTTCGTCCTCGTGCAGTGATGAGAGGAATTTCTTGAGCCGCTCGCTCTTTGGATTGTTGATAATCGAAGAGGGACCCTCCTCTGCTACTACTCCTTCGTCCATGTAGATGACTCTGTCAGCAACATCCCTAGCAAAGCTAATCTCATGCGTTACGATTAGCATCGTCATCCCCTCTTCTGCTAACCCTTTAATGGTCTCAAGTACCGAACCAATCAATTCTGGATCTAAGGCACTGGTTGGCTCATCGAACAGTAATACCTCAGGTTGCATCGCCAGAGCCCGTGCAATTGCAACTCTCTGCTTCTGGCCACCTGATAGGTTTCCTGGATAGGCGTCGATCCTGTCGAGCATATCCACACGCTCCAGTACAGATAGCGCACGCTCCTTGGCTTCCCCCTTACTCATCTTTCTGACATGCCTCAGCCCCAGTGTTACATTGTCCAATACTTTCAGGTGGGCAAACAACTCGAATGACTGGAAAACCATCCCTATTCTAGACCTCAGATTGTTAACATCGGTGTGAGGGGTGTTGATCTGTTCTCCCTTCAGTGAGACTATTCCCTCAGTTGGCTCAATCAATCGATTAATACAGCGAAGAACGGTTGATTTCCCACTGCCAGAAGAACCGATTATAGCTACCGATTCACCTTCATTGACATTGAATGATATCCCTCTAACGGCATGCACCCCTCCAGGGTAGATCATGTGTAAATCCTCTACTTCCAACACATTTTCTGGCAATCAATCACCTCCTGATATTCCCAATCCCGGTATTCTAGTCTTCTCCTCCATCCACCTCAGGAAGACCGCAAGCGTCCATGTAACCACGAAGTACGATATCAGGACCATTCCCCAAGCATATGCGTACTGGAATGTGGTGGCAACAATCAACTTGCCTTGCCTAGTGATCTCGGAGTAGCCGATGATCATCGCAAGCGACGAGTTGAGGACCAAATTGACCATCTCGTTGCCCATTGGAGGTATGCAGATTCTGATTGCTTGGGGCATAATAATTCGCCGCATGGTTTGGAGGTATGTCAGACCTATACTCCTTCCAGCTTCCATCTGAGCTGAGGGTATGGCCTGAATGGCTCCCCTGATAGTCTCACACTGGTAGGCTCCGGAATTGAATCCCAGTGCGCAGAATGCGCTGATGAATGCTGTGTCGTAGAACAATCCCCCGATTAGAGTTCCATAATTGTCCTCGGAGTGGTCGTATGTGGCGAAGATGTCCGTGATGAAGTTGTGTTCTTGCTCCAATCTCTCGAAACTGAAATACTCCAAACCCGGAGTCTTGATCATAGAGCCTAACTCAAGCCCAAAATGGAGGAACAAGAATTGTACTATCAGAGGAGTGTTCCGAAAGAAGTCAGTATACACGGTCGCTATAGTGTTCAGTGGCCTTACTCTCCAGGGGTTCAATGTAAATGACCTAATCTTGATTTTCGAGAACTTGCCGTTATTGCTCAAGAACAACAATCCCACGAAAGTCAGTGCGATTCCCAGAAGGATTCTCGCGAACGACTCGGGAGCGCCCACAGGGAGGAAAATGTACTCAATGCCTTGCAGACCAAGGCCTCTAGTTCCGGGCATGGCCGTGTTGAACATATAGAGGCCAGCAAATAGTATTGGAACTCCCGCAGCCTTGACTTGCATTGGTTGGAAACGTTCCACCAGATATTTCAGGGACGTCGGGGAGGTCTTACACATCGCTAGAGTCACTCCAAGGAAGAATCCGAGAATGATTCCGAAAGCAACAATCTTGACCGTCGCGATGAACCCACCTAGGAACATCTCTTTCGTCTCATCGACGAATACCCCGAAGTTCTCGTAGTCGGGTACTGAGAAGCCGACTTGATCATCGACTCCGGCATTATCAGTCCAGAGTATAGCCCCATCGTCCCCGACGGCTATGCCTACGAATCCAGTCAGCATGTGGATATGGTTGAAGTCGGTGTCGCTGCCTAAGGGATTGATCTGCTGTGAGACGATAGATCCTCCATTGGTACTAATTGACAGGTATCCTCCAGCCCCAGTCATCATCAATTTGGTAGTGGTGACCACCTGAACTGAAGTCAACTCAACATCTAGGTCGGAAGGATCTAGCAAGGGTTCATCGCTACCAGGAGGATAATGCCTTTCGAAGTCAATTAAGACCCATATGTAACCGACCTCGATGCCTTGGGCAACATTGTTCGCAGACATTAGGATCCGACCGTCACCGGTAATCGCGTAAATCCTGCTTATGCTGTAGTACTCGACCGCGATGATTTCCGTATCTCCTGCTCCCTCAGGAGCTTCTCGATAATCCCAAGTCAAACCTCCATCATCAGATAACAGAATTGTGCCACTGGATCCTACAATCACTCCAGACTTATCGTCATAGAATGAAACCGCCATCAAGTCGACTTCTATAGCTAGTGAAAAGCTCTCCCATACTCCTTCTGAGTATCTGAAAATAGCTCCTCCGTCCCCCACAGCTACAACGCTCTGATCTCCTAACAGAGAGATTCCATTTACTTGAGATACTTCGGGCAAGGAAATATCCAACCATTCCGATTCTAGATTTTGCTTGAGGAGAAACAGTCCTGAATCATCGGCGACTACTAGTGAACCAAATCCTGAGTCAGAATGGTGAATATCGTAGTTTGTCGGCGATTCCACACTTTCCCAGGTAATTCCATTGTCACTGCTGTTGAGCATCACGCCCCCGGTGCCGAATGCCCAGACCTGATTTTCGAAATCAACAGCGGTGAGTAGGTCCTCCGAGGTTCCGCTTTCGACTACAACCCAACTGCTCTCAAAGTCCCTAGCTTGACTCGGCGAAACGAGAGCGACGAAAACCATCAGCATTGCAATGATAATTGCACGACTCACTAGAGGTGCCCTAGGTCGTGGGGACCGAGTGACCCGTTCAAACATGGCAATCCTCGTTGTCCCGAGACTCCTAGATGAATATAGTCTAGGCGGACCACCAATGCTAAGTCGCAATCTCAGCCCCTAGAGTCATGAGGGCATTCACCACTTGCCTATGTCTAGCCTCATTGCTACTTTCTCCTACCATATTGGCTTCTGCAAGTTCGGATTACTCAGTAGCGAGCTCTGAGGAAGTTTCAGTATCCTATCTTATCGATCCGTATTCGCACATTTCGGAGCAGAGCTATCTAGACTACAACATGGCGATGCGGGACCTGATGGTGGGAAATATCGACTTCTTTTTGACCTCGCAGATGATTGCTACTGACCCTGACAACTCAGAGAATACCCCCGGTCTAGAGATTGTAGGCATGATAGAGCGAACTGAATTCTACACACCTGTAGTTAGGCCGGACTCTCAACAGGAGTCTGGAAACGCGGATCTGCTAAATGCAATCAATTCAGCATTGAGGGAAGTGTTCGCCTCAAATTCGGATTATGATGCATACTTGACATGGTTCCTAGGCGAGCCCGAGATGGACATGACACTCATCTCAGAGACCCACCTATGGCCTACCCCAACCGATGGAGGGGTGCTTGATGAGATTATCCAGGATGAGCAGGAGTTAGTCGCTTGCATGTATGATCAAGGGACTCCAATGTCTTGGTTGGACGGTTCTGCTGAGATGAGGGGATTCGAGGTAGATATGTTTGAGATGGTGACCTCTCGCATTTCAAGCCACTACTCTACTCAACTATCGTTCAGAGTTTGGAATAGCGGCGGTGAGTTTGAGGCCGTACAAGACCTGAAGAGAGGGGATTGTGACTTCATGGTCGGTTCAATGACTTCACAGAAGGCAGTCTCCAAGGGTCTTCGAGGAGGCCAGGCATACTATGTCGATGGCATAGTGCTGATGTCCTCACAGCACTCTCCACAATTGGATGATGTGAACGATATCTTCGGAGAATCCGATAAGCCGGAAGTTGATGCATTTGATTCCCGCTGGATCGTGATTTCTCTGCTTATGGTGTTCATACTGTACCAATCTCTGCGAAGAGACTGACCTGAATTAGTGTCAGGAATGTTCATCGTCGTGCTATCGCCCAACTCTATCATGGGTGAGTTACTATACAGCGGCAAGGTCAAGCAAGTCTGGAGTACAAACAATCCGGATGTGTTAGAGTTCAGGTACACTGACCAGATTTCGGTATATGACCAGATTATACCCTCATTAATCCCGCGCAAGGGAGAGAGCCTGAACCGGACGACTTGTCACTGGTTCGACCTCATTACTGAGGAAGGAATTTGTGACACGCATTTGATTGAGATGAACGCTCCTGACAGGTGTCTAGCCAAGCGCTTCGAGGTAATCAAGGAGCCTGGAGCCATACCTAGGGACATGGAGAATGTGTTCGTACCGCTCGAGGTAATTTGCAGACATCACCTAGCCGGCTCGGGTTGGCGCCGCTATGCCAAGGGCGAGGTAGGGGCCGAGGAGTTCGGCTTTGAACCGGGAACTGAGATCGAGGAGAACTGCAAACTACCGGAACCGTATCTTGAGGTATCTACAAAGTTCGAACCATTTGATCGTCTTCTAGACAGGGAGGAGGCTCTACAAATATCTAATATGACCGAACAGGAATTCGACTCGATTTTGGAAGCTGTACTCAAGATTGATGCCATAATCGAGAGGGAGGCTGGAAAGCGAGGACTGATTCATGTTGATGGAAAGAAAGAGTTCGCACTTGGGCCCGGAAGAAAGCCAGTCCTGGTGGACTCATTTGGCACTCTGGATGAAGACAGATGGTGGGATGCTGAGACCTATTCACAAGGCAGAATTGAATCTCTGTCGAAAGAATTCGTCAGAGAGCACTACATTGACATCGGACATCACGAGTCACTATATGATGCGAGGGACAAGGGTCTTGACGAGCCTCCAATATCTGCCCTACCCCAGGAGATGATTGACAAGACCGCTGAGTTGTATGCGTCGATGTACGAACGACTTACTGGGAATAAGTTTTGAGGTTTGAGATGGGTACTCACGAGTATGAGGACGACCCTCGTAACTCAGAAGTAACCATCTCGATTAATGGAGACTTGGTCCATAGGAATGAGGCCAAGGTCTCTGTATTCGATGCGGGATTCTTGTTGGGAGATGGCGTATGGGAATCATTTAGACTGTACAATGGTCACCTTTCCTTCATTGATGACCATATGGATCGGTTATTTCATGGTGCAGACTCGATTTCCATGGAGATTGGCAAAACCAGAGAAGAGATTCTTTCTGAGATTCAAAGGGTAATCGATGCTAACGGAATGTCAGACGGAGTTCACATCCGGTTGATTGTCAGCAGGGGGCTCAAGCCCACCCCTTATCAGGCACCATGGGTAATCTCCAGCAAGCCCACTTTGGTAATTATCCCAGAGTTCAAGAGGGCTAATGAGGAAAGGGCGAGAGACGGCATTAGCCTAGTTTCAGTTAACACGAGGAGGGGAGGGCAAAATACTCAGGACCCTAGGATAAACAGCCTGTCTAAGCACAATTGTATTGCCGCCTGTATAGAAGCAGGCGAGCTGGGGGGGGATGAGGGGCTGATGCTAGACCCGCACGGCTATGTCTCAACATGCAACTCCACCCACTTCTTCATCGTTCGAGACGGAGAGGTTTGGACTTCTTCTGGAGAGTACTGTCTCGACGGAATCACTCGCAAAAAGGTACTCGAGATTTGCCGCTCAAATGGGATTGCAGCAATCGAGGGAAACTTCACCTTGGACGATGTGAGATTAGCGGACGAGGCGTTCGTAACCGGGACATTCGCTGGGCTGACTCCAGTGGTATCGTTTGATAGCAAGCCAGTGGGCAGCGGTAGTCGCGGCCCAATGTGTGAGAGACTGCAAGGACTGTACATCGATTTGGTGAGGAGTGAGTGCGGTGGATGATGGCTGTAGGGTGGCTATGTGGTCGGGGCCTAGGAACATCTCGACCGCAATGATGTACTCATTTGAGAACAGGGAGGATTGCCACGCCATCGACGAACCATTCTACGCTCACTACCTAGAACATACTGGAGTCGATCATCCCGGGGCGGAAAGGGTGATTGAGAGTTACGAGACCGACTACGAGAGTATAGCCGAGACTCTCACAGCAGAGATTCCTCAGGGTGCCGAAATTTGGTATCAGAAGCAAATGTGTCATCACATCATGCCCGGCAGGGATGTTGATTGGATTAACTCACTGAGCAACTGCTTCTTGATTCGCGACCCCAAGGAGGTTCTTCTTTCACTTTCTAGGATTACTCATGAAGTCTCACTGTGGGCCACAGGTCTTCCTCAGCAAATACTTCTTTTGGATAGAGCTTCGCAAGACGGCTCTAAGCCTCCGATTATTGACTCTAGAGATGTACTCGAAGATCCGAGAGGAATACTTGGAATGCTGTGTCAGCAACTTGACATTCCATTCTCTGAAGACATGCTATCTTGGCAAGCCGGTCCGAGGGATTGCGATGGCATCTGGGGCGAGTATTGGTACGATTCAGTCTGGTTATCAACTGGATTCTCACCGTACAGGCCTAGAGTCGGGAAACTTCCCCCCACTCTAGATGCCGTCCTCGAGCAGGCGACGCCTCTGTATGAGGAACTATACTCAAAGCGGATGAGGTTGTAATCAATCCCTCATCAGTCTACTCAACCTAGCCTCGAAGTCATCCGCAGGTTCTGGTTCGGGTTCAGGGCTATCTTCTGTTTCCTCAATCACCGGAACAGGATCGTCAGTAGACTCCTCTACTTCCGACTCCCGTTCAACAGCCTTACTCTTCATCTTCTCCTCGGCAGCACTCATTGCCATTTCCATGAGCTGCTTACCTTCTCTGTTGTTCCTGATTATCCATGCGAAGGCAACGCTGACTCCGATTACCAAAACCGCTGCAGCTACTGAAGTACCCAAATCTGGGTATCTCGAAGGCTCCACTGTACCGCCTGATAGAATGACTCTGTCCTCGTCATCGTTGGGATTCGAGTCGACATCCCAAGGGAAGGAGCAGCCCATGGTCACTATGAGTTCCTCACCATCCTGTGCTACGCTCGGGCGACTGATTTCGAAGGCGACAGAAAATGGAGCAGTCAAATCGACATTGTGAGCCATGGTGTAATCCTCGACAGTCAGAGTCAGTCTGCAGTCTGCATCATACTGAGCCAGCAGTTCATCCACATTTTCACTGCGCTGCCAAGACACTCTAATCTCCTGACTATCTCCTTCTCCGTCGAGTTCCACATCAATTATTCCCACATTCCAATCAGTTCTCCTGATATCATAAGACTTGGATGTTTGATAGGTCAGTACGCCCCTTCCATCAAGCATTCTGATTGTCAGAACCTTACTCCCAGGCTCTGGGGTCCAACCATCCGCACTCAGGTTGATTGGCCCTAGTGAGGTATTCTCAGGAACATATCCGGATGCCGCCCCCAGCATGCTACCCTCATCATCAATGAGCATCATCGTGTAATGGAACCCGTCACTACCGTTCATGATGGTGCATTGGGCTATCATATCTCCCAAAACCCCGGAAATGCTGCAAGTAGAAATTCTAGAAGCCGGCTCAGTGGCGTGTGATCGGTATGTTAGAGTCACAGCGCCAACGGTGATTTGACCTTCTCCGGAAGCCATCACGGGCAAACCCCAGCCACCATCTGCCAATACATTCAGAAGACCAGTTGAAGAATCGCTCACAGCAGTTGTTGAATCGGCACCGTGGATTCTAATCACCGACTCGTCACCACTCATCCCAACAACAACCGGAGACGATGCCCAGGAGTAAGTTGCCTGCAAGGTGTCTAGCGCCTCCTCTCTTTGGTTCCCATCCTCATCCTCGGCTAGGATTCTGATTGTCTGCATGCTACCGTCCCATGCCTCGGAAGGAATCACTTCTAGAGGGACTCCCCTGATTTCCCCCATCCCTAGTACCACCTCGGTCTGACCAGAGACTGTCCACCCAATTGGGAGACTCAGCACCTGGAGGGAAATTGTAGTCGGAGCATTGCCCTGATTAATCAATTCGACGAGAGGAAACCCTCCTGATTCTGACACGACCCAATCCCCTAAAGAAGTCATGTCGAAATCTCTGATTATCGCCACTCTGAGTGGTAGTGTGATTTCGGTCTCGCCACTCCCATCACCATCTCTCAGTCTAATATTCAGTTCCACTACCCTGCCATGCTGAGCGGATTCAGGAGGGGTGATGTTCAGAATCAATGGCGCTGTTTGGCCCGGAGACAGGATGGGCAACTCATCAGGTTCTTCAACTGTCCATCCATTTTCTCCACTAACCCATATCGTCGAATATGGCCTTGAGTCAGCATTACCCATCTGAATAACTGTCAACTCTACTTGCGACCCGGAGGGATCTATCTCTAGGTTCGCCTGATCCGCATATACAGCCCACCCGGGAACTCTACTGACCTCGAGGTTGAAGCTGAAAACTCTCATTTCCTCACCTTGTGCTAGGGCCGACACGGATACATGTATCACTGAGCCGTTCCAAGCATCATTGGGAATCGTAGTGTTGACCGTAATGGAGACCGACTCGTTAACTCCAACTGACTCAGCAGAACTCCCCTCCACTGACCAGTTGAGGGAACCGTCCTCTCCAATCAAACTCAGGTTGTAATCGGCCTGTAGATCTAGATCGTCAACCAGATTACCTTCGTTTGTCACAATGAACCCAACCGAGAACACCGATCCCGGATATACCGAGTAGATTCCCTCCTCGACAAGATAGTCTCCCTCCACCAAGGCCTCAAATCCCCATCTGTGGTCCTGCCTCGCTTGCAACAAGACAGTATCCGAGTCGACGACACCCGAATCGCCTAGTGAAGTCATGAGGATTGATATTCCCACTGGGTGCCCAGCAGGGGTTGTCTCGGGTAGAGTGACCATGATGGGTATACTGGTTAGGCTGCCCGCACCCAGAGTTACTATATCGTTGGAGAAGGAGACAGAGACTCCTGGATCTTCGGTGATGTTCTCATCAATCACTACATCGTGGCTGAGGCGATAGCTATCTTCTCCATTGCCTGGATTCTCTAATCTGACCATGACGAGAGATTCCTCGTCGACATCGACAATATGAGGTTGAACCGTAGGAGAGGTCACGAGAATAGCAGCCCGATGAATCTGCAAGACCTCGAGAGACATGCGTAGCACATGACTAGCTGACTCCTCACTAGCGTCGCTGAAGGAATGGAATGCTGGGGGCGAATCTGCAGGCAAGTCAAGATGCAAGTAACCGGAAGCCTGACTACTAGGGGGGCCAGACATCACAATTGAATCGCCCTCGACAGAAAGGCTGCCGGATGTATTCCAAATCCACCCCTCCATGGCCATCCCAGATTCAGATAGAGACCATGTCAACTGTCCTGTGTCGGATGGCAAGTCGGCTTGTACTTGCCATTGTAGGCCACTTGCAGGAACGCTACGCTGATGAACATCAGCAATGACCCCAGAGGCCTCGAAAGAGAGAGATATGGTGGAACATTCTTCTTCATCACCACTGCCTACGCACATAGTCATCTGGGTTGTCACAAAGTCACCCAGATCAACATCTCCAGGTACTGATAGCCTAGCAGTAAGCAGCTTGACCTCTCCTGCATCTAGGCTGAGAGCAGGTAGCGAGTTACCATCGAGATCGTACAGGCTGACTACATTGTCTGTCTGCCCATCTCCATCAGTATCGCCCCATGGCGTGCCGCCGACCTGAATTACTGGGGTCTCGGCAGCATTGCCGAGATTATGAACCAGAACCCAAGCATTGGCATCACCACCAATCAGCCCGTAACCAGAACTTGAGGCGGTGCCATCTGGACCTCGCAGTGAAAGACCTCTAGTCCGATTAGCTTCGACGGGAAGCGATGCATAAGCACTGTAGTTGCCGGGATCGGAGTCCAATGTCAGTGTCAGTCCTAGATAGCCCGTGTCAGAGCCCAAGGCATCAGCCGGCGCCACCACTCGCAATGAGGGGACCCAGGTCTGGTCCACACCAATCTCTATGCCACTCAGACCACCAATGGTATCATCCTGCCAGGACCAACCATCAGGTAGTTCTGAGTCGTCAACGCTCAAGCTCCATGTTCCAGCAAGACGTCCCGTAGAGCGTATAGTCGGGAGTGCTACAGTCGACGACCCGGGATTGACTCGGACAGGCTCACTGGGAATCTCGAAGGTAGCGTTGTAGGTCGGGACAATGACCAAGATTACATTCTGAGCATCGTTGTCACGCCTAGTCTGTGTGACATTGGAGCCCGGATCCAGAACTAGTTCAAATTCATGCTCGCCCAACGGGCCACTCCAAAATGTACTGAACGACTCAATACTGCCACTCCCCGTCGGGTCGACAGGTTCCATCGTTCCGGCTTCATACACTCCGATTAACTGTCCATCTGCGTACAGTTTGGCCTCGGTCTGGTCATCAGTGTCAGCGGTGCCAACATTCTCGAACCAGGCGGTTACTGTGACTTGCTCTCCCGGATCTGGTTCGCTCGGGCTGAAGTCTATGCCTCGGAAGTCCAAGAGAGGCCTGACATCAGCCGCGGAATGAGAAATCACAGTGTCACCGATTACCATGTCTAGGGTCGCATCCCCATCAATGTCGGCGAAGGAGAGAGCAGCCCAAGTGCGATGAGAAACTGAGATTGAACCTCCCCATATGTCAGCCACAGTCCCGTCTTCTCCGTCATAGGCCCAGACCTTGCGCCCGAAGGCTACTACTACCTCTGGCTCACCACTTCCATCGATATCCATCCATGCAGCAGGAGAGACTGCAATCTCGTCATTGGTGTTGCCACTATCTCTTTCCAAACTCTTAACCCAAGCCTGACTGGGATTACTACCGAGGTCGTGGCAACCAGCGTGTCCATGCCTTGTCAAGATATTCTCCTCAGACCAAGTCACCCAGCAAACCCTGTCATGCTGGCCGTCTCCGTCCGTGTCTACTGCCGTCGGAGGCGCATCGGCGAAGCCGTTTGATGCCTCAAATGACCAAATCTCAGTTGCATTCCCTATTTCCATACCGAGGAACTCTGCTCCATCGGCTGTTCCCTGCCCATCTCCGTCAGTGGGAATCGTGAGAATCATCTCCGGGTCGCTCTGTCCATCCAGATTCGCAATCACCGGTCCGGGGAGCCTCACATGTGGAGTCGAGTCACTGTTACTCTCTCCAGGTCCTAGAGAGTAGCCGCCCCAGTTATCTTCTCCATCATCGTGATCCAACTTCCAGACCCACATAGAGCCAGTACTGTCCTGAATGGTAGTCAGAATAACATAGCCAGTACTATCGTCAGTTTGAGCAAACGCCGGATCAGAAGGATGAGTTCCTTTGTCGAGTGTCACATCCCACAACAATGTGGGCCCTGTATCTGATAGTCCTAAGGCAATCACCTGTGGATCCCTGTTTGAGGTATCCTCGAGTGCAGCGATAATCAACTCGGCATCGCCATCGAAGTCGAGGTCCGCCAATAGTGGCTGAGTAGTCGGTTTATGACCTCCAAGTGTCGATGAAGTGTAGGGACCATCGGGACTACTAATCATCAAGCTTGAATCGGTCCAACTCCAAACCAGTTCACTGGAGTCGCTTGAGGACGACCATCCAGTTACAGAGCAGGATAGTCTAGGAGACCATGCGTCTATTCGCAGATCACCGACAGAGTCATCATAGACGACGAGAATCTCCTGCAACCCATCTCCGTCCACATCTACTACCAGAGGGGCGGCTTTGACATACTCAGTCTGCCCTAAATCCGCCTCCCATGCCAATTCAGCATCCTCTCCTTCGATTATTCTGAGGTATGTCGGGTCAGATGTCGAAGCCTTCTGAACTATAATCGTGAATAGCGAACTCCCTCCACAACGTTCGACTGCTCCCTCTCCGACAGTAATTGAGTTGGATAGGTCAGCGATTGGAGTAGACAGAGCATCAGTCCCTATGGAATATGAGCCATACTCCCAGTTCAGAGCTGGCTCAACAATCGACTTGAGTTCCGAAGCACCCTGTGGCGATCCATCTCCTGCGCCTCCATCGGGGCCATGAGTAGGGGCTACTGCCAACCTGTCCGAGGTTCTTCCGGATTGAGGCCAGGGCTGGCCTCCATCTGTCCAAGGGTCCTGTGTACCGTCTCCCGTTTGCATCCTATGTCCAGAATCGAGAATTGATAGCGAAGGAGAGAGTGACATTGCCAGCATCAAAGCTACTCCCAGAACCGCTTGGCGGAGTCTTGGAGTCCGGAGCACAGGTGGGTACGATGTCATCAGAATAGGAGATGGCATTCCGAATCCACTTGAACATTCGCCCTATAATATCGCTCAGACCTACGGTCTGAAAGGACCTTGGGCTTAGCCGAATGGTAGATTGCATCCGTTGCGCTTATACAGGACGGGCCGGTCGCCGGGTTACAAGGAACTCTCCTCCAGAGGCACTGCCGATGAGGGACGGGAGGAAACTCCCTTCCTACGGCCGTCCTCTAGGTGAGTCCCACAGGAGCCCGATGACATGTACAGCCTCGTTACAAGAGAGGACACCATACGCATTCCAGCAGAGTACATTCGAGCAGGCCGCAAGCTCGAGGAGCATATTGACGAACTGGCTCACGATGCTTTTGAGGGACGCTTCGATGAGAGTGAAGATTACACTCTACTGACATTCGACCACGAGGCCATGGGCAGAGGTAAAATCATCCACGGAGACGGAGCGATTTATCAGAATGTCCGCTTCAAGGCACTCGTCTTTACTATGGAGAACAATGAGGTCATAGACGGAGCCGTTTCGGAGATCTCCGAATACGGTGCATTCGTTAGGATTGGTCCGGTTGAGGCACTACTACACAAGTCACAAATTCTCGATGAACCAGTTCAGGTCCATCTAGGCGCTCAGAGCAAGAGGATTGAGGGCACCCAGAGCGGTAAGCACCTTGAGGAAGGATCTCCAGTCCGTTCGAGAATAGTTTCGAAGTCAATCAACCAAAACGACCCAAGGTCTTCCAAGATCGGCTTGAATTGCAAGATGGAGGGGCTCGGTGCCTTTGATTGGCTCGGCGAGGAGGATGATTGAGATGGCAAAGCAGCCCTTCGCATGTGGAGAATGTAACAGAATTCTCCCCGATCCTGAGAAGAAGAGCGACCCACCTCAGTGCATGCACTGCCCAGGGTCCCCAGTCACTACTGATTGGCAGGGGTTCGTAGTCATTCTAGACCCAGACCGTTCTGAGGTCGCGAAGAGATTGAATGTCTCAGATCCAGGTAATTATGCCTTGAAGGTCAACATCCGATAGAGGAGGTTTCTAGATGGAAGTCACGGAGAGGAAGGAGAACCCGCTGTTGGGCCGTGTTGAGATTCGCTTTGTCTGGAATCACGCAAACTCAGCAACCCCTTCTCTGAAGGATATGAGAGCCGCGGCTGCTAAGGCCGAGCCTGGTGCCAAGGAGGAATTGGTTTTCGTAAAGGAGGTCAGCACCCGATTCGGGATGCCTCAGACTACAGGGCTTGCTCTAGTGTACGACTCAGCAGAGTCTGCGGAACTTGAGCCCGAGTATGTCAAGGCTAGACACTCTTCAGAGCAAGGAGTGCAGAAGGCCGCTGCTGAACCGAAACCATCAGAGGAAGAAGCTACTGAAGAAGAGGCTCCCGGAAAAGAGTCAGAGGGGAGTGAGTAGATATGGGAGAAGGACCCAACCCCAACGGCAAGCACTCAAAGTACTCAGTCGAGGATGGCGAGTTGGTTAGAAATGGAGAGTTCTGCCCTACCTGCGGGCCCGGAGTTTTCCTTGGAGTCCACTCTAACAGGAAGGTCTGCGGCAAGTGCGGTCATTCCGCTGAACTAGAGTGAGGCAGCACGGAAAATATCCCATCTTCCATCATTCGTGACAACATTATCTCCTACTATGGCGACACCTACATCTCTGCGAGCCGCAATATTGCAACCTTCGCCGAGATCCGAACCATCGTGCCTCCAGCCAGTCCATCTCCATCTGCCATCTGAATAATTGGCATCGAAGACTGGCCCAGGAGTATTCAGCATCCGAGGCGACTGTGAAATATCCTCTAGAATTACTGCACCCCCACTCTCCAGCATCACAAACCAACCCCCCTCCTCACTGTATTCTACTCCTGCCATTGGACTCGTCAGGCCAACTACATGACTTGAGACGAATGATCCATCTTCTCCATTGAGCAATGTCACTGAACCCGACCGTGACCACAGCCCGATTCTCCCGTCATGTTCTGTGCATGAAACTAGAGTGTCTGAGTTTTGGAACTTCGATAACCCCGGCCACTCTGGGTAGGGCGACCTCCACAACTCTTCGGCCCCGTCATCAATCAAGTACACGCCTCTGTTCAAAGTCGCGAATACAGCCCCGTCGGAGACCCGGGTGAGTGCCATCGGCTCTGCATCAAGTCGTCTTGCCCAGATTGATGCAGCAGGCATCAAGACATCTGTATCGGGTACCTCTCTGAGTTGTTGTCTGCCACCCCCATCTTCCCATTTGCCTTCTAGAGGGAGAGCTGCCATCCTGGCTTGTCGCAGTTCCTGATCTACCCAGGTCCCTAGCCAATATTCCCGCATTACAACTCCTCCTGAGATACTCGTAGGAAACGGAGTGACCGGTTCGTGCAAGGACTTTCCATCTACATCGATTCTCAGTAACTCGCCCGAGCATCCAACCAGTACCTTAGCAGCCTCGCCCTGATCGACTCTCATGGGTTGGAAGTCGAACCGAGCCCCTTGCATGCCATCCGCTCCCCGCCACCGTGCTTGAAGGTGTGGCTGGAGTGATTATACGCGTGCCCCCATTGCGAGACATGGTCACCCTACTGATGGCTTCGTCCGGGGACGAAGCATCTCTCAATCTGCATCGGGCAATGCTCGACCTTGGTGGGTGGTCTGAGCCATCAACTATGCCTCATGGTACGATACACCATCACCAGTTGCGTGATGTCCATTTGCTCCTCATTGAGCAGTTACACATCCATGCCGATGGTATAGACGCCATTCATGAGGAGCAAACTGGTTGCGAACTGGATGAAGTCTTGATCCTCTCAAGACATGTCTCAGCCAGCAATACTCCTGCACTGACACTACATGCAATTGGAATCCCCGGAGAGACTCCTCATGGGGAAGAGGGCCTAGCAGGAGGCCGGAGAGGAACAGTCGTACCTCCTTCTCCTAGGTTCGCATCTCTGTTCAGAGGCATGCTGGCAGAAGGTAGATCACGTGGACTCGACGAGGAGTATGATTTGACCCTGGAGACGACGCATCACGGGCCGGTTCTATCCACACCCACACTGTACATTGAGATAGGTTCCACAGAGAGCCAATGGAAAAGCTCGGCTGCGGGTGACGCTTGGGCGAGTGTCATCTCGAATAATCTCGGACTTGACGGTTCTGAGTCAGTATCTTGGGAAGCAGGAGGAGATGTTATGATTGGACTTGGAGGGGGCCACTATGCTCCCAGGCACAAGGCGGTCTTGTCAGAATCCAATCTATGGGTGGGTCACCTGCTGGCGAATTACGCCTTACCTTTCGAGAATCATATAGAAGGAGATGAGCCGGATGGGGCTTGGAAGCACTCCATCCAAACCTCGGTGGAGTCCACGATGTCGTCATTTCCAGGAGGGCGATTCTTCGCTCATCTCGACAGGAAGTCATTCAAGGGCTGGCAGAGAACGGCAATATTGCGGCTTTTGGACGAGTTAGGTGTGCCTGTAAGGCGAGGAAAGGAACTGAATCAATCCTAGCAATTGTGAAGGCTCTCCCCGTCTTGCATGTGCCTAGATGAGGCTGTTCGGACAGTTGGTCGTCGGCTTGATGCCCATTACTCCAAAGGCATTTATCCGCTGGGTATCGAAGAGATATGTCGCCGGGTCAGACATGGAAAGTGCAATCTCCCTGATGCGAGATATGAGCGATGAGGGGGCCTGTTTCACGGTGGATGTCCTAGGGGAAGAGATTAGTTCAATGGAGGAGGCCGAGTTCTTCATCGAAGAGTATTCAACCCTTATCGACTCCATCACTGAGAATAACCTCGATGCTAACATCTCAATCAAACCCACTGCATTTGGTCTGCTGATTGATCCCGATGCCGCACTGGATAACATCGAGAATCTAGTAAGAAAGGCAGCGCAGCACAACATGTTCGTCCGCTTGGATATGGAGGATCACAGAGTCACTGGGCCTACTATAGGGGTCTGCACAGCAATGCACGAGAAAGGACTTCACAACATCGGATTAGTACTCCAAGGCCGGCTAATGCGAACCCTCTCCGACATATCTGAAGTATGCGCTACTACTGGTAATCAGACCGATTTCAGAATCTGCAAGGGAATCTACCTCGAGCCGGAGAATATCGCTCACACAAAATACTGGGATATTGTGCATGGCACTAACGATGCTATTGATGCAATGCTCGATTCAGGAGCATACACTGCGATAGCTTCGCATGATAATCCGGTGATTTCCTATGCTCTATCAGCCTTGAAGAGTAGAAACATGGGGCCGGACAAGCCCGATCCAAGAAATACCGAATCGCCTGCGTTATGGGCAGGTAAGGGGCCGGGTTACGAATTCCAGTTCTTGCTCGGAGTGAGGGGAGATGTCAGACGAAAACTCTCGGAGCAGGGGCATACAACGAGAGTATATGTGCCATACGGGACCAAGTGGTATGAATACAGCATGCGTCGCCTGAGGGAGAATCCAGAGATTGCCTTCCATGTTACTAAGGCGCTGCTGATGCCATGGACTAACAAACGCTAGTCCCTTGAATTGATTGGGTGAAGGTATATCCTACGAATATCTGATGCCGCACGCTTCCCTCTAAGCGTCCTGCCCTTGCCGGTATGTATAGCTCTGATACGCCAAGTCCTACCTCCTACCTCAATCACATTCCCACATGAGAACTCCTGCTCGGGATTGCACTCCAATGCCTCGGATGAACTCTCCTCTCCTTCTGTCATGGTGAGTCTGACCGTGACTCTGTCCTTGCGGACAGCCCAAGCAGCTACTATCTTAGTAACCGGCAAGGTTTTGCGAGGTCGAGAGCCTACACTGTCAATTCGGGTAATCTCCCATTGTGCCGAGTCCCACTCAAAGACCTCCCCTACTGCGAGCACCTCATCCTCATCAATCTCAATTTCCTGAGCCCTACTAGATGCTCCCTCTGATAGCGTGAAGACCAATCTCACAGGTCTTGGAGGCCGGATTACGACAGTCTGTACCTTGCTGCATTCGATACATCTGGCAAGGACATCGATACCACTCCCACGAGGAGTCCTACGAAGTACCTCGTGCTCGGTGGACTGCGCGCAATTCAGGCACTCGGTAATCTGCGGCCCTGCATCCTCATCAAGACCTTCTGTCATGTGTCTTCGGCAATCATCTTCCACTTGAAGCCATCCAATGCGATGATTGAATAGAAGCCCCCTAGAGCAGATGCCATGGCTACTGAGGATGGCGGAATAGGGCTGCCTCAGATGTCAGAGGAGGAGATGTTCTCGCTACTGTTGTCAGATGATGTCGAGAGGGATGATTCTGAGCCGGCGATAGCCGCAGGAATCGGCGAGCAGATGCTTCACATGAGTCTACGCCCCCTACCTCGATCTATGCGCGCTAGAATCAGAGATATCTCAAGTAGAATTCCCGCCAAGAACGCCGTTCTAATCGGAGGTGGAATCGGACACCTTTCTGCATGGTTGCTCGACTTATGGTGTGGAGATCCTGCAAACCCTCCTGAGGTCCCACCATCTAAGCCAGATAGTTTCCGAATCATCGAACCGGGGGGCAAATTTGGAGTGATTATTGACAGGCTAATCAGGCGCCATGGGGCAGAAGTATGGACGCAAGTAATCCAAATGCCATGGAGCGAGTTGGCTGCCGAGGCAGCGACATGGTCTGCAGCCACAGCGGCTCTACCACAAACCGCTCAACCCTCTCCTCTCCCTCTGCCCCTCGATCTCGTCGTCATTGATGTACCCGAGTCGGATAGATCCTCTACTGCTGAATCTGCGTTCGAGCTACTCTCTCCTGGGGGCGTATTACTCGTACAGGAGCCAGAGGTTCCGACAGGTGATGTAGGTGTGGCGGGTTCACCTTCCGAAATGACCTCCGCTCAGAAGAAAGTGGAATCGTTTAACCAGTGGATTTCGTTTGTAAAGGGCGTGAGTGAGAATCATTCTCTGGGATTCGTAGAGCTTACGGGGGGCACTCTCGCGGTACTCCGACGAACCTGAATGGGGTCGTCAATCCGCTCTTCGAAAGAAGGCTGATTGTTCTCCGAATAATTGGATGACTCATCAGTCGAGTTACTCAGGGCATCAATCAGCAGATCTACCCTCAGATGGCCATAGCCGTAGTGTTCATCATGCTCGCTCTGACCTTCTTTCATCTGCGAGTTCTGCATAATCAACTCCTTCATCTGAGCTACCGCTCCGGGCCCACCAGAATCTCCTTCACGCTGTATCTCAGGGTGTTCTTCCAGAATGACAGCTAAAGCACCGGAAACCCAAGCTGTCGATGCAGATGTTCCGCTTGACCATCCCCACCAAGAGCCCGAACTCAACCCTCCTGCCATTAGAATCGGAACTTCGTGTCCCGGTGCGACCACTTCCGGTTTCTTGTCAGGATCACTTCTCGGGAAGATTGGGTTGGGCCAGATTCTACCGTCATTATCTCCTTGTGAGCTACCTGTCCATATCGCACCGGTGCGAGTGACTCCGCCAACACAGATCACATCCTCGACAGAGCCAGGAGATTCGACATCTCCATCATCATCCTCGCCATCATTACCCGCAGCAGCCACGACATATACTCCCTGGTTGATTGCGTCTTCGACTGCTTCCTCCAGAGCATCCGTGGTGAACAAGCCAGAGCCGAATCCTTGCGCACCTCCAAGACTCAGAGAGATCACGTCCGCTTGACTGGCAACACACCAGTCGACAGACTCGGCAATCTGTTCATCATTACCTACACCTTGGTCATCAATAGCCTTGGCAACTAGCAGACTCACTCCTGGAGCATTACCCGTCAGCCCATCTTGAGCCACAATGATTCCAGCCATCGCAGTTCCATGTCCTTCATCATCGTAGGGAGAATCCGATTCACCGATTGCATCATGCCATCCGTCAAGATTCATATTCTGTAAGTCTGGATGTTCGGGGTCAATTCCAGAATCAACAACACAAAGCACTACTCCAGATCCGTCTCCAGAAACAGCATCTACCCCGGTCATGTCTCTATACTCGTCTTCCCAGGTCAGTAATGCAGAAGGCGG